>JBJKSJ010000182.1:0-23702 GCA_046704085.1 Ktedonobacterales bacterium | reverse complement strand
CGCCAGGTCAGCGTTGATGGCCGGGAGATTCATCTGACCCCCACAGAATATGACCTCTTGAAGTACTTGACCATCAACGCAGGCAGGGTGCTGACGCACCGGGCCATCCTACGCGCCGTCTGGGGGGCTGCCTATGAAAATGAGATTCACTATCTCCGCGTCTTTTTCAACCAACTCCGCCGCAAGATTGAACCTGATCCGAGCCGACCTCGCTACCTCCTGACAGAACTGGGCATCGGCTACCGGCTCCGCGCAGACTAGCTCTGGCATCCAGAGACTGGACCTTCTTTGGCTCGGTACTCTGCAAATCTTGACGCCATCTTGAGCATTTTGACTCTCTTTCTTGAGGTGATCTTGATCTTGCCCGCTTATACTTCCCAGTGGAGGCGCCAGCAGGAGACCAGAGCGATTCTTCCTGATCGGGCGCGGGCTTGGAAAGTCACTACCGGATGGAGAATACAGCATGCACGCAGGAGAAAGACAAACATATGAACTGGTAACAGCTAGTACAACTGCCTCGCTGGCGAAGGAATGCACAGCATTGCTGAATCAGCCTCCTGATGGACAGGTTCGCGGGCTGGCACGTCTGTGCCGACAACTGAGCCAGCAATATCAGCAGACCCCGCAGAGATGCCTGGAGCGCAGTTGGTGGCGACTGTTCAATGAGGCAGGGATTCGATTACGCGAGGCGCTGGATCAGGCTAAGGCGGAGGGATATGCAGGTCTCAGTGACCGGGAAGTGGAACAAGCCTACTTTTTGCTGATTCATGTGGCCTATTTCTTCGCACCAGGGAGTCTTGCTGAGGCGTTGTGGCCCCTGCTCCCGGCTGAGCCAGGAACCCAGCAGGCAAAATCTCCTGCAAGTGATGCGTTTGGCGTGGCCTTTGGGACACCAGCTTACGTGCGCCAGCGCACAAGCCTGTATCAGCATGCCAAACGCTGTTTCCTGCGTCTGAGTCATGCTCTGGGCAGGAGTGGCAGACACGAAAGGGAAACTGTGCAACTCTTGGAACTCCCAGGGTATGGCCCATTATCCCTGGATGAAGGATGCGGCACGACAGCGGTCCCTGGCAAGGAGGCTTCCTGATGGCACGCATACTCGTGGTTGAGGATGAAGCGCCTTTACGTCGCATTATCGGCCTCAATCTGGTGCGACGCGGCCATTCGGTCATTGAGGCCGAGAGTGTCGCCACCGCTCAGGAAGCACTGGTGGCCTTTGAGTTTCAGTTCGATCTGATCCTGCTGGACTTGAACTTGCCCGATCATACTGGCTGGGATGTCCTCCGTTCGCTGGAACGGTCTGTGAATCAGAACACTGACATGGGGAGCGAGGCGAGTACGCGCCCAGCAGTCATCGTCATCACAGCAGTTCGTCCCGTTCGGAGTCGCCTGGAAGAGTTTCATCCTGCGGCGGTGTTGCTCAAGCCGTTTCCCATTGAGACGCTGCTGCGCCTCATTCAGCGAGTACTCTCGGCTGCGCCCGCCGAAACGCCAGAGGATGCCGAGGAGCGGCGAACGCCACCGACGCCTGCATCACCGCAAGAGCCACTGTTGTTGGAGCAGTCAGGCGCTGGTGAGTCTGGTTGAGTTGTTACAGGAAAGGAGCATACACCATGTATGACCTCTTGGTGGTCGTCGTTGCCCTTGTGACCTTTGTCGCTCTGGGAGCCTTTGTCTTCTTCTGTGAGCGCATTTAAGGAGGAATTAACTGTGCTGGAATACATTTTAGTGGGGATTGTGGCGCTGTTGGTCGGCATCTATCTGTTTGCCGCCTTGCTGCGCCCAGATTGGTTCTAAGGGAGGCGCACAATGGCTGTTTCCATGCGGCGTTTTCCCCTCCCAAGCATCAAGTTCACCACGCTGCTGGTGGTGCTGGGAGTGCTGGTCCTGGGACCCATCCTCTGGCTGGTCGCCAGTGGGATGATTACCTTAAACTCGGTTGCTCAGGTCGCCATCGTTTTTGGGATCGTGCTGCTGTTGACCAAGCCTATCGGGTTATACCTCTATCATGTCTTGCGCGGGGACCGTACCTGGCTCTCGCCTGTGCTGCGCCCGGTGGAGCGGGCGATCTATTGGGTTTGTGGCATCCATGAAGACCAGGAGCAGGGCTGGATCGGCTACACTATCTCCATGCTGTGCTTCTGGATCGCGGGGGTGCTGCTGCTCTACCTGATCGAACGGGTTCAGGGCAGCCTGCCGCTCAACCCAGCCGGGTTGGGCGGGGTCGAGCAAGGGCTGTCCTGGAATACGGCGATCAGCTTTTCGACCAACACCAACTGGCAGAACTACGCGGGCGAGCAGACGATGAGCTACTTCACCCAGATGGCCGGGCTGGCTTTCCACCAGTTTACCTCTGGCGCGATGGGCATTGCACTGGCGGTCGCGGTGGTGCGCGGCTTCACCCGCCGCAGTGCCCGGACGCTGGGCAACTTCTGGGTTGATATGACTCGCATCGTGTTGTATCTGGCGCTGCCCATCTGTATCGTGGGCGCGCTCTTCCTGGTCTCACAAGGCGCCATTCAGAACTTCAACGCCTACACGCTGGTACATACCCTGGAGGGCAAGACCCAGGTTCTGGCGCAGGGGCCGGTGGCCTCGATGGAGATCATCAAGGATCTCTTCAACAACGGCGGCGGCTTTTTCAACACCAACTCGGCTCACCCTTTTGAAGATCCCAACACCCTCACCTATCTGCTAGAGAATCTAGCGGAGTTAGTCATCCCGGCAGGACTGGTCTACTATTTTGGCAAGATGGCGGGCAATACCAAACAGGGCTGGGCCATCTTTGGAGCGATGTTTGCGCTCTGGTTAGTAGCCATCTTCATCGTTCTTCCAGCAGAGCAGATAGGTAATCCGCTGCTGACCACCCAGCATGTCGGTAATCAGACCTACACCATTGACCAGACGGTGCATACTGGGACACTCTCTTCCTCCGGGGGCAATATGGAGGGGAAGGAGGTGCGCTTCGGCATCACTGACTCGGCCATCTTTGAGGTCTCCACAACGGATACCTCTACTGGCTCGGTCATCAGTTTCCATGATAGCTATACCCCGATTGGAGGGATGGTGCTGATGGGCAATATCGCCCTGGGCGAGATCACCCCTGGCGGGGTGGGTTCTGGCCTCTATGGCATGATCATGTTTGCGGTGATCGCTGTCTTCATTGCCGGGCTGATGGTCGGGCGCACCCCCGAATATGTGGGCAAGAAGATTGAACCCAAGGAGATGAAGATGGCCGCTCTGGCCCTGCTCATCTTACCTTTGAGCATCCTGGGCTTCTCCGCCATCGCCAGCGTCACGCCGGCTGGGGTCAGCTCGATTTACAATCCTGGGCCGCATGGATTGTCGGAGATTCTCTACGCCTTCACCTCCCAGACCGGCAACAACGGCTCGGCTTTTGCAGGGCTGGCGGGCAACACGGTCTTCTACAACTGGACCGGCTCCTTTGCGATGATTATCGGGCGCATCCTCTTCGCCATCCCGATCATTGCGATAGCCGGGTCGGTAGTCAAGAAGAAGATCGTGCCAGTGGGGGCTGGAACGTTACCAACAGACGGCCCCTTGTTCTCGGCCTTGCTCATCGGTGTGATCATCATTGTGGGCGCCTTGACATTCTTCCCAGCCTACGCGCTCGGTCCCATTATTGAACACCTCTTTATGCTAGCTGGCAAGACGTTCTAGCGCGAGGGGAAGGATACCATGTCACAACAAGAAGAGATGCCACCAAAAGAGACGCAAACTGGAGCTACGACCGTGCCGCTCGCCCCGCTAGATATATCTGAAGGCGACGGTGGGCAAGAGAGCGTGAGCAGCCGTCGGCACAAGCGCTCACTCTTTGATCGCCAGATTCTCGGCAGGGCGATCATTGACTCACTCATCAAACTCAATCCCCGCGTGCAGGCGCGCAATCCGGTAATGTTTGTCGTGGAGATTGGCAGTGTCATCACCACTATCGAGTTTGTGCGCGCGCTGCTGACCCCGTCGCTGCACAGTGATTTTGGCTTTACACTGGCCGTCTCTATCTGGCTCTGGTTTACAGTGATCTTTGCCAACTTTGCGGAGGCGATGGCCGAGGGGCGCGGCAAAGCGCAAGCTGACACACTGCGCCGCGCCCGCACCGAAACTCAGGCCAAGGTGCTGAAGGAGGGCGCCAGCGGACGAGAAAGCCCCTTTGATCTGGTTCCGGCGCCACAGCTCCGCAAAGGCCACCTTGTGCTGGTCGAAGCGGGCAATCTGATTCCCGGCGATGGCGAGGTGGTCGAAGGTGTGGCTTCGGTGGATGAGTCGGCCATCACGGGCGAGTCGGCGCCTGTCATCCGCGAAAGCGGGGGCGACCGATCTGCCGTCACGGGCGGCACGCGCGTCCTCTCCGATTGGATTATTGTCCAGATCACCTCTAATCCGGGCGAAACCTTCCTTGACAGGATGATTGCGCTGGTGGAGGGCGCCGCCCGGCAGAAGACGCCGAATGAGATTGCACTCAACATTCTGCTGGCGAGCTTGACGGTCATCTTTCTGCTGGCAGTAGTGACGCTGGAGCCGTTCGCTATTTACTCTAATAGCCCCGTCTCCATCACCATTCTGATTGCGTTGCTCGTCTGCCTGATTCCGACCACCATTGGCGGACTGCTCTCGGCGATTGGCATCGCGGGCATGGACAGGCTGGTCCAGCGCAACGTGCTGGCGCTTAGCGGGCGCGCTGTGGAGGCAGCGGGGGATGTTGACGTGCTGCTGCTGGATAAGACAGGCACGATCACGCTGGGCAATCGCATGGCGAGCGAGTTCCTGGCGCTGCCTGGGGTCAGCGAAGGGGAACTGGCTAATGCCGCCCAATTAGCCTCGCTGAGCGACGAGACTCCAGAAGGCCGCTCTATTGTTGTGCTGGCAAAAGAGCGCTACCTGTTGCGCGGGCGCGACGTGGCCGAGCATAACATGACCTTCATCCCCTTCAGCGCGCAGACCCGCATGAGCGGGGTCGATCTGGATGGCCCAGGCGGCGCCAGGAGGCAGATTCGCAAAGGCGCGGGCGATGCGGTCAAGGCATTCGTGGCTGAGCAGGGTGGGCGGAATCCAGAGGAACTCACCCCCATCGTGGAGCGCATCGCGCGTGCCGGAGGAACGCCGCTGGTGGTGGCCGAAAATAACCGCACACTCGGCGTGATCTACCTGAAAGACATCGTAAAGGGTGGAATGCGCCAACGCTTCGACCAGCTTCGTAAGATGGGCATCCGCACGGTGATGATTACGGGAGATAACCCGTTGACGGCTGCTGCGATTGCCAGAGAAGCGGGAGTCGATGATTTCCTGGCCCAGGCCACGCCCGAAACCAAGATGAAGCTCATCAAGCAAGAGCAAGCAGGCGGAAAGCTGGTCGCCATGACGGGGGATGGCACCAACGACGCTCCGGCGTTGGCCCAGGCGGACGTGGGCGTGGCGATGAACACCGGGACGCAGGCGGCCAAAGAAGCGGGCAACATGGTGGACCTGGATTCCAACCCGACCAAGCTTATTGAGATCGTCGAGGTTGGCAAGCAGTTGCTGATTACACGCGGGGCGCTGACGACATTTAGCATTGCTAACGACGTGGCAAAGTATTTCGCCATTATCCCGGCGATGTTCTCGGTGGCCTACCCGGAGCTGAATACGCTCAACATCATGCGCCTTGCCACACCGCATAGCGCGGTTCTCTCGGCGGTGATCTTTAACGCGCTGATTATTATTGCGCTGGTGCCGCTGGCGCTGCGCGGGGTGAAGTACCGTCCGCTGGGGGCAGCCGCCATCTTGCGGCGCAATCTGCTCATATATGGTGTCGGAGGTATGATCATTCCCTTCCTGGGGATCAAGGCTATCGACCTGATTCTGGTTGCCTTGCACCTGACGACCTAGCTTGACCTGGAGCGAAGAGGAGAAAGAGCGATGATGCAGAACGAAGCACACAACGGCCCACGCCGCCGCAACAAGAGAAATCAACAGGGAGTTGGGAACAATGCCCAGAAGCCAGTGGAGGGGTCATCAGCCGAGGTTTCCAGCAAGGCCGGGAACGGTACAGACATGCCGCAGAACACGGCCACTGAATCAGCCTCCGCGCCAGGGCTACCCCTGGCGCCTGCGCCACGCGGACGGAGGCAGCTCATTCTGGATTACGCAAGGCCCGCTATCGCCCTAACCCTGGTCCTGACCCTGATCGTGGGGATCGCCTACCCCCTGGTGATTACTGGTTTAGCGCAGGCGTTATTCAACCATCAGGCCAATGGCAGTCTGGTCACGAAGAATGGGCAGGTGATCGGGTCCACGCTGATTGGACAGGAGTGGACGAATCCCAAATACTTTCATGGCCGCCCTTCCGCGACGCTGAGCAGCGATGGATCGCAATCCCAGCCCTATAACGGTGCGAACTCGTCCGCTTCCAACAACGGCCCGACGAGCAACAACTTGCAGCAGGAGGTGCAAGCCCAACTCAAGGCTCTCCAGGAAGACGAGGCGTGTAACGCCCCAGGAACGCCAATCCCGGTTGATCTGGTGACGAGTTCTGGCTCTGGGCTGGACCCGGACATTTCGGTCGCGGGAGCGATGTATCAGGCGTGCCGCATCGCCAAGGAGCGGGGAATGAGCCTGTCGGCGGTGCAGCAGCTCATCCAGAACCATATCCATGACCGCACGGTGGGGGTGCTGGGCGAACCCTATGTCAACGTGCTAGAACTCAATATGGCCTTGGATGGCGGAGCGTAAGGAGGGGAGTCCTATCGCCAGGGATGAATCAGTAAGAGACTCAGAGCGTCCTGATCCAGAAGATTTGCTCGACCGCTACCAACTGCGCGATCCAGCGCCGCCTGGGGAGACAGAAGCGGAGGTATCCGCCGCTTCTGTGGTGCCTCAGCATAGACGCGGGCGGCTGCGCATCTATCTGGGCATGGCCGCAGGAGTGGGCAAAACCTACGCGATGCTCAATGAGGGACGGCGCCGCAAAGGCCGTGGCGCTGCTGTGGTGATCGGTTATGTGGAAACGCATGGTCGCCCCCTCACTGAGCAGCAAATCGGCGATCTTGAAATCGTGCCGCGCAGGCAGGTGACGTATCGGGGGATCACTCTAGAAGAGATGGATACCGATGCCATCCTGACGCGGCGCCCCCATGTTGTGCTGGTGGATGAGCTGGCCCATACCAATGTCCCAGGGTCCAAAAACGCCAAGCGGTATCAAGATGTGGAGGAATTGCTGGCGGCAGGGATCACTGTTGTCTCGACCCTCAACATTCAACATCTGGAGGGGCTGAATGATATTGTCGAGGCTATCACGGGCGTGCGCCAGCGAGAAACACTCCCCGACCGGATTTTGGATGAAGCGGATGAGGTGGAGTTGATCGACATTGCCCCCGATGCGTTGCGGGCGCGCTTGCGTCATGGCAATGTCTACCCGCCTGAGCGCGCGCGCAAAGCCCTGGACAATTATTTCTCCCAGAGCAACCTGACGGCTCTGCGCGAGTTAGCCCTCCGGCGAACCGCAGAGAAGACGGAAACGCAGTTGGAAGCCTTGATGCAGGGCCGGGAGGAGACAGGAGAACTGGCCTGGGCTACGACAGCTACGGAGAGGGTGATGGTCGCTTTCGATGTCCGCCCACACTCTCAGCAGTTGCTGCGTGATGGCTGGCGGCTGGCACGAGGACTCAAGGCGCCCCTCCTGGCCGTTACGGTGGTTACACCGCGCCGCCTCCTCCCTTCGCACTCACCAGCGGCAGAATTGCTGAGCGAGCAAATGCGATTGGCCGAAGACCTGGGGGCAGAGGTCATTCGTGTAGAAGGACGAGCTATTGCTGCGGCCTTAGCGCAGGTGGCCCGTGAGCGGCATGTCACCCAAATAGTGATCGGCCAGCCAACCCGCAGCCGCTGGCACAATATGCTGTATGGCTCGGTGGTAAACCAGCTCTTGCGCTACCCCATCGGCGCCGATATTCATGTGGTTCCAGCAAGCCGCCATCGAACCTGAGCAAGAGAGGAACAGGCTGTTTGCGCCGTGAGATTCCTCTCATCTCCGCTGGCATATATTGTGCAACATCTTTACCTCGCTTAAGCCCTACAGATATCCCTTGCTCACTTCCCTCTCATTTTGTTGCGCTGCCGAGGGGCATAGCTTTTTTGAGTAGTGCGTCCTTTTGCGAGGTATGACAATCTTCTATCTCTAGCTGCTGAGTACGAGCGTTTGGATCACGTTTGAGGAGGGATTTATGGCGACCAGCGCGCGCGTGGAGGAAGTCCACATCCTCTGGATCACGGCTGGCCTCAGTTGCGATGGAGATTCCGTCTCCGTGACCGCAGCGAGCCAGCCGAGCATCGAAGATGTGGTACTTGGCGCCATACCGGGTCTTCCCAAGGTATACCTCCATAATCCGGTACTTGCCTATGAAGTGGGCGACACCTTTATGAACTGGTGGTACGAGGCCGAGCGGGGCGAAATTGACCCCTTCGTACTGGTGGTGGAAGGCTCCATTCCTAACGAAAAGATCAAGAATCAGGGCTACTGGGCGGCGCTGGGGACTGATGCAGCGACCGGGCAGCCCATTACGACGACGGAATGGATTGATCGGCTGGCCCCTAAAGCCTGGGCAGTCGTCGCAGCGGGCACCTGTGCCACCTATGGTGGCATCCACGCCATGCAGGGCAATCCGACTGGCGCAATGGGGCTGGCGGATTATCTGGGTTGGAACTGGCGGTCCAAGGCGGGCGTCCCTATCGTATGCGTGCCGGGATGTCCAGTGCAGCCGGACAACTTCATGGAAACCCTGCTCTATCTCCTGTATCAAGCGGCAGGCTTATCCCCGATGATTCCGCTGGATGATGCGCTGCGCCCTACCTGGCTGTTCGGTAAGACGGTCCATGAGGGCTGTGACCGGGGCAGCTACTATGAGCAGGGGGATTTCGCTGCCGAATATGGGTCGCAGAAGTGCCTGGTCAAGCTAGGCTGCTGGGGGCCGGTGGTGCAATGCAACGTGCCCAAGCGTGGCTGGATGGCCGGCATTGGCGGCTGCCCCAATGTGGGCGGTATCTGCATTGGCTGCACGATGCCAGGGTTCCCGGATAAGTTTATGCCCTTTATGGATGCCCCGCCAGGCAGCAAACTCTCTTCGCAGTACATCACGATCTATGGACCGGCGATCAGGGCGCTGCGCAAGGTGACAAACCACACGGTCAATAAAGAGCCTTCCTGGCGGCATACCGGCAAAGAACTTACGACGGGCTACCGTCCAAAGTGGTGAGACGGACAAGATGTGACCAGCATAGTGTGACTCTACCAAAGGAGGTAGTATCAGATGGCAACGGAAGTGAGACGCGGGGAAGCCCCAACCGAGGCGCCACAGCTTGTCGAGATGGCGTGGGATCCGATCACGCGCATTGTTGGCAGTCTGGGCATCTATACCAAGATTGATTTTAGAAATCGGAAGGTAGCGGAATGCCATAGCACTTCATCTATCTTCCGGGGCTATAGTCTTTTCATGCAAGGCAAAGACCCGCGCGACGCCCACTTTATCACCAGCCGCATCTGCGGTATCTGCGGAGATAACCACGCCACCTGCTCGGTATATACCCAAAACATGGCCTATGGCGTGAAGCCGCCCGCCCTGGGCGAGTGGATTCTGAACCTGGGTGAAGCCGCAGAATACATGTTCGACCACAACATATTTCAAGAGAATCTGGTCGGAGTGGACTTCTGCGAACAGATGGTGAAGGAGACCAACCCAGGCGTGTGGGAGAAGGCCCAGAAGACGGAGGCGCCGCACGCGAAAGATCACGGCTATCGCACGATAGCTGACATTATGACCTCGCTCAACCCCTTCACGGGCGAATTCTACCGCGAGGCGCTCCAGATGAGCAGACTCACCCGCGAAAAGTTCTGCTTGATGGAGGGGCGCCATGTCCATCCTTCGACGCTGTATCCTGGTGGCGTTGGAACGGTTGCCACTATCCAGCTTTTCACCGACTATCTCGTCCGGCTGATGAAGTATGTCGAGTTTATGAAGAAGGTCGTGCCGCTTCACGACGACCTGTTCGACTTCTTCTACGAGGCGCTGCCAGGCTACGAGCAGGTAGGGCAGCGCCAGGTACTGCTGGGCTGCTGGGGGTCATTCCAAGACCCAGATGTTTGCGATTACGATTACAAGACGATGGATAAGTGGGGCCGCGCCATGTTTGTAACGCCAGGCGTGGTCGTCGATGGGCAACTGGTTACGAACGACCTGATAAAAATTAACCTGGGCATCCGCATACTGCTGGGCAGTTCCTACTACGAAGACTGGCAGAATGAGCGCACCTTCGTGGATCGTGACCCGCTGGGCAATCCGGTTGATAAGCATCATCCCTGGAACCAGACGACGCTTCCCCGACCTCAGAAACGCGACTTCAACGACAAGTATAGCTGGGTGATGTCGCCGCGCTGGTATGATGAGCGGAGCGGCAAACACCTGGCGCTGGACACGGGGGGTGGCCCGATTGCGCGGCTGTGGGCGACGGCGCTGGCTGGCATCGTGGACCTGGGCGGCTATATCAAGGCCACCGGAAACAGCGTGAAGATCAGGCTCCCCAAGACGGCGCTGAAGCCAGAGGTGGAGTTCGAGTGGAAGATTCCTAAATGGAGCAATGCCATCGAACGAGACCGAGCACGGACCTACTTCCAGGCATACGCAGCGGCAGTTGCGCTCCATTGCATAGACAAAGCCCTCGATGAGATTCGCGCCGGGCATACAAAAACCTGGAGCGATTTCACGGTGCCTCAGGAAGCGATTGGCTGCGGCTTCCATGAGGCAGTGCGTGGGGTTCTCTCGCATCACATGGTCATCGAGAATGGTAAGATCGCTAACTACCACCCCTATCCGCCAACCCCCTGGAACGCTAGCGTGCGTGACAGCTATGGGACGCCTGGCCCCTATGAGGATGCCGTGCAAAATACGCCCATCTTCGAGGAGAACGGCCCGGATAAGTTCAAGGGCATCGACATCATGCGCGCGGTGCGCAGTTTCGACCCGTGCCTGCCCTGTGGGGTGCATATGTACCTGGGCGAAGGCAAAGAGTTGCAGGTTGTCCACTCGCCAACCTTTGGAGTGAATCTCTAACATCTCAGCTTCGGAGGAAGCGTTCGCCAGGGAGGAAGTGCAGCCTCCTCCCTGGCTGATGCCAGAGGAGGAACTATGCTGAAACGACCACTGAACCCGCCCAGGCCCGACCATCAGCCGGGGACAGCCAGGGGCGAGGAAAGGCTCCGCAGAGAACGCAAAGAACCAGGGCGCTTAGATGAGGGTGAGCAAGGCGCGAATCGCGGCGCCGGAAGAGCCACTCCCAGGCTCGCCAGCGGCATCGTTACCAAAGGCGCTATCGATCCATCCAGCCCATATTTGCCACCAGCTTGAGAGTTCTGGAACAGGTAATAACAGTCTTCTGAGGGAAGAAGGGACTATGCAGCAAGAACGACAGGAACACCAGCGCCGGGCGGCACGTATTGAGACGTTGCTTCAAGAACTCGCTGCTTTTCCCGACCCGCGTGTATCTGCCACTGCTGAAGAGCTTGTCCAGACCTTGCTCGATCTGTATGGCGAGGGTCTGGCGCGCATCCTGGAACTGGTCGCGCAGGCAGAAGGGGCAGATGACGCGCTGACCCAGGCATTGGCCCGCGATGATCTGGTCGGCGCGCTCTTCTTGTTGCATGGGCTGCATCCAGTGGACCTGAAGACACGTCTCCTCCAGGCGCTCGATGCGCTCCAACCCTCGATCGAGTCGCGTGGAGGCGCTGCCGAACTCATCGGTATCGAAAACGGCATCGCTCGCCTGCGACTGGCGGGAAACTGTCAGGGCTGCTCTGCCTCTGCACTCAAAGCAGAGCTTGAGGAAGCTCTGTACCAGGCTGTGCCAGACCTGGGCGGGCTTCAGATTGAGGATGGCGCCGATGCGCCAAAACTGATCACGCTTCTTCCCAGGCGGCAAGGTGATGCACAGGCGCGCTCAGGCGCCAGACGGTAAGGCGAGCAGTGAAGATGCCCACCCCGGATGTGAGCAATGAATCCCGCGAGCAGTAAGATTATGACGCGAAAGGAGCCATGACATGCTGAAACTGATTGGAGGCGCGCTTGCCGTTGGGGCCGGTTTAGTGATTATCTGGCAGCTTCCCGATATTAGACGCTATTTCAAGATCATGCGCATGTAAAGCACACAATGGTGGCGATTTAGCCGGTCGGTGTGGAGCTGCCTGGGACCGCTGGCGGTGGCGCAGCAGCTACCAACGTCGGGCTATCGTTCATGCTCAACGTCAGTTGGGGTGGTTGGATCGCATGCTCGGCGCGAGTCTGAATGATGGCCGTGCCCAGGGCAAAGTATTCGATGACATGACTGCCCCAGCCATGATTTTTCTCTTGCACCTGCGTGCCCACAATGCCCTGAGCGCGCAGGTGCATTGCTACTGCTTGCATGCGCGCCATCGCCGTTTCACGAGCGGTATAGAGCGCCTGAGTATAATTCGCCATCTTCTCAATATTGGTGCCCACGCTCTTGAACCACTGGTGGATGCCTTGATAGGCCACATGCCAGACACACGAGCCAATGACCAGCCCGACCGGCATATAGCCCGCTTGCACAAGGTTGTAAAAATCCTGACCGGAGAGATCGCTTGTGAAGGGCAGGCCACGCACATTGCGATAGTTGCCGCCTTCACGGCTTCGCACGGCTGTGCCGATGGCGATAAACTCGGCCATATGCGCGCCCCACTCGCGGAAGGTGATCTCTAGCCGAACCCCCACGATGCCATCTGCGCCCAGCGTTGCCGCTTCCTGTTCCATGCGAGTCATTGCCAGTTAGCGGGCCTGATACATTGCCTGCGACAGCACTGTGACCTCGATATCCTGCCGGAAAGTATTGAACTGAAACCCCAGATGATAGATGCTGGAGCCAACAACCAATCCCAGCGGCTCAAAACCCACCGCCTTGACCAGGAGATACTCATTCACCGAAAGATCGCTGGTGAACAGGCCAGCCTAGCCGGGTGCGCCGCGCATGCTTTGCAATCGCTCCAGGGCTTGCTGCGGCAGCGCCTGCTGTGGGGCGCCTGGTGGCTAATTTGGCGGAAATTGCTGCATAAACTGCTCCTCTGTACATGAACTCGGCGAACAGGAATGGCCTCATTATGTCGTCTTATGGAGCAGTTGCGCAAGGGTTGGTAGAGTATCCATCTGCATAGACAGCCCTGCGTTGACAACCCCAGAACTGTGCAGTATGCTACCTGAGCAGGTAGTGGATGTTTCTGTGGCTGAATGAGCCACAGCGGGAATGGAGGAGTCGCCCATGCGCAGCCCACAGTTCGGCCAGACTCCGCAGCGCACCAGCCGTATCTTCATCAGTTCCACTCAGAAGGATTTAGTTCACCATCGCGCCCAGGTGCATGATGTGCTGGAACGCATGGGGCAGTTCGCCATCGACATGGCCCAGTTTGGCGCTCAGGATGGCGATGCGACCACCGTCTCGCTCAAAGAGGTGCAGAGCGCCGACGTCTACATTGGGATTATCGCCTGGCGCTATGGTTTCGTTCCTCCTGGCGAGACCCACTCGGTCACGCATCAGGAGTACCTGGAAGCCAAACGCCTGGGGCTGCCTCAATTCCTCTTCCTGGCGCATGCCGATACCGATGCGACTGATAGTCCCGATGCACTCTTCCCTGCGCAACAGCGTGACCCGGAACATCGCGCGGCGCTGCTGGCCTTCCGCGATGAGATTCAGGGCGAACGGGTGGTGGATTACTTTACCACGCCGGATGATCTGGCAAAGAAAGTGGCGACCGCGCTGCATCAGCATCTCCTGGAGCAGCAGCAAGCTGACCTGCTCTCAGGGCCACACCCCCCGCGCGACCTGCCGCCGCGCGCCGCTGGGTTTGTGGGCCGCGAGACGGAACGCGAGATGCTGTACGCCGCTTTTCACCAACCCCAGAGCCAGGCTCCGGCAGCAGCGATCATCGGTATGGGCGGCGTGGGCAAATCGTCGCTGGCCGCAGAGGTTGTCCACAAGCTAGCGAGTGACGCGGGCAGCTTTCCCGGTGGCCTGGCGTGGGTCCGCTGCGATGAGCGTACCGAACTCCCCGGCCTGGTCTGGATTTATGATCAGTTGCTCGCTGCCTGGAATATCACTCCAACGACAGAGGAACTGGGGCGCACGACTACCCCGGAGGCTGAGGTTGAGGCACGCGAGCGTCTGCTGCGTGCCCAGCTACGCATCGCAGGCAGCGCCGGGGCAGGCGTTCCGGCGCTGGTGCTGCTGGATAATATCGAGCGTGACTTACCGCTCAGCCGCGCCCTGGAGACCCTGGACGCACTGAATATAGCCGTCCTGCTTACCTCGCGCACCGATCCCTTCTTGCCACGCCTGCGCCTGGTTTCGCTGGAGGCGCTGGAGGCAGCCGCAGCGGTTCGCCTCTTTGCTCAACGCTATGCTGACCGGGGTGGCGCCTGGGAGGAGACGCGAGATAGCCCAGCGGCGGCTAGCATCTCCGAAGCGCTCGGTTATCTCCCGCTTGCCCTTGAACTGGCCGCCGCCCGCGCTACGCTCAAGCGCATCAGTGTGGCCGCGCTGGCGCAGGAACTCCACGAGCCAGCGGTTCTTACTCGGCTGAGAGACCCACATGACCGCAGCATCAGTGTGCGCTATTCGCTGGGGAAAAGCCTGGATTTGCTTACCCCGGTGCAGCGCAGACGCTTTGCGGTTCTGGGTCTGCCGGATGGTCCTGATTGGCCCCGCCCTTTCGTGGAGCGTTTGTTAGGCGCCATCCCGCTGCCTCCAGGGGAGGCTGACCCTGCGGAGGATGATCTGGACCTCATGGCCATCTTGTCGCTGATCAGTCTGATTGCCCCTGATGATCCCGCCGCCTCGCATCATCACCTCTCGCTGCCCTTGTTCTCGTCGCTGCTGGCGCTGGCTGCCCCAGACGCATCCGCCATCGAAGCCCGCAATTCGACTGCGCCTGCCATCCCGCGCGTGCGCCTGCATCCGCTGCTGCGCGAACTAGCCCGCGAGGAATGGGCCACCCAGAGCGCCGAGACGCAGGTAGCTGCCCTGAAGGCGCTGGTGGAAGACGCCAGGGCGCTGGCTGAGGAATATCAAAATAACTTTGCCGCCCTGGCCCGCGAGGAAGATGTGATCGCCGGGGCGCTGCGCGGCGCTGCCCGCGAACAGACTGCGCTCCAGCACTTGAGCGCAGCGATTGATGCGCTCTTTGAATATCTTTCCGTCAGCGGTCATTGGCGGCTGGGTATGGAACTGCTGACTCTGCAACGCAACGCCCGACGCGACCTGGGCGACCGGGCGGGCGAGGGTGCTACCCTGAACCATCTGGGCATCCTTGCCGTTGATCTGGGCCGAACAGAGCAGGCCGCGTGGGTCTTTGAGCAGGCGCTGGCTATCGGACGCGAGGTCCATGACCGCAAATGCGAGGGCGAGGCGCTCCACTGGCTGGGGCTAATCGCCTACTTTCAAGGTCATATCGACCAAGCAGGGCGCTCGCTTGAGCGGGCATTGGAACTCGTCCGTGCAGTCCACGACCGCAAGACCGAGGGAGAAATCCTCAATGATCTGGGCCTGGTTGCGCAGATTCAGGGGCACAACGCAGAAGCAGAACAGTATTTCCAGCAGGCGCTGCCTATCGAACACGAGGCACAGAATTGGCGTGGGGAGGGTGTCACCCTTACCAACCTGGGCCGTGTTGTTCAAGACCTGGGACGCCAGGCAGAGGCAGCGCAGTATTACCAGCAGGCGCTGCGGCTGCAACGCAAGATCGGCGCCCGGCTAGGCGAGGCAGCCACATTGAATAGCCTGGGATCGCTTGCCCAGGAACTGAGGCGCAACGAAGAAGCGCTGGAGTATTACCAGCAGGCGCTGACCATTCAGCGTGAGATCGGCGACCGACGAGGCGAGGGTGGCTCCCTCGTATCGCTGGGCAATCTGAGCTATGCGCTAGGGCGCCATGAGCAAGTAGCAGAGTATTACCAGCAGGCGCTGGCTATTCAGCGCAAGATCGGCGACCGAACGAGCGAGGGCGTCACCCTCACCTATCTGAGCCTCTTTGCGCAGAGCCAGGGAAAGGCAGAAGACACGACGCGCTTTGCCGAGGAGGCACTGGCAATCCATCGTGAAGCAGGCAATCCGGGCATGGAAGCGCTCACGCTGCTGAGTCTGGCTCGCCTGGCGGCCAAACAGGACCGCCAGGAGGAGGCGCTGCGCGCTTACGAGCAGGCGCTCGCTTTTTATCACCAGTTGGGTTATCAGGCAAACGAGGAGGCGGTTCTTCTGGAACTGGCTGCGCTGCACTCGGCAGCAGGGCACACCGAGGAGGCGATACACTGCTACAAGCAGGTGCTGACAATCGAACGGGAGACGGGCAATCAGGCGCAAGAAGCCAGTACGCTCAACACGCTGGGACTCATCGAACATCGGCGCCAGCAGTGGGAGCAGGCGGCATTCTGGTTTCAGCAAGCTGCAAGCGTCTATCACAAACTCGGCAATCCCAAAGAGGAAGGCATCAACCTGGGCAATATCGGCTATGCCCTGCACGCTCTTGGAAGACTGGAGGAAGCCACCCGCGCCTTCGAGCAGGCCATCCCGCTTCACCATGAAGCTGGCAATCAGACAGGCGAAGGCAACGCGCTCAGGATGCAGGGCCTCATCGCGCAGAACCAGGAGCGTTGGGAGCAAGCCGTATCTAAATGCCAACTGGCATTTCCACTACTCCATGCAGCGGGCGACCGAAGAAATGAGGCGTTGGCGCTCAACAACCTGGGGTTTGCACTCTCGAACCTTGGACGCTCTGAGGAAGGCGCAGACTATCTGGAGTCTGCGCGTGTGATCTGGCAAGAGATCGATGACAAAAGCAATCTCTTTGTGACCCTCTCTAACTTGATTGGGGTGATGAGCGCCCTGAAGCGCAAAGAAGCATTGGCAGATTATCTCAAGCAGGCGCTCGTTATCGCCAAGGAGCAAGGGAATAGAAAAGACGAGGCGACGATCCACGCTGCCCTGGGAGGTCTGGCACAGGGTCAGGAACAGTGGGAGGAGGCGGCCCGCGCCTATACGCAAGCGCTGACCATCTTCGAGGAGATCAATGTCCAGGAACTGGTGGCTCAGCTACGCGAGAATCTTGCCAGGGTGCAGCAGATGCTCCAGAAGGCTCGTGGGAACGCCGCCCCACGAGATTGAACAGGAACGACTTGCCTCAGCCAGACATTGCAGCGGCCAGATGTACTGGAGCGCCAGTCAGCTTTCCTCTGGCTCAGCCCCGATGCGCTCAAGGCTGGCGCGTAGGACGGTGGCTTGCTGCGGGTTGGTGGCATGCACGAACGCGATCATCCCCAGCAGATAAGCGCGGAAGTTTCGATGTTTGGTGCGATTCTGCGCTTCGAGTCCTTGTTTGCTTGCATTGTGCAGGATGGCGCGCAGCCGTCGCCGGAGGGGGCGAGGCGTCGCCAGCGCATCGTTGACGACCAGGCCCGTCACCGTCTGGCGGGTATTGGGGCGCGCGATGCGTGTCTTGGCGGTGTTCACGACAAAGCGCTCGTCGGTGATGATGCGCCGAGCAGTGGAGAGCAGTTGGCAAACAACCTCGCTCTGATCGCCAGAAAAAGTGATATCATCGGCATAGCGGGTGTAGGTAAAGCCATAGCTGGCGGCCAGCCCGTTCAGTCGACGATCTACGCTCCAGGCAACCAGATTCGCCAGGCCGGGGCTGGTCGGCGCGCCCTGCACCAGATGGCGAGGGCTAATGCTGATGAAGTAGCGCGTACCATTACGGTCAAATGACTCGCGGTCATATTCCGTGCAAAGCAGCGCCAGCGTTGAGGCAACTGAGAACGAATAACCCAGCGCGATAAAGAGGCCGCGCACACGCGGAAAGGTGATGCTGGGAAAAAAGTCTTTCAGATCGAGCTTGATGACCACCTGCTTGCCCACATGGGGCTGCGCGTTGGTCATCACCGAGTGCCCACGCACAAATCCATGCGCCGCCGATGCCGTTGGGGCGTTGGCGACCAGGCCATCCAGCACTTTGCGCTGCAAGGCTTTCAGTTCACGCTTGGGAGCCAGGATCACACGCTCGCCGCCGCTGCGCTTGGGGATCACATAGCGCACATAATGCCAGGTCGTTTCCGCTGGACGATCATGGGTGAACCAGCGCAGGCGCGAGAGCGGAATGCCCAGCCACTCGGCAAGCTCAGTCTCGGTGTGCAAGACGGGCATACCAAACCGCTGAAGTTTGGCAATATCGAGCGTAGAGGTGCGCTGCTGTTCAGAAATGCCCCAGGTTTCCTCACCAAAAGCAAGGCGATCTTGCGTTTTCCGCGCCTGCAAGCGCTGCTCACGCGCCAGTCGGCGCTCTTCCCGCTCGCGCTGCCATTGGGCCAGCCACGCATTCTCGTCGATCATAGGGGTGCTTCCTTTTGTGTGGGGTGGTCAGAGATGCAGTCCGATTACTTTCAAGCGTTGGAGCGGCGCCCCGCTTGTACGAAGGCGGGGAACCTGCGAAGAGGTAACGAGGCTAGTGACCCACCGCGACGTAACATCGCAGCATCATGGCTAACCGGACTGCATCTCATCACTATTATACTTATCTCTTTGAGCAATCAGAAAACGGAAATTGATGATTCGCCGCCTGGAAGTACGTCGCTACAAGTATTACCCAGCCTCCGGCGTGGGCTGCGCGGCCCGGGCGACCTCCAACGCCAGGCGCGCAGCCAGGATATGGGCGCAGGGACCGCGCGACATCATGCTATCCTCGAAGAACTTGCAGGTGCAGCGCCCAAAGCGCAGCCGTCCGGTATCGTCTACCGAGACCGTCACCGCGTAGGATATGTCATCATCGACTTTCGCCAGGGCGCGCGTCTCCCGCCGACCCTTCTGATCTGGCTCAGGCCGGGTGATCAGCGGGAGGGTAACGCGCCCGGCATCGAACAGATGCTGGGCTACTGCAAAGCGCGGGTCCGGCGCAAAGAGGGCAGCGACATCAATAGGTTCGGCAAACAACTCGCGCAGCCGATATTGAGAACTGGTTGGGTCGAACATTACGCGGCCAGCCCGGCAGAGATAAAAGAGCGCTTCCTCAACCTCTTGCCTGGGCCAGCCCATATTTGCGGCGACATCCTTCAGCGGCGCGGCCAGGTGTTCACGCAGATAGGCATAGACCCTGGCGCCGCGCTGCGGATCGGGCCGGGCGCGCGGCGCCAGTAAATCGAAGGCGCTATCTCTGGACCAGTCGTTTTTGGTCCAGCCGGAAAGCACGAGCGTAAACTGGTATGACCCGCAGTGGCAGATGTAGAAATGCGGCAGCCCGCGACCCAGCACACCCACCAGGACGCGATCCGCGTAGGGCAGCACGCCCTGCAAGAGTTGCAGCCTCCGCCGACCCCAGAGTCGCACGGTGCGCTCGTAGCCACTGTAGTGCGTGCCGCGCAGCGGAAAACGCTGCTCCCAGGGTTCCAGCATGATGCTGATCGGCTCGTCGGGTCGGAACTCATAGCGCAGGCCATGCGGCGGCTTGCCCGGCTTATGGTCCTGAAAGAAGGCCAGCGTCGTCAGCAGATCAACCGGGCGCGCCTCAAAGATGAAGGGGTGCATGACCAGCGCGCTCTGCACCTGCAAGAAGCCTTTGAGCCAGCTTTCGGGTAGATCGACCTTGCGCTCGAAATGGCTCTGCGTGCCTGCACTGGTGGCTGTCGTAACGCCGAAGCCGCCCGCGCCAACGAGAAACTCCGTCCGGCGCGAACTGCGCAGCTTCTGCATGGCGTCGCGCAGTTCCCAGGTAAAATCAATGTTGGTTGTGCCGTAGCTGATCTCGCCTTCCGGCTCAAAGGCCGTCAGCGGAGCCGAGAGCCGGGCGTAGCTGGATTGGTCGTTGCTGAACGCCTCAAAGAATATCTGATCATGATGCACCGTAATCACCGGGTCCAGCATCCATCGCCAGACATCTTCATCCACCCAGCGCAGATCGCTCAGGATGCACTGATGCAGCGCCAACATAAGCTGCCGAAACAGCAGCGGCTCTTTGACGCGCCCTCGAAATGCTACAGGGGTGCGCCGCAGATTGGCAGCCAGATCAAGCGCCGAGCTATCGGCGGTAGAGACAAGGGTGGTCCGGTGATCGTAGGCCAGCGCAACTTCCATACTCTCTGCTCCCAAAACTATACTGGCTGCTTCTCGGCCTTGGTATGCCGCAGCCGGACAAAAGCCACCATCACACGCTCATCAATCGCGCGCTTGCCCTGGAAATGCAGCGCCTCTTCGAGCAGCGGCAAGATGTGCCCGGCATACTCAGTGCCCTGGCGTGCGGCTTGCTCCAGGCAGTCTAATACCTTGCGCTTCGTGTTGCGCTTTGCTCGCCCCAGCAGGAGCGCCCGCAGCAGCAACAGATTTTCGGCGACCCGTGCAGCGGCATCTGCGCCTCCCTCAGCGAGCATATCGAGGCCCATAATCTGGATATAAATATTGGGCGACTCCAGCAGTTCGCGGATGCCGCTGGCCGATTGGCGCCAGGCGTCACTATGCTGGCGGAAGAGATAGGTAAAGGCCGGGTTATATTCCAGATTCGGGCGAAATGACCAGACCTCAAACGGCTGAAAGCGGCTGAGAATATTTGCCGCGTGCTGCACATACATTTCTGGGGACTGTGCATAAAGCCGATCAAAGCGATCTGTGAGCAGCTTCCCCAGGTGTGCAACCTGCTTTTGCGCGCTTGGATCTGGCTTCCACCAGCGTTGCAGGCTTTGAGAAGGGAAGGCGCGGTGAATCAGCATCGCCAGTTGGCGTAACCCCCAGAAAGAGAGAAAATCCAGGAACTCTGCATCACCCACGCGCTCAGCTTCTTGAAAGAGCGACGCATCAGGCTCGTATAGGAAGCGCTCGAGAAAGGGGCGAAACACACCTGGGTTGCGTCGATAGAACTGGAAGGCAACATCCCTCTCTAGCCGCCACGCGTACCAGCCCCCTGCTGGTGGAGTCCGGCGCTGCACCTCCCGGAACAACGCTTCATCCGACAGCGGGTGCTTCAGCATCTCTCGCAGCGCTTTATTCCACTTCACCGAATCGCCCGCTTTGAAGAAGATGCGCCAGTACAGATTTTCGTCGCCCAGCTTCTCGGCAGCAGAGAGCAGTCGATCTGCTCCGCGTCGGGCAATCCAACCCAGATTTTCCTCGATATAGGGCAGCACTGCCATGCCATACTGCTCTACAAAATCGCCCAGAATGCTGGTATTTGCTTCCCAGAGGTGCGCCGAGTGGCGCTTGCGCAATGCTTCCACGACGGCGCTTGCCGGAACACGCTCAAGTAAGAGCCGCGCCACCGCACGCTCCCACTCTAATGGCTCGGCCAACACACGGAACAGCGCCCAATAGAAGTCATCGTCGCCCTGCTGCTTTGCTTCCGCACGCAAACGCTGAAAGGTTTCACACCCCTGACCCCAGCCGCGATGCACATGCTTGCGCACGAAGGCCGCGAAGCGTTCTGGATTTCGCCGATACAGCGCCAGCGCAACCTTTTCCTCCAGGGAGAACCACGAGCGTTCCATCTCGCGGCGCTGCACCGCTTGCCAGAGCTGCTCATCAGATTGTGCAGACTGGGCCAGTTGAAGCAGTTCGGTATTCCAGGCATCTTGACGGGCAATCTTGCGATACAGCCCGGTAAAGAGCGTATCTTGTCCAGCGGCCTCGGCAAGCGGGAGCAGGGCACGAATGGTCTTTTCAAGGGTGTTATCCAGGCGCTTGAGCAGAAATGCCTCGAAAAAAGTTGCATCGCGCTGATAGAGCGCGGACGCCCACAGATCAGCGCAATTGCTGAAGGCCGTTTCTTGCGCCAGCGTTTCCATTTCGCGCAAGAGCGCGCCCCGGTCCAGATTTGAGCCAAGCGCCTGCTCCAATCGGAGGCGTAGATCACCAACCGCTTCAGCCATGCGTGCCTCTCCACAAGGTAACCTGGGACAACATCACAATCGGGGAAGCTCTACTACCTATTTCCTTCTCACAGTGAAGGCCAAAAACGGAAGGTGGGATAGCACGCAGAAAGCACACGGCAGGCGCAAAGTATGCAAAACCAATTGACGTATTTGCAATCAAGGCGCCTATGGGCGCTTGGCAGTGAGACTGTCCCTCTGTCCATACAAGAAAGGACACTTCACGATGACTTTTGTAGACCAGCAGCCAGTTGCTGCCAGCGGAACACTGACCCTTGGCGGTGACCTTACCGTCCGGCGGCTCGGCTTCGGCGCCATGCGTCTTACTGGACCAGGCATCTGGGGCGAACCCGCCGATCCGGCGGAGGCGCGAGCCGTGCTGCGGCGCGCCGTCGAACTAGGCGTAAACCTGATCGATACTGCCGATGCCTACGGCCCCTATGTGAGCGAGCGGCTCATTGCTGAAGCGCTTTATCCCTATCCAGAAGGTCTGGTGATTGCTACGAAAGGAGGGCTGCTGCGCGGAGGACCCAACAACTGGTATCCCGATGGCCGCCCGGAGCATCTGCGCGACGCGCTGGAAGGCAGCCTGAAGCGGCTGCGCTTGGAGCGCATCGATCTCTACCAGCTTCATCGCGTCGATCCGAAGGTTCCTCTCGAAGATTCAGTTGGGACGCTTGCCGAACTGCGCGCGGCGGGCAAGATACGTCACATCGGACTCAGCAATGTGAATGCCGACCAGCTTGCCCAGGCACGAAAGATTGTTCCCATCGTTTCTGTACAAAATCGCTACAATCTGACCGACCGTGCTTCCGAAGAGCTTGTGAATCTCTGCGAGAGCGAGGGTCTGGGGTTCATCCCCTGGTTTCCGCTGGCGACCGGGAATCTGGCTCGACCAGGGGGACGGCTCGATCAGATTGCCAGGGCACATCAGGCGACGCCCTCTCAGATAGCCCTGGCCTGGCTGCTCAAACGGTCACGCACGATGCTGCCTATTCCAGGCACCTCCTCTGTTGCCCATCTGGAGGAGAATCTGGGCGCGGCAGGTATCAGGCTCAGCGACGAGGAGTTTGCCGCGCTTGCCAGCTAAAATTGTATGACCGGGCGGCCCGTATGCTATTATAGTTAAGAACGGGGGTGATAGAAAGAAGCGGGGAAATCTTAACGCGCCAACAAGGAATTGAATATGGCCCAAACACTCATTCGCAGCGGCCATCTGGTAACGGCCTCCGATGATTATGTGGCCGACATCCTGATTGACGGCGAGCGTATTGCTGCCATCGGGCAGGATTTGCGCGCACTGGCCGCCAGCTCCGACCGCGTGTTCGATGCAGCGGGCAAATATGTCTTCCCAGGCGGTGTGGACGTGCATACCCATCTGGACTTGCCGCTGCCACTCACGAACTCGTCGGACGATTTTGAGACGGGCACGATTGCTGCGGCCTGCGGCGGCACGACGACGATTATCGATTTCGCCAACCAGTATCGCGGGCAAACGCTGGCCTATGCCCTGGAAACCTGGCACGGCAAGGCGCAGGGCAAAGCTGCCGTAGATTATGGCTTTCACATCACCATAACCGATCTGACCAGCGCGCCGGAGCGGGCGCTGGCAGATATGGTGCGCGAGGGGGTTACGAGCTTCAAGCTGCTGATGGCCTATCCTGATACCTTCATGGTCGATGACGAGACGATCTACAAGGTGCTGCGCCGAGCAGCGGACCTGGGCGCGCTGGTCTGCGTCCATGCGGAGAATGGCTG
>JBJKSJ010000181.1:0-6917 GCA_046704085.1 Ktedonobacterales bacterium | reverse complement strand
CGCATTGGCGTGCCTTGCCTTTCCAGGTTGGCTCAGCGCTCATCTGCCCCTGCCGACGGATGAGCAACGGTAGGTAGGCGACATCCGCCGGATTCCGGCGAGTCCCAAGGAATTATAGCATTGCCAGGGCGCCGGGGCAAACGGTAGGCTGCTCCTGGCAGCCGCCGCTGCTAACTGCTTTGCTACTCGGCCCGCATCCTGCTGCATAGGCAGGAGAGGTATGTTATAATCCCCTGTGGCCGAGTCGGGACGCTTTGAGACGATTGCGGACGTTCCGCTCGTGGTCGCAACCAGCAAAGGAGCTTTGGTGATGGATTTCTCGCTCAGCGACGAGCAGATGGAGATTCAGAAGACGGCGCGCGCGTTTGCCGAAGAAGTGATCAAGCCGCGCGCTGAGGAGATGGACCGAACGGGCGAGTTCCCGTATGACATTATTCGCCAGATGGGCGCGCTTGGCCTGCTGGGACTGCCTTTCCCTGAGCAGTACGGTGGCGCGGGGGCCGATTATCTGGCCTATTGTCTGGCAATGGAGGAGATTGGGCGCGGCGACGCCTCGGTGGGCATTACAATGGAGGCGCACGTCTCGCTGGGCGCCTCGCCGTTCTATCTTTTTGGCACAGAGGAACAGAAGCAGCGTTATCTTGTACCGCTGGCGCAGGGCAAGCAACTCTGGGCGTTTGGTCTGACCGAGCCGGGCGCGGGGTCCGATTCCGGCAGCACCCAGACGCGCGCGGACCTGCGCGATGGGCGCTGGCATATCAACGGCGCGAAGATGTTTATTACCAACGCGGGCACGGAGATGACCGGCGGCGTGACGATTGCGGCAGCGACAGGAAAACGCCCGGATGGTCGCTCGGAAGTGACCAATATTATCGTGCCCAAGGGCACACCAGGCTATATCATTGGCAAGCCCCTAAAGAAGATGGGCTGGCGCGCCTCGGATACGCGCCCGCTTTCGTTCGAGGATTGCCAGGCGCCAGAGGAGAACATGCTGGGCAAGCGTGGTGAGGGCTTTCATCAGTTTATGCAGATTCTTGATTCGGGGCGCGTGGCGATTGCGGCGCTGAGCGTGGGTCTGGCGCAAGCATGCCTGGATGAATCGCTGAAGTATGCAGAGGAGCGCCAGCAGTTTGGACGACCTATCGGAACGTTTCAGGCGATTCAATTCAAGCTGGCCGATATGGCAATGGAGATCGAGCTTGCGCGCCTGATGTATTATAAGGCTGCATGGCTGCATGTGCAGGGACGGACGTATACCAAAGAGGCGGCAATGGCGAAGCTCTTTGCCTCCGAGACAGCCAAGCGCGCTGCTGACCAGGCCGTGCAGATTCACGGTGGCTATGGTTTTATGGACGAATATCCTGTTTCGCGCTATTATCGCAATGTGAAAGCGCATGAGATTGGCGAGGGCACCAGCGAAGTGCAGCGGATGCTCATTGCCAAGCAACTGACTGGATAACTTTTTGTGGGCCAGGTGATCGGGTGGGAGGGATCAGGAGGCAAAGGGGAGAGCGTCATGTCATCGAAAATGTTGGCTGGCTTGATCGCTGGTGGGTTTGGCGCGGCGCTCTCTGTGGCGCTTGTTTTCACCGAGATGCTCTCCCCCTTCTACGCTCTCTTGCTGATGCTGACCTTGCTCTTTGGCCTGGGCATGCTCTCTGGCGCGCTCGCCGCAGCCTGGCTTGATCTCGCCGATTATGGGCGTCAGTCGGCAGTTGGCGCTCTGGCCGGGCTGGTGGCTGGCGCAGTGACGGAGGTCTGTGATCTCGTCTTACGCCTGGTTTGGGGGCTGATCGGCCAGTCAAGCCCGACGAATGCGCTCTCCAGCCTGATCGTTTCGCGCCTGCCAGCTTCTACAGGCGCGGCCCTCATTGCGTTCCTGGTCATCGTCAATCTGGTTCTGTATCTGGTCTACCTGTTGATTGTCGTCGGCATCAGCGGCTTGACGACGAGCCTGGTGGGGCGGGCGAAAACTCCCCAGGCTCTTCAAGCTCTGCTGGGCGAAGAAGAGCTACTGATTGCTCCCAGCGCCGCTGAGATAGCTGGAGAGGAGCCGGTTGACCCGGCGCTGGCGCCTTTCCTGCGGCCAGAGTACTCGCCCTTTGTTCCTCAAGCCTCCGCGCCGCCCCTGTCGCCCTGGCAGCAGCGTCGCCTGGAGCGAGAAAGACAGCTCTCTGGCGAGGACGGTTCACTGCCGGCGCAGGCCGATCCGCTCACTAGCCAGAGCAAGCCTCCTGCTCTCAGGAACGGCCAGCCTTCCAGCCAAGGCAACCTGCCTCCTGGGAAGAAGGCTGCGCCTGCCAATCAGAAAGAAATACCAACCGTCCAGAAATATAGGCCGGGCGGCGTTACGCCGCCCGGCTCAGCGCAGCCAGGGCAGATGCCTCTTCTGCATCTGCCGACGATTCAACAACGGTTCAGGCCGAGAGGCAAGGGGAGATAACAATGGACCCACTCTCAGCAGCGACGGCAACCATTGCTGCTACTGTTCTCAGTTCCTCATCGGGGCTGCGGGCCTATCTGCCGCTCTTTGGCCTGGGCATTGCCGCCAGGGTCGGGGTGGTTCAGCTTCAGCCCGGTTTCGACATCCTGAAGAACCCGCTGATGCTGGTGGCGCTTGGGGCGCTCGCTCTGCTAGAGATTGTGGCCGATAAGATACCCGTAGTCGATCATGTCAGCGATGTGATTCACACGGTGATTCGGCCCATTATGGGCGCGCTGATCTTTTCGGGTTCGCAGAATCTGGTCAGCATGACCAGTACGCCGCTGGCCGCCGGGCTTGGGTTGGTCCTGGCCGGTGGCGTGCATGGGATGAAGGCGCTCTCGCGCCCGGTGGTCACGGCAACGACCGTTGGGATCGGCAATCCCGTGGTCAGTATCCTTGAGGATATTGTCACCATTGTCCTGACGGTGCTGGCAATCGCGCTGCCCATCGTTGCGCTGATCTTGCTGATTCTCTTTATCGCCCTCTTCCTTCTGATCATTCGCTGGCTGTGGCGGCGCTTGCGCAGGCGCAAGCGCCAGCAGCAGGCGAAGGTTGCGGGAAGGGGATCAGGCGCCGGAACGGGTTAGCGTAGGGGGGCCAGCGACACGCGCTGGCGCCAGGCGGCTTTGAGTTCCCCATGCTGCCTTCAAGTGATCATCGCAACCGAGAGCGTTCTATCTGCCTGATAGAACGCTCTCCTACTCTACTACACGCGCCGCGCCATCTATTCAGGCGCTGCGCGCCTCTGCTGGACCGCTGACAGCCATGTATTGCTGGAAGAGCTGACCCCAATGTGTATCAGCCAGCCAACGCTCAAAGATACGCCGATCTTTCAGCGGCCAGCGGTAATAGTCGTGGTAGGTTTCCGAGCCAAGGATGAAGACATTGACCAGGGGCGTGCGGAAGAAGAAATTCTGGATGCCCTTGAGCGGGCCGAACCACATGAGGTTGCCTACCCGGCTGGCGCCGTTGTCGCCAACGGTGAAGCCCCAGCGTTCGGCAGAGATGTCGGCGCCAACGACCTCGATCTCGTTCATCTCGCCGACGCCCAGCCCGTTCTCGTGCGCCAGGCGGATATACTTCAGCGTCATGGGGTCGAAGCCCATCATCCAGGCGGCAACAGCGTCGATAGCCGTCTGGTCGGCGCTAGCAAGGATGTAATCTTTGATCACCGGGAACATCGTGCGCGGGCCGGGTCCGTTACCAGCAGTCGTGCCATCCATGACGGCAAAGATGCCCTTGTGGATTTCTTGCTGGATGGCAAGCAAGTCCACCAGCGTCTCGTGAATCCAGCTATGCGTGTAGTGGCGTTTGGTGTTGAGCAAGCCGCCAAAGGCGTTCTTCATCGCGCCAGTGGTGGTGGTATAGATGTGGCACTTCATCGTCGGCAGGTGGACGATATTCTTGCCGAAGAAGTAATCGGGAATGGTGATGCCTTCGGGAAAAATCTTGTCCAGCACGAGCATCTTGTGCTTTGGCTCGTACTTGACCCACTGGATGTCTTCTGGCTTGAAGTTATAGAGGACGGGAATCTGGTATTTACGGAAAATGGGCACGTAGTTATTCAAGTCCTCGCCCTTGAAGGCGTTGGTGACGACGGTCTTGTTCTGGACGCAGGTGAGGTCTTGGTAGCCCGCGCCACGCAGCGCCTGAACCACCCCTTCCATTTGCCAGGGGGTCGTGTTGGCGGCAGGGAAGGGGAAGTGCCAGGAGATATTATCCTTGAGAATGGTGGTGCTGGTGGGGTCAAGCTGCTGGTCAAAGTCGGCAAGTTTCATCAGCCGCCCGTAGTCTTCGAGAACAGTTTCAGGCCGTGTTTTCAGAACGGCGACTTTGGCGCGCGTCGGCATAGATTGCTCAAGCTCCTCTTCATAAATCATCGAGATACTGGCAGCGTATCTTTGCAGAAGCCGGGCCAGCAAGGCAAGCGGTACATGAAGAGTGGCTTGCGCTGGCGCCTATCCTTTATCGGTCCTGTCTCTTTCACCAACGGATAGCATAGCATAACTGTCACGTCAGCGGACGGATGGACCAGGCGAACTCAAAAAGGCGCTTGTGGGATGGAGCGGCTTCTGGTAGAATGGCCGCAAAAGCAGCGGCGTGCGTGCTGCGTCACAAGGAGGCAGGCGTATGACAACAAGTAACCAGACGATCAATGGAGTGCCCGAAGAGGTGTTCCTCACGGTGGAAGGGTTCAAGGGACGGAAGCATCTGACGATCTATCCGGCGAAGCAGCCCAAGACGTCGCCTTCGGCAATCTTTATTCCCGGGATGCGCAGCCATGCAGGCACGTACTCGACGCTCGATCCGGCGTCAAACTTTCTGGCGTCGCTGGCGGCTGAGGGGCTGAATGTGGTGGCAGTTGATCTACCTGGGCATGGGCGCAGCGAAGGCCCGCGCGGCCTCTTCACCTATAAGAGTATCATTGAGACGCTGCGGGCGGCTGCGCGCTACACTGCCGAGCGTTTCGGCACGCCTGTGGGCGTGAGTGGCTCCAGCATGGGCGGCATTCTGTCGCTGTACGCGGCGCTGGAGATTCCAGAGCTACAGGCGGTGGCGGCAATGGATGTGCTGGACCTGCGCAATATCGACCCGGCGCTACACCTGCTGCGCCATCGCGTGATCGTGCCGCCCACGCGGCTCCTGGCGCGCATGGGGGTAGGACCGCTGCTCACCTGGGCGCCTGTGCCAGTGTCATCTTTTCTCTCGACGAAAGAGGTCTGGGAAGACAAAACGCACGCGCGCGCCTGGCTGAGCGATCCCTATTCCACCAACGCCTATCGCACGAGTTCCTGGATTTCGCTCTTCATGTATCCCAAGGATAAACCGGCGCTGGAGGGGTTGAAGCAGCCAACGCGCATTCTGGTGGGCGAGAAGGATAAAATCTTGCCGGTGGAGATGACGCGGGAGATTTTCGCCCGGCTGACCTGCGAGAAAGATCTGGTCGTGCTGCCCGGCGCAGCGCATATGTTGCCGGTGGAGTATCGGGAGCAGGTTGTGCCGCTGGTGGCCGAATGGCTCAAGCAGCATCTGGCCGCGCAGCCTGCACCCGCCGCGCAAGCGAAGGCGGCGGTGACGGAGACCCAGCAGGCGCAGGCAAACAAGGGCGGTCAGGCAGCGCCAGCCACGCCAAAGAAACGGGCGCCAGCACGCCAGGAGAAGAAGAGTAATGGCGCATAGCTCTGACGCTCAGCGCCTCACGAGGCGCTTTCGCTCCTGGCGTTTGCGAGGGCGAAGGCTTTGTCCAGGAAGCCGCCCACGCGGCTGATGTAGGCTTCGGGCTGCATGGCGAAGCACTGGACATGCTGGCACTCTGGAACTTGCCAGAGTTCTTTTGGTTCGCCCGCGTTGGCGTAGAGCAGTTCGCCATCGAACGGCTCATCCACGATGGCATCCAGCAGGTCGGAGATCAGCAGGATGGGGCGCGGCGCGATGGCGCTGATGTCGCGCACCGGGCGGATGGCGTTGAGATCAATATGGGTCAGGCGTTCGCCCCAGAAGATCGTGAGCGGAGCGAATGGGAAGGCCGGAAGATGGGTGAAGCGGGTGAAGGCTTTGCCGATGTCGCGGGCAAAGTCGGCGAATGCGCTTTCCACGATGGCAACGCGCAATTGAGGCTGGCGCGCGGCGGCGCGGATGGCGGTAATACCTCCCAGTGAATTGCCGATAATGCCGAGCTGGCTGGCGTCCACATCGGGGCGCGCCTCAAGATAGCTGATGGCGGCGGCCACGTCTTTAATCTCGTCGTGGCCGTAGGTGCTGCACGCGCCGCCGCTCTTGCCGTGCGCGCGCGCGTCGTAGAGCAGGAAGCCGTAGCCAGATCGGGCGAGTATGGCCGCCGGGTCAAGCAATTGCTCGCGGTTGTCGAGAATGCCATGGCAGCCAATGAGCGTGCGTCCGTTGCGCGCAGGAATAAACCAGCCGGAGAGGGTAACGCAATCTTCGGTGGTGAAGGTGACATCCTCGAAGGCGACGCCGACATCCGCAGGCGTGCGGGTGAGCAGCTTGCGCCGCGGATGAGTCAGCGTCCATGCCTGCCGCCAGGTGAAAACGACCAGCAGCAGCGCGAGTAGAATGAGCAGACCCGCGCTGCTCAGCAGGATGGCAACCAGAAGTGACATGCTTGAGACTCCTAGCAGTGATGCGATCTGGGATAGATACTAATAGAGTGAGCGCAGCGCCGTCAAGAGGACAGAAGAAGCGGCAGGATGTTCCAGGACTGGGACATCCTGCCGCGTGAGCGCGCAAAGCGGCGCGGTATCCCTCAAGAAGTTGATGGTGTTGGAGCGTCTGAGCCTGGAATGGTGGGCGCGCCAGGCATGTCCGGGCTGGCGAGTTCTCCAGATGGCTGGCTATGTATCTCACCGGAGGGCGTGTCTGGGCCGGTAGAGGGCGAGAGCGGGGCCAGAGATGGCATGCCAGATCGTGCTGG
>JBJKSJ010000180.1:0-20040 GCA_046704085.1 Ktedonobacterales bacterium | reverse complement strand
CTCTTGTAGAAGTACAGCTTGGAGACGACTAACCGCACCGGCCCACCATGCTCCGGCTCCAGGTCGGCGCCATCGTGCTTGAGGGCAATCAAGACATCCTCATCGTCCAGATCGGCCAGCGGCAGATTCGTCGTGTAGCCCGTCCAGGAATGCACACTCACATACTTCACCTCTGGCTTGGGCCGCGCCCGCTCCAGAATGGTCCGAATATGCACACCCTCCCAGGTGTTATCGTAGCGGCTCCAGGTCGTCACACAATGAAAATCCGCCGTCAACGTCACGCGCGGCAGCTTCAGAAACTCATCCCAACTGAGCGTGAATGGCTCTTCAACCAGCCCCGTCACCTTGAACTGCCACTTCGTCGGATCAAACTTCGGCGTCGATTCATAGCTCAACACCGGCCACTTCTTCGTCAAATACTGCCCAGCCGGCAGGCGGGGATGTTCGGGATTCTCCCCCTCCTTGACCTCGGCTTCGCCTTTGCGCGTAAACAACTTCGACAAATCCATCAATAGCCTCCTGGTCAGCTACCCCACAGCGCCTGTCGGTAGCAATCTAGCGCTCACTTGTGACGCTTCGCTTTGAGCCTGGAATATGTTTTCACCTATACTATCAGTCCTGCATATTACAAAAATGTTACTGCTCATTGAGCGAACAGCAAAAGAGGGAGCGCCTGGAGATGAGACCAGGCGAAATCTTGCTGCACAAAGGTCTCAAGAACCGTATCTGACAAAGAAATTATAGTGGTCCTCAACGCAGCCGATCAAGACAGAGGACAATGGACCAACCCATTGACCAGGGATGGGGAAGGGCAGGATGAACCCTTGAGTACGACCGCGCAGCCGCTCCTCCCTCCGCCTGTCAAAGAGGCATAGCCTCTGTGTCCACCTTCACCTCCTATTGCGTGACGTTCCAGGGCTGCAAAGCGTTTCATAAAGTAGAGCCACGAGAGGTTGCTTTGCTCCTCTTTTCACAGCACATCCTTTCGACCATCCAACTAGCGCCAGAAAATGATTTCTACTGATCTGTAGAGCGATCCGTCAACATTGGCATGATCTTTGTGAGGTTCTCGTTGAAACACCGATCTTTCGTCTCTGGTAAACAACCTATTTTTTTAGATGAGGAGGCGCAGGATGGATCGCGCCACACCGAACCAATCACCGTTGTCCCAGGCTGGCAGCCCTCCAACCACCATCTCGATCTCCCCCTCGCAGCATCTCGATCAGCTTCCTATCGCCGCGCTGCTGGCGTTTGTCCCGCGCCTGCACACCACCTTTCGCGTCATCAACCCGCAGAGCGGCGGGCGGGTTGCCACTTCATGCACGCATTACCGGATCAGGCTGGCAACCGGGCAAATCCTCTCGATCTCGGATAACCTTCTCGATCTGGTACGCTTGATTGATGGCCGCCGGAGCATCCAGGCGCTCAGCGACGCGCTGGCCGAGCGGCAAAGTCGGCCTGTGCATCCCGCCGAGATCGTCTATCTCATCCGACACCGCCTCGCACCCGGCGGCCTGGTTGAACTCTCCCTGCCACTCGCTCTTCCTGAACCACGACCAACCACGCTTCAAGGACATTCCGCCCGCAGCACAGGTCTCACTCAAGCGGTCAGTGAAGCGGCAGCCCTCCGTCTGGCTGGAGCAACTGACATGGCAGCGCCAAACCAGCGCCACACAACCTCCAGGCCGATAGGGGCGCCCCTTGAGGTCGAATGGATTCCGCCTGGTCGCCGAGCCGAGCGGCTGCGCGCCACCCGCCGCCCCTCTTTGCGGGCGAAGCGACGCAAGCGCGCCTCCTATATCAATCTAGTTGCTACCTTTCTGGTCGTCCTGGCGGCGGGCGCCGCGTTTGCCTTCGCGCACGCTGGCTTCAGCCATGCCAGCTTCATTCCCCCCAGCCTGAGTGACTTCTTCGGCGCCGCAACGCCAACCATCACAAAGTCAATTCAGACCGTCACACCGACGCCCACGCCCCCACTCCAACCGATACGCTACGTCGTGCAGGGCACCGATACACTGCCAAAGATCGCCGCCCATTTTCACGTCAACGTGACCGCGCTCCTGCTGGTTAACAACATGAATAGCCCGGCGCAGCTTCAGGATGGGCAGGTGCTGATCATCCCAACGGTCTATCACCCTGGGGCAAATCTAGCCACGCTGGCCTATCCCATCTTCTATGTCGTCCAGCAAGGCGATAACCTTTCCAGCATTGCCCAGTCCTTCGGCGACACCTATCAGGCGCTGATTCAGTCCAACCACCTGACGAACCCAAATCTCATCAAGCCAGGCGACGCGCTGGTCATCCCCGCGCCAACTCCCAGTAGTTGATTACTCGGTCTCCTTGCAGCGCTGCCTGGAAGGGCGGCGCTGCATGTTACCGCCAGGCGGCGCCCTTCAGGGCACAATGCGCGCCCGACGACCGTCGATCTGCACCCTTCCAGCCAGCAGCAAACCCACCGCCAGCGGCAACAAGCGATGCTCCTGCTCCAGGATGCGCGCGCTCAGGCTCTCCACTGTGTCATCCTCCAGCACAGGAACCATCGCCTGCGCGATGATCGGCCCGGCGTCGATCTCCTCTGTGACCAGATGCGCTGTGCAGCCGGAGACCTTGACACCATAGGCCAGGGCATCCGCCTGCGGGCGTGGCGCCATCCCACCGGCAAATGCGGGCAAGAGCGAGGGGTGAATATTCACAATCCGCTGGGGAAACGCGCGCACAATCGCGGCATCCAGGATGCGGTCAAAGCCTGCCAACACCACCAGCGCGACCCGCGCCGCCAGCAGCGCCTCCAGGAGAGCCGCGTGCTGCGCCTCGCGGGAAGGATACTCGCGGCGCACGATCAGCCGCGTCGGGATGCTATGCGCTGCGGCGCGCTCTAAAGCAGGCGAGCCAGCGTGGTTACAGATCACCAGTGCAATCCGCGCCCGCAGTTCGCCTCGCGCAATCGCATCAATCAGCGCCTGCAAATTGCTGCCGCGCCCCGATACCAGCACGGCAATGCGCGGCACAGGCTGTACCTGCTCTTGGAGCGCGGGCTGCGCGTCAGATTGATGAGAGGATATGCTGCCTGGCTCTGGCGCGCTCATCCCGGCAACCCCTCCACCACCACGCCTGGTCCGCCGCTCCGGGCAATCACGTTGCCCACGCGCCGAACATCTGGCAGCAGTTGCAGCGCGCGCTCAGCGTCATCCGGCGAGCAGATCACGACATAGCCCAGGCCCAGATTGAAGACCCGCGCCATCTCCTGCCAATCCACCTGCCCAACGCGCTGCACCAGCCGAAAGATCGGCAAGACCTCCCATGCGCGCGCGTCCAGCCGGGCCGCCAGCCCCTCCGGCAACACACGCGGTAGGTTATCCAGCAATCCACCGCCGGTAATGTGCGCCATCCCCTTGATCGTGATCGCCTGGCGCAGCGCATTGACATCTGGCGCGTAGCAGCGATGTGGTTGCAACAGTTCATCGCCCAACGACTGGCCCAGCGTTGGCATCGGCTCGCGCAAATCCCAATCAGCAAAGACGCTGCGGGCCAGCGAATAACCATTCGTATGCAATCCCACCGAGGGCAAGCCGATCAGCGCATCGCCTTCGGTAATTGTATGCCCATCAATGATCTCGTCGCGCTCCACCAGCCCGACGATGCAGCCTGCCAGATCATACTCGCCCGGTGCGTAGAAGCCTGGCATCTCGGCAGTCTCGCCGCCCAGCAGGGCGCAGCCCGTCGCCCGGCAGCCCTCCGCCACGCCGCCCACAATCGCCGCCACCTGCCCAGGGCGCATCTTGCCCACTGCTAGATAATCCAGGAAAAAGAGTGGACGCGCGCCACAGGTCAGAATGTCGTTGACGCAGTGAGCCACCAGGTCGGCACCAACTGTATGATGCCGGTCCAGCGCAAAAGCGACCTTCAGCTTCGTTCCCACTCCATCCATCGACCCCACCAGCACTGGCTGCCGCAGCCGTCCCAGATCAAGCGCAAAGAGGCCGCTGAAGCCGCCCAGTTCGGTCAGCACCTCTGCGCCAAAGGTCGATTGCACTGCCTGGCGCATCAATGCTTTCGCGCGCGCCGCCGCGTCAATATGCACCCCCGCGCGGCTATAGGCGCTCGCCTCCTCAGTCTGGCTCACCTCAACGTTCGGCTCCTGCTGCTCGCGCATACCGCCTTCAACGAGTTCGCTGCTCACGAGGCATCCAATGCTTCCAGGAGCGCCGCCCGTGTCTTCTTCACCGTATAGCGCACATGGCCCAGGCTCTGCGCTGAATCAAAGAGCGTGGCGATAAACGCAAAATCGCCCAGCGGGTCCACGCTCACCAGCCCTCCTTCATACTCCATCACTGTGCCCACCACGCCGCCCCGGCCAAGCTCCTGGCCCAGCGCCTCTGTCGTGCCCAGGCTCGACGACCCCATCGCGCCCAGCGCCTCCAGCTTCTCTAGCTCATCATGGCCCACACCTTCAATCACCAGCCCATCGCGGCCCACCAGCGCGGCCAGACGCACGCCAGGGATGGTCAGAAACTTCGAGAGCGTCTCCTTTAACTCACTCATAGCAATCCCTTCTCGTCACGGATGCGCAGTTGCAGCTTGCGGCTGATCGTCTCCATCCGAAACCTCCAGACGTTCGGCGACATCTGGCCTACACGCTCGAATGCTCCAGGGCGAGTTTGGTCGCCTCCTCATCCACCGGCACCGGATACTGGCCGGTAAAGCAGCCAGAGCAGAACGTCTCCCGTGGCAGGTCAATCGCCCGCACCAGCCCATCCAGGCTCAGGTAGTGCAGGCTATTGGCGCCAATCTCCTGGGCAATGCGCTCGACCGATGGCAGCCGCGCCGCAATCAACTCGCTATATTGCGCCAGGTCCACACCCAGATAGCAGGGATGCTTGATCGGCGGTGAACTAATCCCCAGATGCACCTCGCGCGCACCCGCATGACGCAGCAATTGCACCAGCGGGCGGCTCGTCGTTCCGCGCACAATGCTATCATCGATCATAATGATCCGCTTGCCCTCCAGCACCGCCGAGAGCGCGTTGAACTTCAGCTTCACACCAAGCTGGCGCAGGTGCTGGTCCGGCTGAATGAACGTGCGGCCAATATAGCGGTTTTTAATCAAGCCATCGGCATAGGGCAACTGACGCTCGTTGGCAAAGCCAACCGCCGCCGGAGTCGCCGAATCAGGCACGCCAATGACCAGATCGGCCTCCACCTGATACTCTTTTGCCAGTTCCGCGCCCATCCGCTGCCGCGCCAGATAGAGCGAGCGTTCGTTGATAATGCTATCAGGGCGAGCAAAATAGATATACTCAAACAGACACGTCGCCGACTTCAGCGACACCTGCCCAACCGTCTGGCGCAGCCCATTGTCGCCAACACCATCAACAATCACCACCTCACCCGGAGCCACGTCGCGCACCAGCCCGCCACCTATCGTATCCAGCGCGCAGGACTCCGATGCAATCACCCAATGCTCACCCAGCCGCCCGACACAGAGCGGGCGCACCCCCTGTGGGTCACGGAGGCCGTAGAGGCCATCCCGCGTGCCAATGACCAGGCTATAGGCTCCTGAAAGATCGCGCATCGTATGGCGAATCTTCTGAATCCACGTCTCGCCGGGCGCAATTGCCAGCAGCTTTGCCAGAATCTCGCTATCGCTGCTGGAGACAAGCGTCTCACCTGCGGCCAGCACGCGCCTGCGGAGGCTCGTGGTATTGGTCAGATTGCCATTATGCGCCAGTACGAACGGCCCCAGATCGCTCTCCATCACGATGGGCTGGGCGTTCTCGATGCGGCTGGAGCCGGTCGTCGAGTAGCGCGTGTGGCCGACTGCCATCTCCCCTTGCAGGCCAAGCAGATCATGCTCATCAAAGACCTGCGCCACCAGACCCATCTTGCGATGAATGCCGACCTTGCCATCGCCCATAGTCGCAATGCCCGCACTCTCCTGCCCGCGATGCTGGAGGGCATAGAGGCCAAAAAACGTAATGCGGGCGACATCCTCGCCCGGTGCATAGATTCCGAAGACCCCGCATTCCTCATGCGGTCGGTCTTCCCACTCCTCCAGATATGGCAGCACAGGCATTCCCCCATTCTTGGATGATCAACAATTCGGGGTGATACGTCTCATTCTAGCACGCTCACCAGCGGCGGCGCAATATTCTGCGGGCTGGGCTAGGAAGAACGTCCGGTATTACAGATCGCTCGCTCTACCTTGACGCCGCCCATCTTAAACAGCTATACTTTGTTTTGCCAATTGAATATTGATTCGCCGCAGGGTGGCTCGTCACGAGCAGAATAGGGAAATCGGTGCAAAACCGATGCGGACGCGCCACTGTATCCGGCCAGCTTTCCTCCATCAAGCACCTATCTGGAAAAGTCCAGCGGGCGCAGCCACTGCCAGCATCATCTGGTGGGAAGGCAGTGAAGAGAGCGCGACGAGCCGGGAGCCAGGAGACCTGCCCTGCGGCCCATGCTCGCCATCCTTCGCGCCAGAGGAAAGAGCAAACGTCAGGCCGCAGTGTCTGACCCACCTCTTTTCCATAGGGATGGAATAGAGGTTTTTTATATCCTGGCGCACTATTCACGGCTCAAAGCCGATGGAGGTGCTTCCATGCAAAGGCGCTTTTTCGCCATCATCCCCCTCGTCCTGGTGCTGAGTCTGCTGCTCACCGCCTGTGGCTCCAACTCCAGCGCGCAGACTGCGCAAACACCAGCGTGCCCAACCATGAAGGCCAACGATGCCTATAACCAGCCCATCAAGTTCTCCTGCACTGCGCCCCAGAAGATCATCACCCTCATTCCTGCCGAAAGTGAGATTGTCGCCGCGCTGGGGCTTGATAGCAAGGTCATTGCCGTCGATAACTACACCGACTATCCCGCCGACCTTGCCAGCAAGCCAAAGATCAGCAACTCCGGCGGCATCTACAACATCGAAGAGATCGTCGCCCTCAAGCCCGATCTGGTCCTGAGCGACAGCGCCATCACCCAGAAAGATTTCAGCGGCCAGGAAGTCGATAGCAAGCTCGCCAGTCTGGGCCTCAATGTCGTTGATCTGCCCTTCACGCATACAATGAGCGATGTGCTGCGCAACATCTCCATCGTCGGCGCGCTCACCCTGACGCAGAATAAAGCGCAGCAGGTTGTCTCCAGCCTGCAACAGCGCATCAACGCCGTCAAAAACAAAGTCGCGGGCCAGGCTCAGCATCCCACCGTTTACCTGGAAGAAGACTACAGCACGCCTGGCTCGCCCTTCACCGTCGGCAGTGGCTCCAAAGAAAATGATCTCATCCAGGAAGTGGGCGGCGTCAACATATTCGCCGACAACACCAGCGGTGAGGGTTATCCCCAGGTCAGCGACGAGGCCGTGATTAAGGCCAATCCGCAGGTCATCGTCCTGGCCGACAGCATCGCTCCGCAGCAGGTCGCCACGCGCAACGGCTGGAGCATCGTCGCCGCCGTGCAGCAGCAGCGCGTTTACGCCATTGACGTGAATATCATCTCGCGTCCCGGCCCACGCATCGTCGATGGCTTTGAGGCGCTCGCCAAAGACCTGTACCCCACCCTTTTCAGCTAAGAAATATGCGATACTGCCACACAGAGCGGACAAAGGACACCACGATGCAGACCATCAGGCCAGCCGACAGCAGCACACCGCAGCCGCCACAGTCCCCTGTGATGGGCGGGCAACCTGCTGCATGGGATATGGACAGCAGAGATCGCCTGCTTGCAGGCGTGCCTGCCTCTCGCAGCCGCTGGAAGCGCGCTATCGTGGTTCTGCCGCTCTTGTGTGCTGGATTGCTGGTCGCCATCCTCTTTGCAACCGCCTTTGGCGCCGTGCCCATTAGTATTGGCGAGATCACCAAAATACTGCTGAACAGCACGGGCCTCTTTCACTTTCACCACGCCTGGGACGCGGCTGATGAGATCATCATCCTGCAACTGCGCCTGCCGCGTGTCATCGGCGCCGCGCTGGTCGGCGCCGCGCTGGCAGTGGCCGGCGTCCTCTTTCAGGGGCTGCTGCGTAATCCGCTGGCCGATCCCTACCTGATCGGCACGTCCGCAGGCGCGGGCCTGGGCATCACCCTCGGCTTTCTCCTGCCCGCTAGCTTTATCATTCTGGGCATCGAGCAAACTGCCGTCTTCGCCTTTATCGGGGCATTGGTCGCAGTAGCCCTGGTCTACTGGCTGGCGCGCGTCGGCGGGCGCACGCAGGTGGTTTCGCTGCTCCTGGCGGGCGTGGTCGTCACCTCGCTGATGAGTGCCATCCAGGCGCTGTTGATCTACCTGGCCCCCAATCAGGAGCATCTGCGCTCGGTGTTGTCCTGGCTCTGGGGCGGCGTAGCCGTCGCTAGTTGGGCTGAGGTCGGCGTGGTTGCCGTGCTGACGTTTGCCGGATTGCTGGCGGCCTTCACCTTTGGCCCCACGCTCAACGCCCTCGCGCTGGGCGAAGAGGGCGCCGCCCATCTCGGTGTGAACGTCGAGCGCCAGAAAACTCTGCTCATCGCCGTTGCTTCGCTCCTGACAGCGGCTGCCGTCACCATTGCCGGGCTGGTCAGCTTTGTGGGACTGGTCGTGCCCCACGCCTTGCGTCTGGTGCTTGGCCCCGGCCATCGCCTGCTCTTGCCGGCCTCCGCGCTTGGCGGCGCGCTCTTTCTCGTTATTGCCGATCTGCTCGCCCGCTCTGTGATCGCCCCTTCCGAACTGCCACTGGGCGTCCTGACCTCGCTGGTCGGCGGGCCGTTCTTCCTGTATCTGCTGCGCCGTTCCGGCCAGGAATACCGATGGTAAACACCCTGCTCCAGCTTGAAGCGATCGCCTTTGGCTACGGCAGCCAGCCCCTCTTCGCCGACACCAGCCTGACCATCGAAGCGGGCGAGATGGTCGGGCTGGTGGGGCCAAACGGCGCGGGCAAAACAACTGTATTAAAGCTGGCAACCGGCATGCTCCACCCGCAGCGCGGGCGCGTCCTGTTGGATGGCCGCGACCTGCGCCGCCTGCCGCGCCGCCAGATCGCCCGCCGCATCGCCGTCGTCCCACAGGAATCCAGCACACCCTTTGCCTTTACCGTGCGCGAACTGGTCAGCCTGGGCCGCACGCCCTATCTCTCGTTCCTGGGGGCTGAAAGCGCCACAGACCGCTGGGCCATTCATGAGGCGCTGGAGGCAACCGGCACAGCCCTACTTGCCAGGCGCATCTTCAACGAACTCAGCGGCGGCGAGAAGCAGCGCGTGGCCCTGGCAATGGCCGTAGCCCAGCAGCCCGACCTGCTCCTCCTGGATGAACCCACCACCCATCTTGACCTCAAATACCAGATTGGCATGCTGGAACTGGCCCAGCGCCTGAACCGCGAGCGCGGCATTACTATCGTTGCCAGCATGCACGACTTGAATCTGGCCGCGCGCTACTTCCCGCGCCTCGTCCTCTTTCAGCGTGGCATCGTAGCCGACGGCCCGCCAGTGGAGGTGCTGCAAAGCCGCCTGCTCAGCCGCATCTATGAAGTATCTGTCGAGGTTGGCATCCTGCACGGCGCCACGCATCTCAGCGTCTTGCCACCAGCCTCCGCAGACTTTGGGCAGCATGATCCGCTGGCAGCAACTGAAGGCGATGCAAGCGCCCATCCCTTCGTGCATCTCATCGGCGGCGGCGGCAGCGCCGCGCTGCTTATGCGCGGGCTGGCCGACGCGCGCATCCCCTTCTCCATCGGCGCGCTCAACATCGGCGACAGCGACCACGCCCTGGCGCTGCGACTGGCAGCCGGGGTCATCAGCGAACAGCCCTACTCGCCAATCTCGCCGGAGACCGCTGCGCAGGCGCGCGCCGCGCTCAAGCAGGCCCAGGCACAGATCCTTTGCCCCGTCCCCATCGGGCCGGGCAATCTGGTCCTGCTGCGCCTGGCGCTCGAAGCCGCCCAGGAGGGTCGTCAGACCCTCCTGCTGGAGCCAGCATCTGCTACAATAGCAGAAAGTGGCGCGGCGCCTGATTCAGCATCTCTGCTGGCCCAGATAACAGCGCGCGATTATACCAACGGCGAAGGCGCGGCACTCTACGATGCCTTGATCACATCGGGCGCACAAGTTGCTGGAGATGTGCCAACGGCAATTACCTTGCTGAACGTGGCGCTCAAGACAGGCGACCCGCAGCCAGCCAGAGACCATATTGCCTGATGGGCCAAAAAGGAGGACTTTGATGGCCGATACACCCGAACCTTCACCCCAGAAGCCTGCAAACGATACGCGGCATGCCAGCGCCCGCGTCACCACACGAACCGGCGACGACGGCACGACGGGCCTCCTCGGCGACCTGCGCGTCTCCAAAACCGACAGCCGCATCGTCACGCTGGGAGACGTAGACGAAGCCACCTCGACCATCGGCGTCGCCCGCGCCGCCTGCCGCGGCGCCGGACTCACGCGCCTCCACGACCTCCTGCTCAGCTTCCAGAACGACCTCTACGCCTTGATGGGCGACATCGCCACCACGCCAGATGCGCGCCCAAAGATCGGCCAGTACCTCGCGGATACCCGCCTCGAAGCTTTGGATGCCCTGGTCATCAGTCTGCGCCAGGAGGTGCAGATCGGCACACGCTTCATCGTCCCCGGCGATCATCCCGCCAGCGCCGCCATTGACCTGGCCCGCGCCGTCACGCGCCGCGCCGAGCGTGCCGTCATCCAACTGACACAGCAAGGTTGGCTGCTAAATACCACCCCTCAACGCTACCTCAATCGCCTCTCGGATGTTCTCTTCCTGCTGGGTCGTTTGGCCGACACAGAACTCGGCGATCCCAGCCGCTTCGCCGAACGATAGCGGAAACACCAGAGCGATGGATCGGAGCAGCAGTAATGCAGGCAGTAACAGGTCTGCTGCTGCTCTTTGACGGCTGGACCTACATGCAGCTTATCCCTACCCCCACCATCCTGGATAACCTGATTGCCGCAGGCAAACTGCCTCCCCTGATCGCCGTCTTCTTCAGTCACCTGCAACGCGAGGAGCGTATGCGGGAGATGGCCTTCAACCGACCACTCATTGCCTGGGTGCAGCAGGAACTCCTCGCCTGGATTCAGCAGCAGTATTCCATCACCTCTGACCCCTCCCGGCGCGTCGTTGGCGGCGTGTGCATGGGCGCCATCGCCGCCATGCTCACGGGGCTGCACACCCCCGACCTCTTCGGCAGCGGCCTCTGCCAGTCAGGGTCGTTTCAGCACAAGCTCCCGGAGGATACGGAGCATGAGCGACTGGCCCGCGAAATAGCCGAGCGCGCCTTTGTTCCGCTGCGCTTTCATCTGGATATTGGCCTGCTGGAGTGCGAGTCACTGGGCTTTGGCATGCCCGACGGTGGCCCAGACGCGCTGCTGAGCAACCGGCATCCCCGCAACATCCTGCGGGCCAAAGGCTATGACGTGGACTATGTGGAGTTTGCCGGTGGACACGATCCGGTTTGCTGGCCGGGCGTTCTACCGGATGCCCTGATGGCGCTGCTCAGCAGATAGCAAGCAAAAGGAGACTACCCGCCGATCATGGACATGCTGCGGTTCGCCCGGCGGAAGCGCTTATCGCCGATATAGTGCTTGAGTTCTTTGTGCCAGACCGCCTGCCGGATCGTCTCCTCGATCACCTCATCCGACGCCCCGGAGCGCAACGGCTCGCGCAGGTCCGTCTCCTCCGTCGAGAAGAGACAGGTGCGCAGCTTGCCCTCGGCGGTCATACGGATGCGGTCACACGAGGCGCAGAACGGCTCACTGACCGGATTGATAAAGCCCACCTCGCCGATGCCATCGGGGAAGCGATAGCGCCGCGCCGTCTCCGACTTGTCACCATCGGTGATGCGCACCATCGGGCCGTACTCTTTCTCGATAATCGCCAGAATCTCTGCCCCGGTCAGAATGTCCTCTTTGCGCCAGATTTGATCGGCATCCAGCGGCATAAACTCAATCCAGCGAATGATATACGGCTTGCGACGCGCCAGCGCCGCAAAGTCCAGCACTTCTGATTCCGTGAAGTCCTTCATCGCCACCGCATTGATCTTGATTGGATGAATGCTGGGGTAGTTCTCTAGCTCTTCCAGCCCCTCGATCACCGCGTCAAACTGATCGCGCCGCGTCAACTGCGCAAACTTCTCGCGCACCAGCGAATCCAGGCTCACATTGATGCGCGTCAGCCCGGCCTCGGCCAGCGGCGCCGCCAGCTTCTTCAGCAGCACCCCATTGGTCGTCAGGCTCAGGCTGCGCAGCCCCGGCAGCGGCTTGAGCATGCGCACCAACTCTGGCACATCGCGCCGCACCAGCGGTTCGCCGCCCGTCAGGCGAATCTGCTCGATGCCAATCGAAGTCGCCACGCGCGCCACGCGCGTAATCTCCTCGTAGCTGAGGATTTCGCTCTTCTTCAGCCAGGGCAGTCCCTCGGCGGGCATACAGTATGTGCAGCGGAATTGGCACTTATCCGTAATCGAAATCCGCATGCTCTTGATGCGCCGACCATAGCTATCAACCAATGGCTCCATAGCTGCCCTCCTGAAATGGCTCCTGCCGCGCCGCTGTGGCAGAGAGCCGCTGGCATGGTGACACAATAAAAAACGGGAATGCGCTGCGCCCTACTTATATCATAAGTATAGCATAACGTATTCCCGCCTGCCTAGTCGCTGGCGAATACATTCGCGCCTGGAGGCTGCCCCACGAAACCCGTCGGCGCGGCTCAGCGAAAGAACACTTCAGCCACGCGATACAGGTCCATATCGACCTTCTGATTGATCCCTACCGCATCGGCCAGATTCATGGTCACAATATGCCCATTGTGCAGAATGGGTAGCTTGCCAAACTCGCCCTTGTGGACCAGATCAACCGCCGCCACGCCCAGGCGCGTCCCCAGCAGGCGATCAAACGCCGACGGCGCGCCGCCGCGCTGGATATGCCCCAGCACCGTCGCGCGCGTCTCTAGCTTCGTCAGTTCCTCGATCTTCTCCGCCAGAGCCTGGCCCAGCCCGCGCTCTTTCAGAATCTCGTGCCCAAAAGCGTCTATCGTCTTGACTCCAAGCTGCCCCAGTCCCTCAATCTGCGCCGCCTCACCGACAACGATCAAACTATACGTCTTACCAGACTCGCGGCGCTTGCGCAGATGCTCCACAATCTTATCCATCGAAGTGGGCACTTCGGGAATGATGATATAGTCCGCTCCACCAGCCAGACCAGCCGCCGTCGCCACCCAGCCAGCCTCGCGGCCCATCGCCTCGCAGACCATCACCCGATGATGCGAGCGCGCCGTCGTTTGCAGGCGATCCAGCGCCTCCGTCACAATCTCCACCGCCGTCTCATAGCCGATACAGTAGTCCGCCCCGTTAATATCGTTATCCATCGTCTTGGGCACACCCACCGCCTTCACGCCCAACTGACAGAGCTTGTTGGCGACCCCCAGCGTATCATCCCCGCCAATCGCAATCAGCGCGTCCAGCCCCAGCGACTCGATATTGCGCTTCACGCGCTCCAGCCCATCTGGCGACTTGGCCGGATTGGTCCGCGATGTGCCTAGCATCGTCCCGCCCACGTTCAGAATATCAGCCACATCCTCCAGGCCAATCGGGCGCGAATTGATCTCCATCAAGCCCTTCCAGCCATCCAGGATGCCGATCACTTCATCGCCCATCTGATCTGCGCGCATCACCACCGCCCGAATGGCCGGGTTCAACCCAGGGCAATCGCCCCCACCAGTCAACACGCCTAGCTTCATATGGATAACTGCTCCTTTCCAAACGCACGTTCGCTGCTCATCATCGAGAACTGCGCATGTCAGCGCCACAGTCCGCACAGGACATGCCGCGACCTCTTCGCCACCTGTGTGGGCCAGGCAGGCACTCCCAACGTGTACCGATAGCGCCATTGCAGGCGCAGAGAGGACAAATCATCCAGATTATATCACGCCGCAGCGAGCAGCAGGCGTGCCCTCATCAGTGGCTGGCTATGCCCGGCAAACACGCCTCCTCCAGCTTTATTGCCAGGCCGGTTCCCATTTCGGCCCGTGAGGGCGCTCCTCCTGCCCAAAAAACTCTGGCGGAAACTGCATATTCAGCGCCTCAAATCGTGAGGAACACTTGGGGCGAACGCCGCCTGGTTCAAAGACTCCCTGCACATTGCCTGTGGCCGCGTCCGTGCCGGTTTCACGAAAACGGAACAAATCTTGAAGGAGCAGCATTTCGCCATCGATCCCCTGAATCTCAGTAATCTGAGTAACTTTGCGTGAGCCATCACGCAGGCGCGCCAGGTGAACACCGATCTGGAGCGCTCCGGCAACCTGCTGCCGCATGACCAGCGCGGATACATCCAGCCCGGCCATCAGCGCCATCGTCTCCAGCCGGGCCAGGCAATCGCGCGAACTGGTGGCATAGGCAGTCATCAGCAAGCCATCGTGGCCGGTATTCATCGCCTGGAGCAGTTCCAGCGCCTCCCCACCGCGACACTCGCCAATTATCATCCGCGAAGGGCGCATCCGCAGCGCCTGCGCCACAAGATCGCGCATCGTCACGCGCCCACTGCCGTCTGGATCAGCCGATGCTGTTTCCAGCGCGACCACATGCCGCTGAGGCAGCCGCAGTTCTGCTGCCTCCTCGATAGTCACAATCCGCTCCTCGGCGGGGATACAGGCGCCCAGCGCATGAAGCAGCGTGGTTTTCCCAGCGCCAGTTTCCCCAGAGACCACCATATTCAGCCGCGCGCGCACACTGGCTTCCAGGAACTCCGCCATCTGTGCATTCAGCGCCCCCAGGCGCACCAGATCTTCCAGCGAGAGCGGCTTGAGAATAAACTTCCGAATCGTCAGCGTTGGCCCCTTGACTGCTGCCGGTGGAATCACCACATTGACTCGTGAACCATCGGGCAAGCGTCCCTCCGCCATCGGCCAGGCGCGATTGACAGAACGCCCCAGCGGACGCAGCAGCGCCTCGATCACACGCATCAGATGGGCCTCATGTTGGAAGCGTATCGGCGCTTCCACCACTTTGCCTAAACGCTCCACATACACCAGCGCTGGCGCAACCACCATAATCTCGCTCACCCGCTCATCGGTCAGAAGAGGGTCCAAGGGTCCATAGCCCAAAGCTTCATCCTCCACCAGCCGCAGCACCAGTTCCTTTTCCTCGCCGGTCTGGAACGGACTGATGCCTGGCATCTGATCGAGAAATGCCTGGGCCTGCGCCCGTACCGCTCGCCGCTTCTCTGACGTGCGCCCTGTGGCAGCTTGCCAGGCAGGCGCCGCCCGCAGTGGCCCTTCGATCCCCTCAGCGATGCGAAACGCCAGTTCCTCTAACCAGAAAAAGCGCGCCAACCCTCTGCCCTGGGAGGTTGACGAAGCCGCCTGCTCTTCGCCTTTCTCGCGCGCCGTCGCCTGTGGGATAGCTTGTGCCTGTTGTCCCAGCGTTGCGACCACCTCTAGCTTGCTGGCCGGTTCCGGCTCAGCCGCCGCATGCCCTTTGCTGCCCTGCGCCGCATCCAACGCCATCGTCGCATCCGTTGGCGGAGCAGATGGCGGCTGTGCCCGACGAGCAGCGCCATCTGCGGACCCGGCGAGCGCCGGGTCCGACCCACCCTCCCCTGGCAGTGGCCTGAGCAGCTTGGTAGGAGCGTTGACAATGGCTGCCGGGCGCTCATCCATCGGTTCCTGCTCTTCCTGCGACGGGGGCATCTGTTCGCCATCGTCTGGCATGGATTCGCTCATCATCGCTATGTCCTTCCCAACACACACGCGCTGGCAGCGGAAACCTTTCCGCGGCGCCAGGCAGCGGTAGAGTCAACGGCGCTCTTCCTTCGGCTACTGTAGCTTGGCTGGCATTCGCCGCCTACTATACTACCGAAAAGCACACGATAATGCAAGACAACGGGCATGCACAGGGCTATTTAATAGTCAGCATTGAGAAGCACTGAAAGCATTTTGTTGAGCATTTTCTTCCACAGATGATAGATGCCGTGCGGGCCGAGAGGTGGATTTGGGAAGCATCCTGATATGCTTGGTAGATCAGATGGAGAGGCGGGAAGTATGCGAGGGCAAGAATAATTCTGTCCTTTTGTTTCAGGCGGTTATCTCCAGCAGATAACCGCCTGATGTAATTCTTACGACATTTACGAGAGCATCTGGAGCTTGCCGGATTGGCAGAGGACGCTGAGCGGAGCGAAGACGAGGGAGTCGCCGCGCTCGTTGAGTTTGAGGCGGCCAAAGAGGGCCAGGATGGGTTCGCGGGTGGCAAGCCCCAGGATAAGGTTGGCGCTGGCGGCGCTTTCGATGGGCAGGGCGATGCCTTCGGCGTCGAGCAGCAGGAGGCGCGAACTGGACTTGCCCTGAGTAGACGCGGGGTTGGTGGCCTGGAACGCGGCGGGCGGGAAGAGGGCCAGCAGTTCGCGCGGGGCCAATGGGTCGGCGATCTGAGTGGCGAAACGGCGGCGCAGGACGGCAACGGTGGTGACGGCGTGGCGAGCGGCGCGCGCCAGGGCGTCGGCGGTGATGGGCTGCTTCTGGCCGATGGCGCTGAGCTTGACGCGGCGCGGCGGCTGGCTGCGGCTGCCCGCGATCTGGCAGTTGAGCAGCAGGCAGTTGTAGGGACGCTTGCGGCCTTTGTCGGCCAGCCGCGCGGGCAGAATCTGGCGCTCCAGCATGACCTCACCGCTCTCCAGGTCGAGCAGATAGCTGGTGTCGGTGACGAAGCCGAGTTCGTCGCTGTCGCCCTCGAAGGCAAGCTCCAGCAGGGCGGCGCTCTGAGTTTTGCTGAGGCGGCTCTCGTCAAACTTCGTGCCGAGCAGGTCTTCAAGGTCAACAGAGGTGTCGCCGTTGGTCGGGTCGGCATGCAGGGCGATGCGCGTGGCGGCCAGGGTCAGCCAGGCGTCGGCCAGCAGGCGGGTGAAGTCGCTTTCATCAAAAGATGGTTGGGAGCCATCGCGGCTCTTGCTTCTGCCGTTGCTCACCTGGCGCAGACGATTTGCCAGCAGTTGGACGCGTCGGCCCAGGGCGTTGAGGCGCTGGGAGATGAGCAGTTCGGCCAGCTTGAGGACGGCATCGGCCTGCTCGGCGGTGACGGCCAGCAGGCCGCGCGCGCTGAGTTCGGTGAGTAGGTCGGTTGCCTGGGATAACCCGCTTTCCAGTTGGCCGACGCGGGCGGCGTCGGCGTCGGCTTTGGGCTTTTGGGGCGTGTCGGTGGCAGTATCGTCGCTGGTTTCGCTCGCGGCTTTTTTCGCGGCGCGGGCCGGTTTGGCCTTGACCTCGGTGGGCGGCGCTTCGACGACGGCGAAGGTGGTGGGCTTATTTGCCCAGGCCAGCAGGACGGTGGCGATATGTTTGCAGAAGGGATTGCTGCGCCAGGCCGGGCACGAGCATCGGGTGGAGGGTTTGGTTGCGCCCTCCTTGAAGGTAATGTCGATGCGATAGGGCGTGGAGCCGCTGCCCTGTACCTCGGCGTGGATGGCGGCGCCTGCGGTCCAGGGGCGCAGAACGGCGCCCTTCTGGAGAATCTTGCGCGCATCGCGCACCTGGGCGATGGCGCACCAGTCCTCGACATCTCTGGCGGTGATCGTCGGCGCGGTTGCGGTGGCGACTTCGCTCATACTTTTACCTCCTTGCCTTGCAGGATGTTTTCCATGACGTGAATCAGTTTGTTGGGTGTGCTGGCGAAGGTCGGGATGCCCAGGTCGGCAACGCGGTGGGCCAGGTCGTGTTCATAGGAGGCGCGCCCGGTATCGTCGAGCGCCAGCAGGCAGAGGCAATGGACTTTGCTTTCGACCAGCGCGCCGAGTTGGGAGAGCAGGACGTTGCGATTGCCGCCCTCGTAGAGATCGGTAATCAGCAGGAAGATGGTTTTTTCCGGCTGCACGACCTGCTGCGCGCAGTAGGTGACAGCTTTGGCGATGTCGGTGCCTCCGCCAAGCTGCGTGCCGAAAAGGATGTCTACGGGGTCGCTGAGCTGTTCGGTCATATCAACGATCTCGGTGTCAAAGAAGACCAGATTGGTGCGCAGGACCGAGAGCGAGGCGAAGATGGCGGCCATGATGGAGCTATAGACAACGGAGGTTGCCATGCTGCCGCTCTGGTCAACGCAGATGATGACCTGCCACTCGCGGAACTTCTTTTCGTTGGCCCAGAAGTAGAAGCGGTCGGGGATGATGCGCTGCATCTCCTGGTTGTAATTCTTGAGGTTGCGCGAGATGGTGCGCTTCCAGTCAATGTTGCGATAGACGGGGAGCGGGCTGTGGTTGTTGCGGCTGATGGCGCCAAAGACGGCCTGACGTATCTCGTTTTCGAGCTTCTTCTTGATCTGCTCGGCAATCTCGCGGACGACCTGCCGGGCGGTCTCTTTAGTCTGCTCCGGGATCATGTTCTGGAGCGAAACGATGGTGGCGACGAGGTCTACGTTCTTTTCCATCAGCGGCAGGGTTTCCGGCTCGAAGAGCAGTTCTTTGAGACCCTGGCGCTCGATGGCGTCTTTCTGGATCATGGCGACGACATCCTGCGGGAAGTAGCGGCGGATGTCGCCCAGCCAGCGCGGGATGTTGAGATTGGAACCCTCCAGCCCGGCGCCGCGCTCCTGATAGATCATCTCCAGCGCGCCATCAAGGCCAAAGGCGTCGGTGTCGGGCATGGCGCCTGCCAGGCTGCCAAGGTCCATCGCAGGACCGGCGCAGGTGCATTCGGGTCCGCCCTTGGCGCCGCACTGGCACTTCTGGGCGCGCTGGCCGAGGACGAGCCGCCAGCGCAAAAGCTGCTGGCGCTGCTCTTCGGTCATAGTTTCTGTTGAAACACTCATACCGTTACCTGTTTGCGCGGCGAAGGCCCCTCGTCTTGAGACCTGGGGGCTGAAGCCGCGCCCTCCTTCCATTTGACAGAAACGTGTGTGCTTGGTATACTACCGTTAGCCTGCCTTGTGGGGCTTCCCCACGAGGGTTGTACCTGAAGAACTGAATCATGTTTGGGCGTTTCAAGGTAAGTCGCTCCCTTGAGTAAAAGCATGAGCGCTTTCTTGACGGTACAAACAGTCAGCAGAAAGGAAGCGTAGAAGCTCGCAAGAGCGCGCGGTACTTGCCTCACGGCTCGTCTCCTTTTTGCTTGCGTGATTGTCCCTGGCTCCGTACCGCCGGGCAGGCGGGAACGGGTCTTCTTCGGAAGACGCAACGCTTGGGGAGAGGCGGGCCTCTGCTGGTGAGTAGCGATATTCATTGGTAAGCCCCCTCCGTTAACCAAGAATTCCCTTCCCTTCCCTTCAGGGATGGGGAGTGTCAATCCCCGTCTTCGTCGTCGTCATCCTCTGGCTCATCGGACAGACCCAGGTTGGCGTCGTCCAGCGTGCTGATGCCGATGCTGGCGCGATCTTTCTCCTGATACTTGCTGGCGGCGGCGCGCATGCGCGTATAATACGCCAGCACAGGCGCGTGGGCTGGCGTGCCATAGACGTGGCGCAGGCTGACGCGAATCTCGTTGCGCTGCTGGCTATCAAGCAGGGTGATCAGGTCATCGGCGCTGGCCCAGCCGCGCTCCATACCCGCCAGCAGATAGATGATGCGCGTGGTTGGCGGGAGGTAATGGCCGCGTTTTGGCGTGATCGCCTCGGCCACCTGCTCCTGGGTGAGATTAAGCGCGGCGTGATAGGCTTCAAAGGCTCCACTCACCTCTGGCGCTTTGGGCGTGGTCTTTTTCTTGTCCTTCGCTTTGGCTTTTTTCCCCTTGCCACCTTGTTCCTCGGCGGCTGTCTCTGCTGGCGCTGGCACTGGCGTTGTAGCGATTTGATAGGCGCTGCGCAAGGCTTCAAAGGCGCCGACGCGCCAGAGAACTTTTGCCATGAGCCAGGCGCCATCGGCACTGGGATTGCCGAGCGCCGTTTCGAGCGGCGGGACGACGGCGTGCCCGCGCTGAATTAAGCCCTCGCTGACTTCGCGCCAGAGGTCCAGGATGCCGGTGAGTTTGACTAGCGCATCAAGCACGGCGGGCGCATCCATCTGAGTGAGGCAGCGCGCGGCGGTGCGCCGGATGGCACTGTCCAGCTTCTTGTTCTGCGCGAGCGTCAGCAGACCCGGCAGGGCGTCCGCGCCCCAGCGG
>JBJKSJ010000179.1:0-8580 GCA_046704085.1 Ktedonobacterales bacterium | reverse complement strand
AGATTCAGCCAGACCAGCAGCTTGCCCGGCAGCGTCATCACCAACTGCCGCTTGCGCCTTGCTGTCTGCTTGATAATAAGCGCCGCGCAGCGTTCCGGGGACATCGTGGGCACTTTCTCCACATTTGGCCCCATCGCCTCTTTCAACCGCTCGGTTCGGATGGCCCCCAGATAGAGAACCGTCACGCTGACCCCGCTGCCGCGCAGTTCCGCGCGCAGCGTATTCAAGAAGCCGCGCATCGCGTGCTTCGAGCTATTATAACCAATCGTGCCGGGAATGCCCACCTGCCCGCCAAAGCTGCACACCCCCACCAGCCGCCCCTTGCTCTGCTTCAGGTATGGCAGCGCGTAGTAGCTGCAATGGACCACTCCGTAATAATTCAGTTCGATCTCCGCCTTGAGGTTCCTCAAATCCGGCATCACCTCAAAGCGTTTGGGGTATCCATATCCGGCGTTGTTGATCAGCGTATCCAGGCGCCCGTACACCTCGATGGTGCGCTCGATGAGTCTTTTGCATTGCGCCTCGTCGGTCACATCCGTCTGCACCGCAACTGCTTTCGCGCCGCGCTGGCGACACTCAGCGGCGACCACCTCCAACTTCTCCAGATTCCGCGCAGCCAGCGCCAGCCAGGCGCCCTGCCCGGCAAGCTGATAGGCGATCTCTCGCCCAATGCCGCTGGACGCGCCGGTCACGATAACCACATTCTCCCGAAAGGGCGTTCTATCCATTCCACACTCAAATTATTTCGAGATCAAGCTAGCTCTGCTTGCCAGTCGGCTTACGCCGACTTCCTGGCGGCCCGCACACGGGCGTGTCCTGATCTCAATAGCAAACGTCATTGTCCACCAATAATGTCACGCCAGCGTCTGTTCGGCCTGAACATAGGCAGGCTGCGCTTCCCGAAAGCCAAACCGCCGATAGAAGCTGTGGGCAAGTGATCCCTCTGTCACCATCAGCATCACCGAGGCATAATTATGCTGGCGCAAGCCCAGCATAGCCTGGCGCACCAGCGCGGACCCAATGCCACGCCGCCGATAGCGCGGCAGCACCGCCAGTTCATCAATCAGCGCCGCCCCTTGCCAGCGGCTCACCAGCACGACCCCCACCAGCCTGGAAACATGCTGTTGGGTCTGGCGCAGTTCAGCCACATACGAGCATTCCGGCAGCGCCATATTATCCGAGCCTTCCAGCAACTGCGCCATCTCGGCGAGCCACACCAACGGAGAACGCCCGCGCTTGTCGCCGTCATCCACATAGGCTTCGTGCAGAATCGTGCCCAGCCCGTCAGAATCGGCATATTCGATAGGCCGAAGGCGATAGAGCGTACTCAGCATAGGCGGTTCCACCTCCTCTTCGCTCTCCTCCACCACGCGCCGCGTCGCAGCCACCATCGGCGTAAAGCGCCGCACCTCTCGAAAACCCGCAGCGGTAAACGCCTTGGAATGCCGCGCTTCATACACTGCCGTGATTGCGGGCACGCCCGCCCCATGTGCGCGGGCAACAGACTGGCGCGCCACCCGCTCGATCAGTTCAGGCTCAATCGTTGGCAGCAGCGCGATCCCCCCAAGGTAGGCTTTCTCCTTCTCCACTCTGAAACACACTCGCCCCAGGGGGCGGCTGGCGCGCCAGAGCAAAAAACGCTGCCAGTGCTGCCCGATTGGGTCTGCCTGAAAGCGGGCCAGTTCATCATGCTGTTCCTGGCGGTCCCGCTCCACACGCAGGTCTGGCTCCGCCAACGCCTCAGGCGGCACAAGGGGCGTCCGGCCCTCGCGTGTCAGCGCCACCCAGACCGGACCATCCCCTGGCCGGGTTGCCCGCCACTCGATTGCATCCGCGCCAGCCCCATTTCCATTAAGCAACTCAAGCATGCTTACCTACCCTACGCCCTGCTGAAGAGAGAGTCGCACAGGCAGAGGCGCCCGCTCGTCTCCGCCTGTGCGCCAGGACCGCTTGCTCCTGCTAGAGCTTCTCTGAAATGGCCTTCGCCTGCGTGAAGAGCAGCAGATAGTCGCGGCCTCCCGCTTTGGAATCCGTCCCCGACATATTAAAGCCGCCAAACGGATGCACGCCAACCAGCGCGCCAGTGCATTTGCGGTTGAAATACAGATTGCCCACATGGAACTCGCGCTTTGCCCGCTCCACGCGCGCCCGGTCGCGGGAATAGAGCGAGCCAGTCAGGCCATACTCCGTGCCATTGGCAACCCGCAGCGCGTCATCGAAATCCTTCGCCTTGATGATCGCCAGCACCGGCCCGAAAATCTCTTCCTGCGCAATGCGTGCCGTCGGCGCCACATCCGCAATGATCGTCGGCTCAATGAAATACCCCGGACCCTGCGTGTCGCCGCCCAGCAGCAGTTTGCCCTCGCCCTTGCCTATTTCTATATAGTCCTTGATTTTCTGGAAAGCGTTCTGATCGATCACCGCGCCCATGTAGGTCTTCGGGTCAGTGGGATCGCCAAGCGTCAGCGCGCGCGCCTTCTCGACGACCTTCTGCACCACCTGATCGTACACCTGATCCACAATAATTGCCCGCGAGCCAGCCGAACACTTCTGCCCCTGGAAGCCAAATGCCGAGGCCACAATGCCCGTCGCCGCCGCGTCCAGATCAGCCGTCTCGTCCACCACCACCGCGTCCTTGCCACCCATCTCCAGAATTGTCCGCTTAATCCAGAGTTGGCCTGGCTGATGTTTGGCCGCCAGTTCGTTAATGCGCAGCCCCACATCGCGCGAGCCGGTAAACGAAATAAAGCGCACCTTCGGATGCTGCACCAGCGCGTCACCAATCGCGCCGCCTGGCCCCGGCAGGAAATTGACCACGCCCGCAGGCAGCCCGACATCCTGCAAAATACGCGCAAACTGCGCGGCAATCACAGGCGATGTGCTTGCTGGCTTCAGAATCACCGTATTGCCCGCCACCAGGGCCGAAGAGGTCAGGCCCGTCATAATCGCGCAGGGAAAGTTCCAGGGCGGAATGACCACCCCCACGCCCAGCGGAATATAGACCAGATCGCTCTCTTCCTCTGGAATGCGGGTCAGCGGCTGCTTTTCCGCCAGCCGCAGCGCCTCGCGCCCGTAAAACTCCAGGAAGTCAATCGCCTCCGCCGTATCAGCATCAGCCTCGACCCAGCTTTTCGAAGTCTCGTAGATCATCCAGGCGTTGATCTCAAAGCGCCGCTGGCGCATCAGTTCAGCCGCCTTGAAGAGATACTCTGCGCGCTCAGCGGCAGGCGTCGCCTTCCAGGTCTCAAACGTCTTCGCCGCCGCCTCCACCGCCTTGTTCGCCTGCTCCACTGTTGCCTTGACCATCACGCCCACAGTCTGATCCGGCTTCGCAGGGTTCACTGATCGAAACGTCTCCCCGCTTGTAATCTGCTCTCCGCCAATGATCAGCGGATACGTGCGGCCAAGCTCCCCCGCTACCTTCTCTAACGCCGCTGCTTGCGCGCGGCGGTTCGCTTCTACCGAAAAATCCGTCAAAGCGCAATTCATAAACTCAGATAGCACACGGGCTGCGCCGCGCTGCGCAGTACTCGTCATCGTCACACCTTCCTTCAGGGATAACCTATCAACGCTTTTTACCCTCTTATTGTATCCCAAAACCGAGGGTCACGGGTTGCCTGGCGCCGCATTCATCCTGCTTACCTGCGCATTATAGCGACTTCCCTCTGAAGAGACAAGCCCCTCTGCTAAGCGTCCATCCCCTGGGTCATGTCAGGCTCAACACACTATACTGACCACACCTCTCCAGCATCTCTCAATCTTCCGCTTAATCCGCTTGTGTAGTGCTAGAGTAGCATCACATCTGAAAGTTGTATGCTATAATAACAATGCTAGAGAACGCTTCATCCTGCCGCCTGCTCACGCGCTCAGGATTCCCTTCCTATCGCACCAGCAGAACAGGCGACATGAACCCATTATTCTTCTAAGGAGCGTGCTTCATTATGCCAAACTACGATGGGCCGCCCCCCCAGACTGGGCCTGTGGGCGCCAATATCTATCGCGTGCGCCGCAAGCTGAGAATCACCCAGAAACAGCTTGCGGCCCCTGAGTTCTCTATCTCCTATATCAGCGCCATTGAACGTGGCCGCATTCGCCCTTCCCTGAAGGCGCTCGATATTCTTGCCCGGCGCCTGGGCGTCACATCCGCCGAACTGCTGGCCGACCTGCCGGAGGATTTCGAGCCAGAGAACGAATATGGCCGGGAGGGCGAAGCACCTCCGCCTTCCCTCACCACGCTGATTAGCCAGCGCCGCGCCTCCTATCCCATCCCACTGGCGCTCATCTGGGCCAGCATCAGCCTCGACCAGCATGCCCCCGAACAGGCCGACGAGTTGCTCAACCTTCTCTCGCCAGCCAGCCTCAGCGCCGAGCAGAGCCTGCTGCGCTTCTACCTGCAAGGGCGTGTCGCTCTGGCCTTGGGGCATCCCGCCGAGGCCCAGGCCATCCTCGAACCTATCCTTGAACAAAACGAGTTCAGCGGCTACGCTGAACTCTTGGAACGCTGCCGATGCCTGCTCGCTGGCGCCTATGAGGCGCAAGAGAAGTTCCTGCTGGCTGCCGATACCTTCACAGCGTGCATCCAGGCCATCGAGAACGGCATCATCGGCGACCCGCTCTTCGCCATCGACGTTTATTCCTCCTTCGCAGAGCATCACCGTCGCCTGGAGATGCGTGCGGAAGCCGTCGAGTATTACCGGCAAGCTCTAAGCCAGCTTGATCTTGTCCTCCAGCCCACCTCCCTGGCTGACACCTCTTCCCATCTCAGTCAGAAGCATCTTGAGAGCGCCCGCTCGACGCTCGCCGATTGGTATGCCGCGCGGAGCCGCGTTCTCTTCGAGCTTGCCGAAGCACGCTATCGCGTCGCCCAGGCCGCCGCAAATCTGGGGATGACCCTCCAGGAAATGGGGAACGCTCCAGGCGCTGAACAGCAACTGCGCCAGACCATCAGCCTCTGCGAGCGGCTGGAAACACGCCGCCAGGCGGTGTTGGCTCGCATCGCGCTGGCCGATCTTCTGCTGGAGCGCCAGCAAACCCAGGAGGCCGAAAGCCTGGCGCTGGAAGCCGAGGCGCTGTGTCGCCCCACTGAGCAAGGCGCGCTTGAAGACGCGACGCTCTATGGGCGGGTCCTCGTCACGCTGGGAGTCGTCTACAAAGCACTCCAGCGCCTGGATGTCGCCGAACGTTTCTTTCAACAGGCCATCGATAGGCTTCAGCAAGAGAATGCCCACGAGCAGCTTGCGCGCGCCTACTTCCGCTACAGCGAACTCCTGCACAACAAAGGGCAGTTCGCCGAAAGCTACGAACTGGTGAAACAAGCCTACCTGCTGGGCCAGCGTCGGCACGACGAATCAACCACCAGCGTACCCTGAACCAGCAGGCTTGACTACTCAGCGGCAAAAGATTACACTATAAATTGCCCACTCTTGCCGCGCTCGCGCCTTCAGGGCTGCGTCGCGCTGCCTGATCATCAGCAGATAGAGAACAAACCTATGGACCTCGATCCCGTTGGCTGGTCAACCGAAGACATCACGCTCTTGATTCAATCGCTGGCACACACCGCCATCGAGCAATTTGTGCATGACCATCCCTTCCTGCAACAGCGGGCGCTCGCCGGCTTCAGCAAGCGGCTTCCTCCCAACTACCCGCAGCGCCTGGCAAGTCATCTCTCCCAGCGCGCAGTGATCTATCAGCAAACGCTCCAGGAGTTAATCAAACTCTTGCGGCAGGAAAAACAGCCCCTCTGTGAAGCCATCGAACAGATCGAACCTCCGCTCACGCTGGCGGCGCTCGGCCCGCTGATCGACCAGTATGGCGGCAGAGCAGTCCTTTCCACCTTACATACCAATGCCCACGCTGAGACCCTGGGCGAACTGCTCACCACCCTCAAGCAAGGCATCAAAGAGGGCGGGATTCCCCTGGAACCCTCAGCGCCCCCGCCCGCGCGCGACTCTGGGAAGCTCACTCTGGCGGGCGCGTCCACCGCCCCGGCGCAGCCGACGACTGCTTCAAGCGCCCCAAACCGCCGCGAGCGTCCATCTGGGCCATTCAGCACGGTCGTAACCACGCTGCCCAGACCATCTGGCGGCCTGGCGGCTCGCGCAGAGACTCCAGCAGCGCCCAAAACCATTCCTGAGTTCTTTGCCGCCTTAGAAACGCAGCTTCAATCACTGCACGCCATTCAGCAAACGATTGAAGCCTCTGGCACGCAGTTGAGCCAGCACCAGATCACCAACGATCCCCAGGCGCTTCCGCGCATCCTGGAGCGGCTCAACGCAGCCTCCCAAAAGCTCGCTGAGGGGCTGAATCGCTTTGCCGAACTCGACAGCGCCCTGCTCAACGCGCTCCGCGCCGAAACCCAGCAGGCCGAAGCCGCCGGACAGGCGGAGAACCTTTCCGACAGCCTGCCGCCCGCTGCTCCCGCGACAAGCATCAGCGAGGCCAGCGCGCGCCTTCAGGCATTTCATCAGGCCCACGAGCGTCTCACCGCCGCCCTCACTCTCAACGAGCAGCGCCTGGCCGCGCTCAAAGCCGAGCCAGCGGCCATTGAAATCCTGCTGCGCGAGATCGAGGAACTAGAGGGCGAAACAGAACCGCTGCGAGCCAGGCTCACCACCCTCAAAAACGCCAGCACGCGACAGATCGAGCGGACGCTACAAAGCGCCGAGAAACTGCACGAGCAAGCGGCCTCGCTACGCAGTGGATTACTCCAGGAATGGCATAACCACCTGCTGCGCGCCTATCAAGATGCAGAAAGTCTGCTTAATCAATCGCTTCATCTATCGGCAGACCTCCCAGAGATCACCAACCTTCAGCACTCCCTTCAGCAAGCCCGCATCCTTCTTGAGACACCGCTGGCCCCCAACGCGCCGATCCCGTTGCCCTTCCCTCCAGCCCAGGTGATGACCTGCCGCCAGCAACTGAACCAGCAGAGCGAGCAGCTTCGTCAGGCGCTTGCAACCTTTAACCCGCAGATCGCGTTGGCGGCTCTACAAGACTTCGAGCAACACGACTCCGCCGACCTGACGCCCCAGCAGCTTCATAAAATCGGCGCGGCGCTGGTCGGCGCCGCTTCCTTGCGGGCAGGCTATGCTGGATTGATCTGGCGCGTCGGAACCACCCTCCTGGCCGCCCTGGATAACGCCCCCGCCGAGCAATTTTACGAGCGTTTCGGCTTTGTTGCCGTCGCCACTGCCATCGCCGCCTCGCTGCGCAGCGGCGACTTTCCCCTGGGATTGACCTTTGCCGAAAAAGACTACCTCTTCTATACCGAGGCCGACATCGCCAGCGTCTTCAGACACGAGCGCGTGCTGGGCATCTTGAGCTACCACTGCGCCGCTGACACCTTCCCCGCGCTTCCGGCTGACTGCTTCGCCACAGCCTCGCCTGCCGTGCGTCAGGCCGCGCTGCACCTCCTCTCCAGAGCAGCACAGATCAACTTCCCCGAACCGCTGCGCCTGCAATTGAGCGCCGCCCTGCTCGCCGAGGCCGCCTCGCCGGAGGAACGAGCACAGGCCGCGCGCCTCCTCACGCGCAGCCTGATCGACCAGCAGCAGCACCTCAACGCCTACTGCGTCTGGCGCGCGCTGGCTCTCGAACAGCCCAACCTGTATGCCGACCCCACCGGCCAGGAGGCGCTGTTCAGTCTAATCTGGCGTTTTGGGCTAGATACCCACACGCCCAGCGCACAGCTTGCCGCGCTCTGCGCTGATAGCGCCCTTCAGGAAGCCAGCTTCTATGTCCCCGGCATCGCCCTGGCGCTGGCCCTCGGCGCGCTCGCGCTGGCGCGCGCCCGGCACCCACGCGGCGAAGAGTGGGCCAGCCTCTTCCTGGATATGCTCCGCGATCACCACCACTACCTCGCCATCAGCGATGCCCTCCGTGCCCGGCTGCCCAAACCATCGGGCGAAAATGGAGAGGATGAAGCGCCAGAAATGGCCCAGAAGCAGCTTGCCATTCAGAGTATCCAGGCAGAACTCAACGCCGCCCTCGCCGAAGCGGACCGGCGCCTTCAGGTCTCTAACTATCGCTTTGCCCCCACCAAGCAATTGCGCAACCAGATCGATGCCCAGGTGCGCCCCCTGCTCACCGCGCTTCAGCAGGGTCTTGAGCCAACCGGCGACCTGGGCAGAAATCTCTCCCAGGCCGACCCGCTCGACCTGACCAGGGCGCTCATCCAGGAGGCCGAGCGCCAGCGCCGCCAGGAGGGGCGCGATCCCATCGAAGGGGATGATCTCAAAAAGCTGCGTAAAGACCTGGAAAACCTGCTCAAGCATCTGGTCGAAGCGGCCAGCAAACACGCCGAACTGGCGGCGCTGGGTGGGCATCTGCCCACCTCCGGCGCCCAGCCTGGCGCGGAGGTCAACCATTCCTCTGGCCGCCAGCGCGAGGACGGTCTGAATGGCGCCACGCCCTGGGACAGCTACGAATCCATGCAGCCGGAGCTCCGCCGACTCCTCAGCGAAGCGCCCCATTCCCGCGACCTGTTGCAGCGGGCGCTGCCAGGCATTGCCCTTGATCTGAGCTAGCGACACACTGGAGCCTGTTTGATGACCGAACGCATGACTGCCGCGCATCTCGTCC
>JBJKSJ010000178.1:0-16637 GCA_046704085.1 Ktedonobacterales bacterium | reverse complement strand
ACACATCCCCAGGGCAGCGAGCGCCGCAGACCCCGCCCCGCTGCCTGGCCGCTGGCGGCCACTGAGCGCGCCATCGCAGCCCGTGCCACCCTGGCGCTGGCCCTCGCGGGCGCGCTCGGAGCGCGCCGCGCAGCGCGCCTCCACCCGTCAACGCTGGCGTCCCCGCACCGCGCGCTAGTAACACTTGACGCGCCTGGCACGATTTGCTATGCTATCCACTACTCAGCAGCGCCCGCGCTGGGCTCCTGCTGTCGAATGTCCTGCACGCTCGGCGCCGTTGGTTGATTGCTTGGATGCTGATTGGAGAGAAGACGAGATGGAGATTCCTGCTGACCTGCTGGAGCAACTGCGCAAGGGCAACGTCGTGCTGTTCTGCGGCGCGGGCATCTCGTTCTCTCCCGGCGGCCTGCCCACCGGCAGGGAACTGGCCGACGACCTGGCGCGCCTCACTGGCCTGGATGGCCTGGCAGGCAGGCCGCTGCCGGATGTCGCCGAAGCCTACGAAAACCACTTCTCGCGCCAGAGCCTGGTCGAATATCTCATCCAGCGCATCGCTGATCCGAGCTACGATCCCCTGCCGACGCATCACCTGATCGCCTCGCTGCCCTTCAAGGCCGTGATCACCACCAACTGGGATACCCTGCTGGAAGAGGCGCTCCGCAAGGCGCGCCGCCCCTTCGTCAAGGTCGTGCGCGACTCGGAGATCACCCTCGCCAACGACGCGAAGGTCTTGCTGATCAAGCTGCACGGCTGCATCGAGCAAACGGATACGCTGGTCGTGACGGGCGACGATTACTACGATGTCTTCACCCACCTGCCAGAAACCGCCAACATCGTGCGCGGCTACTTTGCCATGCGCACGATCCTCTTCCTGGGCTTCAGCCTGACCGATGAAGACTTCGGGCTGCTCTACCGCGAGGTGGTGCGCCACCTGGGCAAGCACCTGCGGCCAGCCTACGCGCTGCAACGGACCCCGCCATCTTTTATCATCGACTCCTGGAAGAAAAAGAACGTGCAGATCTTCGATGGAGACGCCGCCGCGTTCCTGAAGGAACTGGCAAAGCTATTGGGTGGTTCCCCGGACCCGAAGCCAGCGCCTGATCATCTTCCTGGACCAGACCCAATACCGCCAACCAAAGAGCAATGGATCGAGCAGGGCGAGGCACACCGCAAGGCCGGGCACTATCAGCAAGCGATGGAAGCCTACGAACATGCCCTGCGGATGGACGAGAACTATGTGCTGGCGCTGCGCGGCAAGAGCATCGCGCTGCACGAACTGGGGCGGATGGACGAGGCGCTGGCGGTCTGCGACCAGGCCATCGCGCTCGATCCCAGGGACGCCCGCGCGCACTATAATCGGGGCACGTTCCTCGCCGACCGGCGGCGCTATCGGGAAGCCCTGGACGCCTACCAGCAAGCCATTGCCCTGGACCCTCGATTCCCCTGGGCCTATACCGGCAAAGGCAACGCCCTCTGGCAGCTTGGGCGCAACGAAGAGGCGCGGGCCGCCTTTGACGTGGCGACGGACCTGAACCCGCAGGATGGTCCCGCCTGGATGGGCAAAGGCAACGCCCTGCGCACGCTGCGGCGCTACCCGGAGGCGCTGGATGCCTATCACCGCGCCCTCCAGTTGATGCCCACCAGCGCCACCACCACGATTGGCAAGGCCAAGGCGCTCAATAAGCTCAAACGCTATGGGGAGGCGCTGGAAGCCGCCGAGCGAGCGATTACGCTTGAACCCAGCAGCGCCGTTGCCTGGCGCGAGAAGGGCGACGCGCTCAACCGGCTGAAGCGTCATCGGGACGCCCTGGCCGCCTACGACCAGTCCATCAAGTTGGACCCCAGATACGCCGACGCCTACGCGGGCAAGGGCGACGCGCTCGATGAACTGGAGCAGCCCAGAGATGCCCTGGCCGCCTGCGATTATGCTATCACGCTGGACCCGGCCAACCTCCACGCCCACAGCGAGCGCGGCAGCGCGCTCTTTCGCCTGAAACGCTATGAGGAAGCCCTGGCCGCCTATGATCGCGCGATTCAACTCGACCCCACCTACGCGGATGGCTATATGGGCCGGGCAACCGTGCTGGCGGCCCTTAACCGCAATGAGGAAGCCCTGGCCGCCTGTGACCGCGCGATTCAGTTTGATCCCCAAAATGCCTACGCCTACGGCTGGAAAGGTCTGGCGCTGCACCAACTCAAGCGATCTAACGAGGCGCTTCCCTTGCTGGAGCGGGCGATTGAGATCGACCCCAACGATGCCCACGCCTACTATAACAAGGCCGTCGTCCTCACCGAACTCCCGAACTATCAGGAAGCCCTGCGCTTCTACGAGCAGGCGCTGCTCTGCGACCAGAACTTTGGCCCCGCCTGGCGCGAGAAGGGCAACATCCTTACCCGCCTCAACCGGGCAAAAGAAGCTGCTGTGGCCTATCAGAAGGCCAAAGAGCTTGGGGCATAGGTTATCTGGCCTGAATCACCTCGCTCAAGTCCCTGCCCAGGTCTTTGAGCAGCACCATTGCCGCGTTGCGGCCAGGCGCCCCGGTCACTGAACCGCCAGGGTGCGTCGTGGCCCCGGTCTGATACAGACCAGGAATGGGCATGCGATGCTGCGAGTACCCAGGGACAGGCCGGAGCGTTTCTGACTGGGCAGGACTCATGTCCCCGCCATGACAGCTTCCATGCCAGTTGTGCCGGTTATAGCGTTCCAGGTCGAGCGGGCTGCGGATGTCGGTGGCGAGAATCTTGTCGCTGGTCAGGTTCGGGGCATACTGCCGCAGGTGTTCCAGGTTGTTCGCGGCCACCTGCTCCTTGATCGCATCCCACTGCTCCGGCCCTTCGCGCAGTTCATAGGGCTGAAAGCTGATCACCTTGATCAGATGCTTGCCCGCCGGAACCCGCGACGGGTCGGCCACTGATGGCGTCAGCACCAGCAGCACCGGCTGATCGCTGGCAACCAGGCCATGCCGAAAATCTTCGCTGATGCGCCGCTGGCGCTCGGCAGTCTGGGCCACGCCCGCTGCCACCACCGACAGCGTTCCTCCGGCCACTGCGAACTGCGGCGCCTCGGTGGTCGCGTAGTGGGCCACAAACATGCTGCGCCCGGCCTGGTAGGTTTCGACCCCATACAAGAAGGCGTCACCCCAGGCTTCCGGGGGCGCCATGTTCACCAGATGCTTGACGTGGATGGTGGAGACGACGGCATGGCGCGCGCGAAACTGCTCGCCGGTTTCCGTTTCGACGCCCACGCACCGCCCGCCCTCAAGGATCAGGCGGCTCACCGGCCTGCTGGTCAGGATGGTTCCACCGTGATCCTCGATAATCCGGCCCAACGCTTTCGGCAAGCTGCCGGAGCCGCCTTTCGGAATGGCCCAGCCGCTGCGCTGGCGTCCCGCCACGAACGAGTAGGCGAGCAGGCCCGTGCCGGGCCGCTCAGCGGGCTGCAAGGTGCCCTCGGCAAACCAGATCATCCACGATTTGATATGCCAATCCTCAAAAGCCGCGTCGATGATCTCCCAGGCCGAGAGCGCCTGGCGGCGCATCCAGATCGCGCCCTGGGGATGCGCCGCCAGTTCGTCGGCGGCGGACGAATCCCAGCCCGCCGGAGTATAGCGCCGTTTGTTGAAGATCGGCGCCACGCTGCGCCACTCCGTGATCATCTTGCGATAGGCGTCGGCATCTTTCCGCGAGAACCGGGCAATCTCCTCGCAGGTGCGGTCGATGTCGAGCCATTGGGTCAGCGAGGCGCCATCGGCGAAGACCACATGCGATGCCGGGTCCGTCTGGACGTATTCCAGCCCGTACTCGGCCAGCGGCAACTCCTGATTGCGCCAGATGGGGCTTTCCATGAAGATCGCGTGGGCAGTCGAGCAGGTGTCGTGCTGGAAGCCAGGGAGGGTCAGTTCCTCGGTCATCGTGTTGCCACCAATCACGGGGCGCGCCTCCAGCACCAGGCAGGCATAGCCCGCCTTTGCCAGATACGCGGCTGTGACCAGGCTGTTATGCCCTCCGCCAGCCACGACAATATCAAACTGAGTTGCAGGCATCTTCACTGATCTCCTTGATGATAAGCTAGCTTCGTCTGAGTGCAGTGTACCGTATTTTCCTCAGCGAGGAAATACCCGGCAGCCTTGACTCAGCAGTGCCGGTCTGGTATCCTATGCGCGAAATAGTGTGCGCCTGCACCGCAATGAGCGCGGCGGCGCGCCGCTCTGCCTGATGGCACTGGAGATGAGGACTATGCAGTACCTGGATGTTGATCTGGAGATCGGCCCCGGCAGTGGGCGCGAGTATCCGGTCACGGTACGCTCGGCGGCGGGCGAAGCGCGCCTGACCATGCGCTTCCCCTTCGATGAAACGCTGCTGCAAAGCCGCTTGAAAGACCTGCAAATCGCGCTGCTGCGCTCGGCCAACCTGCACCGTCGGGTACTCTCCGAGGAAGAGCAGGCCGTGCAGGACTTCGGGCATCAACTCTTCGAGGCGCTGCTGCATGGAAAGGCGCTGCATCTCTTTGATGAGAGCCGGGCGCGCGCCGCGCAGGAGGGACTGCCAGGCGTGCGCCTGCGCCTGCGCATCCAGGCGCCAGAACTGGCCGCGCTGCCCTGGGAATATCTCTACGACCCGCGCCAGGGAGAGTACGTCTGCCTTTCGCGCAGCACGCCGCTCGTGCGCTATCTCGAAACCGTCCAGCCCATCCAGCCACTCAAGGTCACGCCGCCGCTGCGCATCCTGGGGATGATCTCCAGCCCCAGCGACCTGGACACACTGGACGTGGCCCGCGAAAAAGAGCGCATGCAGCAGGCGCTGGCAACCTTGCAAGAGGCCGGGCAGGTCGAACTGACCTGGCTGGCCGGCCAGACCTGGGAAGACTTGCAGGAAGCCATGTGGGGCGGACCCTGGCACATCTTCCACTTCATCGGGCACGGTGGCTTCGACACGCGCAGCGAAGAGGGCGTGCTGGCCCTGGCCGACGAGGCGGGCAAGATGAACCTGCTGAGCGCCACCCAGGTGGGCCGTCTGCTGGCAAACCACAGCGCGCTGCGGCTGGTTCTGCTCAACGCCTGCGAGGGCGGCAAGAGCAGCAGCCGCGACCTCTTCTCCAGCGCGGCGGCCACCCTGGCGCGGCGCGGCATCCCCGCCGTGCTGGCAATGCAATACGAGATCACCGACCGCGCCGCCATCCAATTGACGCGCACCTTCTATCGCGCGCTGGCGCACGGCCTGCCGGTGGACGCCGCCGTCAGCGAGGCGCGCACGGCGATCAGCCTGAGTACGGCGCAGACGCTGGAGTGGGGCACACCCGTCCTCTATCTGCGCGCGCCCGATAGTCTGCTCTTCGATCTGACCGAGCAGCCGGTTCCCAAACAGCCGCCGCGCCCGCCCATCGAACCAACCCCAGAGCCAGAGCCAGCAACTCCAGAAGCCGCGCCCGCGCAGGCCAGCGAGGCGCCGAAAGCCGAGCAGAAAACGCGCCAGCCCAAAGCCGAGGACGCCGCCGCGCAGCAGCGCCAGCAGTACGCGCAGCAACTGAAGGAGGCCGAGCAGGCCATTGGGCAAGACCCCGCCGACGCCGACGCCTGGTATAACAAGGGCCAGATGCTCTTCGCGCTCAACCGCCATGACGAGGCGCTCCCCGCCTTCGAGCGCGCCATCCAATTGCACCCCACGTTTATCTGGGCCTATATTGGCCGAGCCTACGCGCTCAACGGGCTGAAGCGCGCCAGCGACGCGCTGGCCTCGGCAGAACAGGCCATCACGCTGATCGGCAAAGATCACTCGTTCTACCGCGAGGTCGCCGCCGCCGCCTTCCGGGCGAAAGGCTACGCGCTCGTCGGCCTCAAGCGCGCCGACGACGCCATTGCCGCCTTTGATTATGCCATCGAGCTTGAGCCGCAAAACATTCTGGCCCATCGTGGCAAAGAAGCCGCCCAGGCGCTGCTTAACCCGCACACCACCACCCTGCTCACCTTCAAGGGGCATAAAGATTCGGTCTTCGCCCTCGCCTGGTCGCCCGATGGAACCAGAATCGCCTCCGCCGGAGCCGACAAGACCGTGCAAATCTGGGACGCAACGAGCGGCAAAGTGCTGCTGGGCTATCGCCGCCACGCCAGCGTCGTCAACGCCCTGGCCTGGTCGCCCGATGGCAGCCAACTCGCCTCGGCCAGCGCCGATAAGACGGCGCAGATCGGCGAGGTAGCGACAAAGAAGGCGCTGCTGCTCTACAGCGACCACACCAAGGAAGTCTTCGCGCTGATCTGGCTGCCGGGCGGCGCTCGCCTCGTTTCGGCAGGCAACGAGCCGAAGGCGCTGCTCTGGGACGCGGCGACAGGCAAAACGCTGCTCACGTATACGGGCCATACCAACTGGATCGCCGCGCTGGCCCACTCGCCAGACGGCAGCCGCATCGCCTCGGCCTCCGCCGATGGCACGGTCCAGATATGGGACGCAACGACGGCTGACACGCAGCGCGCTTATAAGGGGCATACCGGCCTGGTCAACGCGCTGGCCTGGTCGCCCGATGGCAGCAAGATCGCCTCGGCGGGCGACGACAAAACGGTACAGGTCTGGGAGGCCGCGACAGGCACGCTGCTCTACACCTACAGCGGGCATACCAGTTGGGCCACCTCTGTTGCCTGGTCGCCCGATAGCAAGCTGATCGCCTCGGCCAGCGCCGACGTGCAGGTCTGGGAGGCCACGACAGGTAAGCTGCTCTGGACCTACAGCGGCCATACCGAAACCGTGCGCGCCGTCGCCTGGTCGCAGAATGGTCGGCTGATCGCCTCTGGCGGAAACGACAACACGGTGCAGGTCTGGGAGCCAGCCTGACTTGACGTAGCAGCGCCGGTCTGGTATCCTATAGCTGAAAAGTGGATGCCTGCATACAGGATAGAATCGCACGAAAGAAAGGATGGCGCTGTGATGAAAACAGGCTACGATGAGACCACCACCGGGCAGGACGCGCTCCCGGCCATGCGCTCGATTGCCTGGTCGCCCGATGGCCGCTGCATTGTCTCCGGCGGACGCGATGGCGTTGCGCAGGTCTGGGACGCCGCCAGCGGCTATCTTCTCTTCGCCTATCGCGGCCACGATCAGGGCGTGACCGCCGTCGCCTGGTCGCCCGACGGCAAGCGCATTGCCTCCAGCGCCCTGGACCATACGGTGCAAATCTGGCAGGTAGGCACAGAGAGCGCGCTGCTCACCTATCAGGGACATACCGATCTGGTTTCCGCCGTCGTCTGGTCGCCCGACGGCAGTTGCGTCGCCTCCGGTGGCTTCGACAGCAGCGTGCAAATCTGGAACAGTACCAGCGGCGCTATCCTGCGCACCTATCGCGGGCACGACCTCTCCTGCGGCTTCATCGCCGCCCTGGCCTGGTCGCCCGACGGCAAGCGCATCGTCTCCTGCGCCGGGGACGAGCGCGTGCAGCTTTGGGATACCCTCAGCGGCGAAACCCTGCTGACCTATCAACACTACGCCAGTTGGGTGCGCGCCCTGGCCTGGTCGCCCGATGGCCGCACTATCGCTTCCTCCAGCGACGAGACCATCCACCTTTGGGACGCCAGCAGCGGACGCCATTTCTTCACCTATCGCGGCCACACCCCTGGCGCAGATCCCCGGAACCACCTCTGGGTGAGCGCGATCAAGTGGTCGCCTGATGGCAAGCGCCTGGCTTCCGCCAGCGACGCCACCGTGCTGGTCTGGAGCGCCAGCACGGGCGAAACGCTCGCCTCCCATCGCTGCGCCAGCCCGATCTCTACGCTGGCCTGGTCCCCCGATGGCGCGCAGATCGCCACTGGCGGCGAGCAGCGCACGCTGGAACTCTGGCGGCCACGCCTGGCAGGCGCTTGATGCACCTCTGTCTGCGGCGCTCCGCCGACTTTCCCCAGCGCATAAATGGCTGAGCCAGATCGAGCCTTGATCTCTATCAGCTTTTTTGGTACAAAGTGAGCGGGAGGGACTGAACATGGGCGCGCGAACATTCACTGCCATTATCTATACAGAAGAAAATCTCTACGTTGCAGAGTGCCCCGAAGTGGGCACAGCCAGCCAGGGAACCACCATCGAAGAGGCGCTCGCCAATCTCAAAGAAGCTACTGAACTCTACCTCGAAGAGTTTCCCCCTCCCGAAACACCCGATGAGGTTTTAGAACATCTCTGATCGCAGCAAATATAGCAGCAAATATAAAGGAGCAACCCATATGAATCAAACGATCAGCCCGCAAACGCCGCCAGACCAGCGCGGCGACCAGACCGTCGCAGCAGCAGAGGAAGCGCCGCTCTGGCAGCTAGAAACAGACCGTCAGCTTCTCAAACACCTCTACGCCCAGCGCAACGAGCAGCTTGAGCAGCTTGCCGCGCTCCAGAAAGCCGGGGCAATCGAGAAATCGATCACCATCGTGCAGCGCCAGATCGCCATGCTCGATCACGCCATTAAGGCTGCCGAAGAGCAGGCCACGCTGCACGCCCGCCAGGTCGCCATCCGCCAGGTCATGCCGTAAGCCTTATTGGGTAGACTGAGTATTTCCGCGAGCCAGGGGAGGCAACCATGCCTCCCCTGGCTCGCTTTGCAAGCGCCAGTCTGCCCGCGTGTGTACCCCTGGCTTCTAGCCGGGCGTTCCCTGTACCCCCGGCTTCTAGCTGGGCCGTCCGCCTGTACCCCGGCTTCTAGCTGGGCCGTCCCTGGGGCGCTTCGTCCCAGCCCGCGAAGGCGGGCTTCGTGGCGCCGCAGCGCCTCCAGGCGCGGCTTTCAGCCGCCAGCCCCACTGGCCGACCACTCCCAGCCCAGGCGCTCGCGCACCAGCGGCGCCCAGCCCAGGCGCTGATAGAAGCGCCCGGCTCCGGCGGCCTCATCTTCCGCCGTCACCGCCAGCGCCATGCGGTCGCCGCCGCCCAGGCGATGCCAGGCCACCGCCTGCTGCACCAGCCATGTGCCGATGCCACGCCGCCGCCAGGGTTCACTCACCTGAAGTTCGGAGAGTTCTCCCCAGCCGCGCAGCGCCGGAAGCGCCCCACCCATCGTCAGGTCCGAACCGCACTCACAGCAGCCAACCTCCTGGCCGTCCAGCAGGGCACTGAAGCGCGCGCCAACGATGCCGCCCATCGTGCGCCGCGCCGTCAGGCCCGGCAGTGGAGCAGCCGCAGGTTGTGGAATCTGGTCGAGCGCGCCAGCATAGATAACCTCTTCGCGGCCAGGGTTGGGATGATAGCCTGCCGCCGTCAGGGCATCCGCAATGTGCGGCCAGACATCCGGCACGCCCACAAAGGGGCTAACCGGCAATCCCAGCCCCCAGGCATAAGCGCGCCGCGCCTGCCAGGTCGTCAGTTGGCGCTGGGCAGCGGCGAGCAGGGCTAACGCAGCCTTGCTGGCATCCGGCCAGGCCAGAAACCAGGCGATCTCGCCGCAGCCGCGATACCAGTCGCTGACCTCCGCGCCAGTTCCATAGCGCAGCAGATGCGCGACCGCGACCACACGCTGCTGGACAAGCGCGCAGAGCGTCACGCGCTCGCGCACCCAGGGGTCCACGACGGCCTCTCCAGGGTCGCGCTGGAGACGGCTGGCAATGAAATCCGCTGGCAGCGCCCACCCAGGCAGCAGCGCGCCCAGATGGAGGTTCACCAGAAGCTGCGCCTGTGGCAGATGGTCGGGGCGCAGCGGCTCAATCAAAACGGGGGCAATTTGGGCCATAATCACACATTCCTCTCTGTCCGTATCCTGCTCTCAGCAGAGTACCATCAAGACGCCAGAGAGGGCGACGGAGGCGCGCGGGCATTGGCGCCAGTCCAGCAGGATGTTGCAGCGTAAGCAGCTTAACGCATCAAGGTTCCTCACACAAGCCGGGAAGAACAGCGTGGGTGTTTTTTTCTCATTCCGATCCTGCCTTAGCATAGCAGCGGCTCCCCCATCTGTCAAGCTGTTTTGCCCGGTTGCCATCGACAGAGCCGCTTGCCCTGCCCCTGGTTTCGGCGTATCCGCAGAAGTGAGGAGGCGCTGGCATGTATTGTAAACGTTCGTAGGATTCATAGTCTATTCTTGTATATCCTTGACTATCTATGTAAGGCTGTGCTAGAATATTTGTATGAAACTTGCTGACTACGCTCAACAGATGGGCGTGCGCTATGAGACCGCCTGGCGCTGGTTCCGGGATGGCAAAATCCAGGGCCAACGCATCGGGCCGCACACCATTATCATCACTGAAGGACAGGCCACACCGGAAGCGAAACCCCAGCGCGTGGCAATTTACGCCCGTGTCTCCTCTGCTGAGAATAAGCCCAACCTGGACAGCCAGGCCGAACGCCTGGCGGCTTATTGTGCCGCCAAAGGCTATCAGGTGAGCAAGATTGTCAAGGAAATTGGCTCTGGAGTGAACGATGCCCGGCCCAAACTGCTGGCCCTCTTGGAAGATCAGTCTATTGGTTTGATCGTGGTAGAGCATCAGGACCGCTTGACGCGCTTTGGCTTCCGTTATCTGGATACCTTGCTCAAAAGCCAGGGGCGCGCTATCGAGGTAGTCAATCTGGCGGAGAATGGGCAAGAGGATTTGCTCGCTGACCTGACCGCGATTCTCTCCTCCTTCACCGCGCGACTCTACGGCCAGCGCCGGGCCAAACGCAAAACGGAGACCATCATCCGGGCGTTGGAAGCAGGCGAAAGCGAGGGCAGCGATGCACCTGGTTGAGCAGCATGTCATTGACCGCAAAGACCCCCGCTTTGCCCCCATTGACGCCGCCGCCTTCAAGGCCAAGAACCTCTACAACGCGGCGCTGTATCTGGTGCGCCAAGCCTACATCTTGGAACACCGTTACCTGGACTACTACGCGGTCTATGCCCAGATGAAAGGCCATGAGGCCTATCAGGCATTGCCTACCAAAGTGGCGCAGCAAGTCCTGCGCCTGCTGGATAAGAACTGGCAAAGCTACTTTGCCGCGTGTCAAGCCTACCGGGAAGACCCCACCAAGTTCAGGAAGCCTCCCAAGATGCCCCGCTACAAGCATAAGACTGATGGCCGCTATGCCCTGGTCTACACGATGCAGGCGCTTTCCCGGCCTGGCTTGAAAGCGGGACTGATTCAGCCCTCCATGTTGCCCATCAGCATCCAAACACAGCAATGCCCAACTTCCATTGCTTGTGTGCGTATCGTGCCCCGGATCGGTTCCTACGTGGTCGAAGTGGTGTACGAGCGGCAGGAAGCGGCGCCTGCTGGCAATCCGGCCCGCTATGCAGCGGTAGACATTGGCGTTGACAACCTGGCGGCGCTAACCTCAAACCAGAAGGGCTTTGTGCCCCGGCTGGTTAACGGGCGTCCGATCAAGTCTATCAACCAGTTCTATAACAAGCGGCGGGCACAGTTGCAGGAAGCGTTGGGCCATCCAGGGACCAGCAAGCGGATGGAACGATTGACCACCAGACGGACGCGCCGCATCAACCAGTATCTGCATGAAGCTAGCAAAGCCATCATTGCGCTGCTGGTGGCGGAAGGCATTGGCACGCTGGTGGTGGGCAAGAACCCGGGCTGGAAGCAGGAAGCGGAGTTAGGCCGGGTGAACAATCAGCACTTCGCGAACCTGCCCCATGCCCGCTTCATCGCCCTGTTGGAGTACAAGGCGAAGCTTGCAGGCATCCAGCTTGGGCTGCAAGAGGAAAGCTATACCAGCAAGGCATCTTTCCTGGACGGTGATCCCATCCCGACCTACGATCCCAAGCAGGCAGGTCAGCACACTTTCAGTGGCAAGCGCATCAAGCGCGGGCTGTATCGCACCAAGGATGGGCGCTGTCTCAATGCGGATGTGAATGGCTCCTACAACATCCTGCGTAAAGCACTCCCGACGGCATTTGCCAACGGGATAGAGGGCGTCGTAGTTCGCCCCGTATGGTTGACGTTGGCCCGGTCAGTCCAACCCGATGCGTTGGCGGCGGCGTAAATTGTACCGACCAATCAATAGTTCGCTAGAGATTGGAAACTATCTCTTGTCTGAACCCTGGTTCCTCTATCCCGGCTGGCGGCTACGCGCCTGGCAACTGGCAACCACCCCTGCCCCCTTCAAGATGCGCAACATCTCCGGCGGTGATCGTATCCTGGATCGCGTCTAGCGCCACGTCCTGGCTCAACCGTCCTGACGGGCTTGGTATATCTCATGCGGCAAGGTTCATATGGCGCCGAAACCCCACCACCAGCGCGGGAACGCAACCCTGGGTGGTCAGGCGCCGTATCACTTTAGAGGCCCAGGAAGGGATGAAACACTAGCGTGTTGTGAAAGGAGACACTTTTCATGTCTACCCCAACCAGTTCCTCTTCGCCTGCTCCGTTTGGGCAGCCGGGAGAAGAAAAAGAACCCATGCTCTTGCTGGATACGACCGGCTCGATGAACTATCCGACGGCGGCCAACGACCAGACGCCGCGCCGAGAAACAATCAAAGAGGCCATTCGCCTGGTAGTCTCGGAACTTGCCAAGGAGGACACCCAGGCGGCCCACGAGGAGGGCGGCGGTGGTCTGCGCACGGTCACATTCGCAGGCGGCCAGGCATATGATCTCGAAGACCTCAACCCAAACAACCTCTCGGAAAAATGGAGCCGGATTCGCTGGGCCGGAGGCACCTACATCATGCCCGGCTTCCAAAAGCTGCTGGAAACCTACAAGGATGAGTTTGGCTCGCAACCAGCGGACCAACGCCCGCTCCTGCTGGCCCTGGTCATCACGGATGGCGAGGCCGAAGACACCGACGCTTTTGCCAGAGCTATTGCACAGGTAGGCGGCACGATGTATATTGCTCTTGCCATCCTCGGCTTTGGCGACGAGCATGATCGCGCGCTGCGCGCCTATAAGGGCATCGAGGCGCAAAACACGCACGTCAGGGTAATCCCCTTTGGCTCAGAGACGGACCCCCAGACGATTGCCGGCGCCCTGCTGCGCATGACCGAATAGGCCAGCTTGCCCTATGAAATCAGGCAGGGGTGCGGCGGGGCGGGGGCTTGTACCGCCGACATCCCTGTCGGCAGGGGTGGGGGCTTGTACCGTCGGCCTCCGTGCCGGCTGGGGTGGGGAGGGTGTACCGCCGGCATCCCTGTCGGCACGCGGAGGGAAGAACCTATGCAGTTCCTGCACAAATTAGCGGCTGGACATGGCGAGGTCAGCGAGGCCACGATCCAGGGGTATCTGCGCGCAGCAAGCCAGATCGAGGACATCTGGAAGCAGATCGACGAGCAAGTGGATGAACTGATCGGCCAGGGGCAGCCTCCCTGGGACGCTTACGCCAGGATGGGCTACGCGCTCGCGTTTGTGTCTGCCTGCCGCATGAATGTCGTCTTTGTGCAGGAACTGATCAAAGGCGCCTCGGCGGACGCATCAACCGCCGGTTCGGGTTCGCTCCCCAGGGTCACGTATGACCAGGCGCTCGCCCTGTGCGCCTGTTTCGAGCCATATCTGGAAGAAGCCATCAAAGCCACCTCGCCGCACTATCGACCTGGCGCGCTGCGCATCCCGCTTGAGCTTGGTCCGCGTGTCAGCTACGGAGACCAGTATCCCTTGCCGCACATCATCGGGCTGCTGTCAGCCGGGCGCGAGACACGAGAGTGGGCGGCAGGCTTGCTGGCAAAATACGAACTCGCCGTCGGCTCCGCAAAGCTCCCCGTCCCTCAAGCCATCACCACCCATCTGGAACAGATGCATAGCACCCTCCAGCTTGGTGACTTCCATTTGCAGACCGGCGCCAATCTCTTCGGCCAGATCACCCAGGGCCAGCCCGTACCCGAACAATTGGGCGCGGAAGGGGAAAAGATGCTCTGGGAGGCCATGCAGTGCTTTTATCTCATCAGTCAACTGGTTGCGCGCCCAGGCGCGCTGGCCCAACCAGCGTCCAGCGGACCAGGCGCGCAGAGCCAGACCCAGCGCAGCGCAGCGCCTCCCGCGCAGCCGACACACCTTCACGCGCCAGTTCCACCGCCGCCTGATGTCTCCAAAGTCCTGGGGCAACTCCAACTCAGGGCTACCCAGGGGACGCCCGCGCCTGCGGCGCCCGACCTGCTCAGCCAACTGCAACTTACGAACCCGCCAGAAGCGCCGACTCATCCAGCGCCTGCTGTGCCCGACTTGCTCAGCCAGCTTCAGGCGCCAGCGCCGCCGCCCAGGCAAGGCCAGATGCCGCGCAAACCGCGCCCTGACCAGGCTACCTCTGAGGACAGTGTAGCAAAACTCCTCTCCGACCTGACTGGCGAGGAGCAAGGGACATAGCCTGGCTAGCAGTTTTAACCGCCTACCGCTGCCTACCCACTAGCCGACCTGGATCCTATGATGTATAATGGGCGCTGAACGACCGCAAGCAAGGGTTGGGTATACACCTGCTCCGGCAGAAAGGCTGGTGGAAGATGCAGCGCTCCTTTTCAGCCTACGAGCGCCTGCTGGCTCTGGTAGCTGGCCTCTTCAATCTGGTAATCGGCCTGATCTTCTTTTTCCACCTGGAGGGCCAGCTTGGCGTCTGGCCGAAGGCCACCGAGCCTACCCCTATCGTGAGCCATTTCATCGGCGCGATTGTCCTGGGCAACGCCATCGGCGCCTTTCTGCTGGCCCGCGAGCGCGACTGGCTGCGCGTCCGCCCGCTGATGGTCGTGGGCATGGTCTATGGGGCGCTCGTCCCGGTGGGGCTGCTCTACGACGCCACGCAGCCCGGCTTCAATCCATTTTTCTGGGGCTACATTGTCTTCGATCTGCTCTTTGAGATCGTCTTTATCGCCATCTTCATCTACCATCAACGCTATCAGGCGCCGGTTTCTGCCGTCTCCCAACCAGCCAGCAAATCGCTGAGCCAGGGATAATCCCCATCAGCGCGCCCATCTGAGGGCAGGAGCCAGTATGCTACAGTGGCCCTTCGCCAGCAATCCCCCGCCTGAGCGACCCGGCTCCGCGCCCTTACCCCTCGTAGGCCGCGAGCGCGAAATGGACCTGCTGCGCCACGCCTTGAAAGCGATGAGCAGCGTCGGCGACCACTTCGCGCCGTCCACGCCCCGCACCGTCTTCATTGCCGGAGCGCCAGGCGTTGGCAAGACGCGCCTGCTGCGCGAACTGGCTGCCGAGGCTGCCCAGAGCAACTCGGTTGTTCTATGGGGCGGCGCGTATGAGTCCGGCCTGCTGCCTCCCTATCTGCCCTTCACCGAGGCGCTGCGCCCCTATCTGCGCGCCCTCGCGCCCGACCAGCTTCAACAATTGCTTGACATCCCTGCGCCGTCAGAATCCAACGGGCACAGCGCCCTCATCCCCAACCTCGGTCTGCAATGCCTGGGACGGCTCTTCCCGCAGATTGCCACGCTGCCCGGCCTGCCCGCCGCCCAGGAGACGCTGACGCCGGAGCAAGAAAAGTATGGCCTGCTCGATGGCTTCGCTACCCTGCTCGAACGCCTGGCCGCGCCGCCCGCAGAGCGGCCACAGACGGCCAGGCCCATCTTGCTCTGCCTGGATGACCTGCAATGGGCCGACAGCGCCAGCCTGGAACTACTCTTGTACCTCACCGCCCGGCTGCGCGGCGCCAACGTGCTGCTGCTCGGCGCGTTTCGCAACGACTTCATCGATCCCAGCGCGGGCAGTGCCCTGGGCCGCGCCATCACCGAACTGAACCGCCAGCGCCTCTTCACCCTCCTGCTGCTCGCGCCGCTAAGCGAGGGGGCGTCCAGCGTCATGCTCGACGCGCTGCTCCCCGGCGGCGTTGCGCCCGATCTGCAACAGGCCATCCTGGCCCGCGCCGAGGGCAACCCCTTCTTTATTGAAGAACTTGCCCAGGCTCTGCAAGGCTCCGGCCAGATCGCTCTGCTCAACGGCCTCTGGCAGCGCGCCCACAGCGCCCACAGCCTGAGCGGCGCGCTGCCAGAACTGCCGCCCAGCATCAAGATGACGCTCGCCCTGCGGCTGGATCCGCTCAGCGCGCCCTGCCGCGACCTCTTGCGCGCAGCGGCGCTCTGCGGCCCCACCTGCTATCCCGACGTGCTGGCCCTCGCCACCAGCCAGGACCAGGAGACCGTGCTGGACCTGCTGGACGAAGCCAGCGAGGCCGGCTTGATTGAAACCGTCCCCGACGACGAAGGCGCAAGCGCCGGGGCGCTCGGCGCCTTCCGTTTCGTTCAGCGCATTGCCCGCGAACTGCTGGCCGGGCAGTTGCCGCGCCACAGCCGCCGCCGCCTGCACGCCGCGCTGGCCGTCGCCTTGCAGCGCCGCTCGCGCACGCGCCAGGCCATCGAGCGCAACGCTGCCGAGATCGCCCACCACTTCACCCAGGCCAGGCGCATCCCCCAGGCCATCCATTGGACCGTTCTGGCTGGCGATGTCGCTGCCGGGCGACACGCCCAGCGCGAAGCCATCGGCTACTATCGCAGCGCGCTCGCCTTGCTCGATACCAGCGCGCCGGAGCCTGCTCCTGGGGCTGAGCAGAGCAACCAGGAGACAAAAGACCCTTACCGCCCTGGTCAGTTGCACTGGCGGCTGGGCGAAAGCTGGTTTCGGCTGGGCGAGTTTCAGTCCGCCTTGCGCAGCTTCCAGGCGGCGCTAGACGAAGAGCGTGCCAGCGGAGACACGCTCAGCCTGGCAAAGCTCAACCGCCTGATCTCCGACGTCTACCGCCAGTTGGGACAATATGACCAGGCGTTCGGCTACCTCCAGGC
>JBJKSJ010000177.1:0-10049 GCA_046704085.1 Ktedonobacterales bacterium | reverse complement strand
GGCACCTCGATGTCGGCTCGTCGCATCCTGGGGCTGGAGTAGGTCCCAAGGGTTGGGCTGTTCGCCCATTAAAGCGGCACGCGAGCTGGGTTCAGAACGTCGCGAGACAGTTCGGTCTCTATCCGTCACGGGCGCAAGAAGGTTGAGGGAAGTCACCTCCAGTACGAGAGGACCGAGGTGGCTGGACCGCTGGTGTGCCAGTTGACGTGCCAACGTCACAGCTGGATAGCTATGTCCAGAATGGATAAGCGCTGAAAGCATCTAAGCGCGAAGCCGATCCCAAGATGAGCCTTCTCTCCCTTTATGGGATAAGATCCCAGGCAGACTACCTGGTAATAGGCTGGAGGTGTAAGCACCGTAAGGTGTTGAGCTAACCAGTACTAATGATCGAATGGCTTAGCTACCCCCTCTTCGTCAGGTCAGCAGAATTGAGTCAATTAAGCAGGTCTGATTCGTGTGTCACATGCGCATATGCAGTCGTTCTTCGCACACTGAAGCGCGCGCGCGCTCCGTTCGCAGGCCCAGTTGATGCCCCCCTTATGGGGCGCTCCTGGGCCTGCTTTTTTTATCCTATGGGCTTCAATTGCGCCCCATCGCGCTCGCAGTAGCGCGCCCGCAGCGGGTTCTCGAAGCCGCAAACGGGGCAGACGCGCGCCAGCGGCGTCTGATCCTTCTGGCAGACCTGCGCCTGCCGGCGATTGACCGCGCCACACGTCGGGCAGACGCGCGCCAGTTCGGTCCCGTCGTTGGCGCAAAACCGGGCGTCGGAGCGATTGGCCGCGCCGCAGCGCGGGCAGAGGACCGGCAGCCGCGTCCCATCGTTGCGGCAGAACCTGGCCTGCGGCTTGTTCAGAAAGCCACAGGACGGGCAGATCACTGGAAAGGTCTCTGGCGTGTCGGGGGCCAGGCCGTTCTTCTTGCCTGGCGCGGAGAGGATCGCGCGGAGGTCTGCCGCCAGCGATCCCGCGCTCTGGAACCGCTCTGCGGGGCGCGGCGCCAGCGCCTTCCTGAGCAGCCCCTCCATCGCCTCAATCAGATGGGGCGCCAGACTCGCCGGAGCCTTCGCGCCGGGCGCCGGGTTTCCCGCCCGGCGACCTGCAAAATCAGCGGGCGGCAGCGTGCCCCAGAGCATCCGATACACAATCACGCCCAGCGCGTAGAGATCGGCGGGCGGCCCTATCGGCCCTCCCTGCTGCTGCTCAGGCGCCGTATAGGGGCTGGTCCCGCTCGCCCCAGCCGACGCGCCCTGGCCGCGCTGGCCTTCCTGTCGCGCTTCCCCAAAATCCCCCAGCATCAGCCAGCGTTCGCGCAGCAGCAAGTTGGAGGGCTTCAGGCGGCAATGGATGATGCCTTTGGTATGCGTATAGTCCAGCGCCGCCGCCGCCTGGTCCAGATAGTACGCTACCTCTTCCAGCGGCAGCCCGCCCTGCCTGCTCGCGTCGCGCAGCCGGGCCTCCAGCGATCCGCCAGCGGCATAGTGCATCACCAGATAGGCCAGGCCATCCTGATCGCCCACGTCATAGACCGGCAAAATATTCGGATGGTCCAGCGTCGCCGTCAGCCGCGCCTCCGCTCGAAAGGCTGGCCCGGCGCCGCTGTGCGCCGCCACCTTCACGGCCACTGGCCGATCCAGCCGCTCATCGCGCGCCCGATACACATCGGCTCTCTCGGCCTTTGCCAGCAATTGCTCCACATGATAATGCCCCAGCGTTGTGCCTGCCACGCCGTTCAGGTTTGTCATCTCCATGTTCCTCGTCGCTGCCAATGGGAATAGTGTGGGGAAGCCTGCCGCGATTATAACATGGGCGCCGCTGCCAGCGCATCCCTAACCTGGCAAAGCCAGCAGGGCATCTGCGGTTGCTGCGCCAGCCTCCTCGGCGCGCCAGACCACAAAGAAGCGCAGCGCCCCCCACACCAGCGCCCGCGCTTGCGGCGCTTTGTAGCGGCGCTTGAGTTCGCGGTAGACCTGCCCAAGATGCGCGCACCCGCCCAGCGCCGTCTCCGTCCAGAGGTCTTCGCCCACCTCGGCGGCGGGCGTCAGCACGATGCGCAGCAGCCGCTCCAGGTCCATGCCCCACAGCCAGAGCAGCGCCGCCTCCTCCAGCCGATGCAGCACCCGTTGGTCATAGGGCAGCGCCGCCGTCTGGCTCCAGCATGGCTCGGAGCGACGCCCAAAGCGATAGGCGCGCGCAGCAGGATGCGCCTGCTGCCAGGCTACCCGTGTGGCAATGGCCTCGCCAACCCAACGCTGGAGGCACTGGGGCGCGAGCCATTTGGGGATCGGCAGCTTGCGGTTGGCGCACTGGCGCGCCTGCGCCGAGGCCCAGGGGCAGGCAGCGCGCAGCGGTAATGACCAGGCGGCAAACCAGAAGGACAGGAAATCCGGGGAGGCAAACCACATGGGACGCACTCCACTCGCGCTGCGGCGCGGGCAAGCGCCGACAGCAAAACGGCCATCCCCTGGACGGGTCGAACGAGGCTTGCCAACGGCGCGGGGGTCTGGCACGCTGCCAGCCCTGCCCGCCTGTCGGGAAACACTTCGCCCCACCCACCGGAAGATGGCCGCTGAGAGGTCTACGCCCTGCCGGTTTCGCCCTGCCGCCGGACCCTGGTGTCCGCTGGCAGCGCAAAAGCGCAGGTGATAGAATAGCCCAGCCTCATCTCCTGGTCCATCCAGGGATGGGGTCAGTGGCGCCGTCGGTTTCTTTCACTGGCGGCGTCACACGGTAACGGTTTCATTGCAAAAGTGCCCTGCGCGTCATCAGCGTACAACGCGCAGAAACGAACGATTGATGAGCAAAGTATACCGGCTGCTGTTGAGATTGTCAAGGGGGCGCAGAAAAAAGGCGCATTCCCCGCAATTCTGTAAATTCTGTAAATTCTTCGTGTCCCCTGGACAGCGCCCTGCCAGTGTTGTACGATTGTTCCACGATGACACAAGAAGAAGAGACACCGATGCCGCCAACCGGGCCATCGGCCCCAAAGCGCGCGCGCCCCAGGCCGAGCAATGGGGCTGGCAAGAATGGGCAGGCAGGCGCGCGCGCCGAAGCCGCCGCCGCGCTGACCTTCGCGGAAGGGCCGCTGGCGCTGCCTGATGAGCAGCCGGTCACGGTCATCCGCGACAGCCTCTATGATCGCATCCCGCTCGGCGCGGCGGAGCGCGCGCTGATTAGCTCGGCGCCCTTTCTGCGCCTGCAAGACGTGAAGCAGCTTGGCTTTGTCTATCGCATCTGGCCCGGCGCGACGCACACGCGCTACGAGCATAGCCTGGGCGTCTACTATCTGGCGCTGCGCGGGCTGCGCTCGCTGCTGGCGCGTGAGGAGCATGGCGGGCTGACAGGCGTGAGCGCCGCCGACCTGCGTGCCCTGCTGGCCGCCGCGCTGCTGCACGACATCGGGCACTATCCCTTCTCGCACGCCATCGAGGAACTCGGCCATCCCATCGTTGCGCATGAAAAGGTCGGGCGCGGCATCATCGAGCGCAGCCCGATCTCGGAAATCCTGGAGCGCGATTGTCGGGTCTCGCCGGGCCGAGTAGCTGATCTGATCGACCCGCCGCGTGGCGCGACCCTCCCTGGCAGCGACGCGCTGCTGGTGCGCTTGCTCAGCGGGGCGCTGGATGTCGATAAGCTCGACTATCTCCCACGCGACGCGCGCGCCTGCAACGTGCCCTATGGCGGCGTGGATGTCAGCCGCCTGCTGGGCGCGCTGCGCGTCATGGATGTGCATGGGCAGCGGCGTCTGGTGGTTACAGCCAAAGGCATCAGCGCGCTCAACTCCCTGCTGCACGCGCGCCAGGAGATGTTTGATAACGTCTACTGGCACCACACCAATCGCGCCATGATGGCGATGCTCTTGCGCGCCGTGCAGGACGCGCTGGTCGAAGAACACCTGCGCCCGACGGACCTGCCCGGCCACGACGACCACTCGCTGCTGGCCCTGCTGGCCGCAGAGCATATGCCCGCCAGCACGCGGGCGCTGGTCGATGCCCTGCGCCTGCGCCGACCCTACAAGAGCGTGCTGGAAGTGAGCATGCGCGCCGGGAGCCTCTTCAACCGACTGGACGCGCTCTTTTGGGACCAGGGCAGGCGCCGCCGCGTCGAGATTGCCCTGGCCGGCGGATTGGCCGAGGGGCTGGGCCGCCCCGTCGCGCCGCATGACGTGCTGATCGACATCCCCAAGCCGGAAAAGTGGGAGATGGAGGTCTGGGTCAGTTCTGCCCAGCCGCCGCTGGGCATGCAGCCGTTGATGACCTGGGTCGAGGCCACCGGCCAGCTGCCCGCCGACCTCTCCAAATACGAGCAGCACGAGCGCCGCATCCGCATCGTCGCCGACGAGACCATCTCCGCCGAGGCGCGCGTCCGCCGCGACGACCTGCTCATCCCCCTCCTGGAACGAGCGATGCTGTGATACAGACAGGGAGTCAGCCCATTTTTCGAGCTGTGCATCAAGAGTGGGACATACCTCCGGCCAAACTCGCGGTTGCTTGATTGGTTTGGCACGCCTAGTGCAACGTCCCTCTATCCGGGCATGAATAATAAGACATGGACCGTTGATGATACGAGGGTACTTACCGAAGCAGCCCATGTCTAGCTGCCTCTTCTGCTTGTGTTTGCGGTAGTGAGGAACGCCGCACTCGTTAAAGAAAGGAACTCAGCATGGCTGGAGTATCTCGTTCAGCGGAAAGTACGATCGTTCTTGTCCACGGTGGCTTCGGGGACGGTTCCGGTTGGGAGGGCAGCTATAGGCTCCTGAAGCAGGACGGCTACCGGGTCACCATCGTCCAGAATCCGACGCTATCGCTGGCCGACGATGTGGCCGCCACCAAACGCATCGTGCACGCGCAGAACGGCCCGGTGCTGCTCGTCGGCCACTCCTACGGCGGAGCGGTGATCACCGCAGCCGGCACCGATCCACAGGTCGCGGGGCTGGTGTATATCGCCGCCTTTGCCCCCGACCAGGGCGAGTCCGTGTCCACACTGATCCAAAATCCACCGCCTGGCGCACCCGTGCCCCCGATCCTGCCGCCCCAGGACGGCTATCTGTTCCTCGACAAGACCAAGTTCCCTGCCGCATTTGCGGCTGACGTGGACGCAGACAAGGCCGCGTTCATGGCCGATTCCCAGGTCCCGTGGGGCGTGGAGGCGCTCAGCGGCACGATCACCGAGCCGGCGTGGAAGACCAAGCCGAGTTGGTACATGGTCACCACCGACGACAAGATGATCCCACCACCCGCCCAGCGGTTCATGTCCAAGCGTGCCGGTTCGACCGTCGTCGAGGTAGCGGGCAGTCACGCGATCTATGTGTCGCAGCCCAAGGCAGTGGCTGCGCTCATCGAACAAGCCGTCAAAGGCGTGGAGGTCCCGGCGAACTAACCAGGGAGTCGAGCCACTGGCAACAGACGCCGCTGATTGGCCCCATGGCCGACCGTGAGCCCCCAGAACGCGGCTCAACACTGTCGCGTGCTATTTGCGCATTGGCGGGAGTGGCTCAACACGCTGACAGAGATTCTACAATAAAGAGCATCGCTAGCAACGGAGCCAGCGATGCTCTTTATTGTGGTTTCACGACCAAGAGCGGGAGCGTTCTACTACCTGCTAGCTATGAACCGACGTTATTTTCTACAGCCGAATCTGCAAGAGGCTGTTCAGCGCCGCGTTGAGTTGTTCGAGGGCGATGCCGCCCAAGATGGTCAGGAGCAACACCAGGCCGCGCCGCTCGATGGAGAAGGGCGCCGCCGGGACATCCCTGGCCTCGCTCTCCAGCGTGCGATAGTATTGCCAGGTCAGATATTCCTGGATGGTGTGCAGGTCGCCCTGCGCCAGCGTTTGCGGCTGCGAGCGGCTGAGGCGCTGAGCAATCTCGCTGCGGCGCAGCCCCAGTTCGCGCAGCCGGGCGCCGCGCCAGCGCGCGATGCCCTGGCGATAGGGGAGATCAACCAGGAACAGATAGGGCAGCACGAGCGCGCCGATGTAGACGAGCATGCGTCCACTGACAGGCGGCCATCCGCTGGGCAGGACGGAATCCGCGCCGAAGTTGTAGAGGCTGTTTGCCAGAATCGCCACCACGAAGAGGGTGATCGTGTGGAAGGAGAGCAGTTCCAGCGCGGGCCGCAGGGCGTAGCGCCGCGCCTCTGGCGAGCGCGTGGGAGAGCCAAACAGCGCCCTGACCAGGCGCGCCTGCACGCTGAGGGTGAAGGGCAGAAAGAAGAGGGCGATCAGCAGCAGGCAGATCACCGGGAGCATGGCGGCGAAGAGATAACCATCCACCGGCAGGCTCTGGCCCAGGAACATTGGCGCCAGGCTGCTCATCGAGATACTGCCGTTTTGCGCGCCGCTGTAATAGTCAGCAAAGAAGGCGCGCGCCAGCAAGACGGTCAGGACCAGCAGACCCACCAGGCCAATCAGGAAGAGGATGCCCAGCGTCGTCAGCAGCACGCGCAGGATGATGCGCAGTGGGCCTGGCCCGGTCTTCGAGGTGCTGCTGGCGCGTAACGCTCTGGTGAAGAGCATGGCGCGGCGGCGTTCCAGCGCGTAGCCCACGACGAGCGGCAGCGGTGACGGGCCAGTCGTGCTGAACCAGAGGATATAGAGCGCGGCCAATCCCGCCAGCGCGGTGGGAACCAGCGCGCGGGTCGCGCCATGCAGCGCCAGCACATTCACCGTTCCAAACAAAAACGCCAGCAGCAGGCTCGCCAGTATACCCAGCGCTGGCAGGCCAATGACCAGCGCATACTCAAAGCCGTTGACGCCCGCCAGCCCCACCCGTCCATGCGCCTGGTAGAGCGCGCGCCCGCAGGCGGTGGCATCGGGGAACGTGTTGCCGGTATCGATGCAGCGTTTCCACTCCAGCAGCCCGCGACTATACAAACGCACGCGCCGCCGCCAGAGCCAGCCGCCAAGCGCCCTGGGGTTTTGCTGCGCCTGCTGGCACTCCTCGTGCATCTGGATCAGCTTCTGCTCCAGGGTATCCGTTGCCACCGTATAGCCAGGGCTGCGGTTCAGGTCGGCCAACTGATCGGTTGCCAGCGCCTCCCAGACGCCATCGGCGATGCGAAAATAGGTCTGGACGTGCTGGTGGATGGCCCGCCGATGCTTGCGAATTAGCCCCGCGCTCGGAAGTTCATCGAAGAGGACGAGCAACTGATCGGCCAGGGTCAGCATCGTATCTTGCATATCCGCCTGCGCCTGAATCACCTGGGCGGCGTGCGCGGCTCCCGGCAGGCTAAGCACAGTATTGCGCTGAAGCATCGGTTCGGTTGGTCCTTCTCTCAACATGGCGCATCCTCCTGGCTGGCTGAGACGCTGATGCTCGCGTCCACTCACCCAAAATGGCCCCGTCTTGCTTTTCCATGAGCTATTCTAGCAGGGTGGCAGCGGTGATGCAACCTGAAGCGGAGAAAAAGCAGCGCCGTTCTCCTTTGCCATCGTGCAGGAGAACAGCGCTTGAGCGGCGCGATGTTGGCTTGTCTTCAGCCTTCGCGCTTTCGCCTGGTTAGAAGCCGGTAGCCGCGAGCCAGGGACCGGCACTGAAGGCCCGAATCAGCACAATCGGCCCGACGCATTGCGCGGGCAGCGCGATGGTTTGATGAATCTGGGCATAACGAGAGAGTAGCCTGATTGTGCTAGTGCAGCGTAGTCAGCGGCTAGATGTTACGGAGGTAGCGCCACCTGCAATAGCCATGCCATAGAGGGATACGTTGTTGGCTCGTAGCGGCGCTCAGGCGATGAAGTCGCCATCAAGGAAGCGCAGGGTATTGACGATCAGCAGAATCAGACTGATGACCAGGAGGAAACGATAGAGCCTGGGCCGGGCCAAGCCAAGCTGGCCGAGCAGCAGGAAGATGGGGAACGCTGGCAACATAAAGCGTTCAGTGGAGAGCAGGACTTCATAGGGCAGCCCGCTGGGATAGGTCGGCACGGCAACAAGCAGCGCCGTGAGCGCCAGTTGATAGAGCGCCGCGCCCAGCCAGAGGCGTCCTCGCAGCGCGCAGTACAGCACCAGCGCGGGCAGCGGCAGCACCAGCAGCAGATCGAGGATATTGATGGCGTAGAGTTCCGGCGCGCCCGCCTGCCCCGCGCGCTGGAACGCGATAGCAAAGAGGCCAATGGTATCCCAGGGGAGGGTGAAATGGCGAAACCAGGCGCTCTCCCCTTTGAGGAAGGCCAGGGCGTTGCCCGTCACCAGCTTGAGATAGAGCATATAGCCCAGCAGTGCCAGCGGCGCCAGCCCCAGCGACAGCCAGGCCAGGCGCGGCAGCGGCTGCTCTGGTGTGGCCTTGCCTGGTGGCGCAGCTTCCAGGCGCGGTTGATGACGTTTGGCGATTTCATTGAATCTTCGTCCTAGCCCGCGCTGGCGGCTGAAGGCCGCCAGCCTCCTGACGGCTGGGCTGCGCGGTGCCCACCCCCACCCGAGCGGGATGAGCAAGAGGATGCCAGTGGGCCGGGTGAGCATGCCCAACGCGGCCAGCGCGCCCGCCTGCCAGAGCCGCCCGGCTCTGGCGCGTTCCACCGCGCCAAAGCTGACCAGCAGGAAGAGCGACTCGCTGTAGGGGGCAAAGGCAAAGAAGGCGACAGGGCAGCAGGCGAGGGCGAGCAGGGCCAGGCGGGCGACGCGCGGGCCAAACTCGCGCTGGACCAGGCGATAGAACCAGAGATAGCTGCCCCAGCCGCACAGCCAGGCCATGAGCAGCGCGGCCAGGGTGTAGTGCCCTGCCAGCGGCCAGGCGACCAACCGAATAAGCGCCGGATAGAGCGGGAAGAACGCGGCCAGCCCTTGATTCATGTAGCCACGATGGGCAATATCCAGGAAGAAGTGTGTATCGAAGCGCCGCCAGGAAGCGGTGAAGGCTTCGGCCCAGTTGGTGAGATCAAATGCTCCCACCCCTTGCTGCTGAATAGTGCCCGCGCCAGAGAGCCAGAGGTGCAGGCCGCTGAGTAGCAGATAACCGGCGAGCGCCACCAGGAAGACCCGCGATGGAAAGCTGCTCAGCAATTTTCCAATACGCGCATTCTGCCAGCGCCAAAGCCAGGCGGAGGGTATACGACATGCGTATTCAGCAAGGGCTGTCTGATCGGGTTCAGGCGCTGTCTCTGGCGCGCATGTTATCTGTTCCATCGGCTTGTTTCTGCTCTGCTTGCCCGCTCATTCCAGGCGAGCCTTATAAGGGATGATCTCCATATTCGATGACCCGCGCTGTCCGTTCAGGCGATAAAGATGCCGTTCAGGAAGCGCCAGGCGTTGAGTATCAGCATGAGCATGCTGGCGGCTAATAAGACGCGATACAGCCTGGGATGGCTGGCGCCAAGCTGACCCAGCAAGAGAAAGATGGGAAAGGCTGGCAGCATAAAACGCTGCGTGGAGAGCAACACTTCCTCCCCATACATGGGACTGGGCATGTTCGGCACAGCGATCAGCATCGCCGCGAGGGCTAATTGATAGAGCGCCGCGCCCAGCCACAGATTCCGCCGCCGCAGCGCGCAGTACAGCACCAACGCGGGCAGGGCCAATACTAGCAGCAGATCAACCGTATTGCCGACCAGGACGGTGACATCACCCGCGCTCCAGGCATAGTGGAAAGCCGCCCCGAAGAGCGTCACCGTCTGCCAGGGGAGGGTGAAATGGCGATGCCAGGCGCTCTCCCCTTTGAGGAAGGCCAGGGCGTTGCCCGTCACCAGCTTGAGATAGAGCATATAGCCCAGCAGCGCCAGCGGCGCCAGCCCCAGCGACAGCCAGGCCAGGCGCGGCAGTGGTGGCTCCGGCTGCGCCACCAGACGCCGGGCGTCTGGCGATTGCACCGTTTGCAGCGATGAGGTCGGCCATATTTCCATCTGAGCCTGCGCAAGCGGACTTGGTGGCGCAGCCTCCAGGCGCGGCTGTGCCGAAGTTGGGGGGTGATGACGCTTGACGATTCCATGAGGTCTTCGTCCTAGCCCGCGCAGGCGGGCTTGGCGGCGCAGCCTCCAGGCGCGGCCTTCAGCCGCCAGCCTCCTGACGGCAGGGCTGCGCCGTGCCCACTCCCAGCCGAGCGGGATGAGCAAGAGGATCCC
>JBJKSJ010000176.1:0-4748 GCA_046704085.1 Ktedonobacterales bacterium | reverse complement strand
GACGTTGCCGGAGAATTGGATGCTATTGACACCAATAGAGTTGCCATTCCCCGTACTATGGGTGTTAAAGTTGCTATTGCCCCCCCCGCCGCAGGCTTGCAGCAGCAGCAGCAGGCTGACCAATGCCAGCCAGCAAGGGGTTCGAGCAGGGCGCCAGTGAAGTGCTGCGCGCATGGCTCATTTCTCCTTTTTTCCAGGGGTGGTCGATTACCTCAGGCGTTGAGCCAGACCGGGCGCGACCCTCCATCAATGCCGTCCTGAGTCAATTGAGTCGGCGCTCCATCCAGCGTGATCCTTGGCGCGCTGCCCGGCGTGGCCGTCGCGCCAGGCGTGGCCGTCGCGCTGGCCGCCGGGACCGCAATCTTCACCTTTGCCAGAAACAGATCATATTCGTTGTTGGTAAACTCCAGAAAGAAGAGCGTATTGTCGCTGCCCCACACCGGCTGGCCGATAATCCCAGTCGCCAGCTTCTGTGATGCCGCATAATAGGTGAAATTGCTCGAATACTGTGCCTGGCTATTTCCAAGCAATTGGTATTCCTCTGGCCCCCCATTCACCGTATTGGGCGTGCCAGCCGCAATGATCGGATCAACCGCCATCGCATACAGATTATCCTGGCCGTTTTCGCGGCGAATATAGGTAATGTATTTCCCATCCGGCGACCACGACGGCTCCAGCGGAATCACCTTCGGGTCGGGCGGCGAAAGCTGAATCACCCGATACGGGCTGCCATCGTTCGTCAGCACCAGCAGCGAGAGCTGCGCCACAAGGTCTTCATTGCCCCCATAGTAACGAAAGCTGGTAAACAGAATCTCCGTATCTGAAACGCCAGGGCGCAGGCTCAAATCCTGGTCGCCACCAGCATAGCAGTACGGCCAGGCGAGCAGCTTCGGCGGATTGGGTCGCCCTGGTGGGGTCGGCAGCGCCGGAAGCGGCTGGGCGTTGGGCGTCGTCTCCACAATGCCCAGGTCTTGAATCGAGTCTTTAAGGGCGTTGCCGATGCAGGTCTGGTTGACACGCGGCGTCGCGCGCCCACCCTTGAAGTAATCAGAGAGATAGATGATATTCTGTCCGTCGGCAGTCCAGATCGGATTGCCTACCCAGAACTCGTAGTGATACACGCCGCTCTGGTCCGGGTCGCACTTGCACAGCAGCCGATCATCGGTATGCAGCGAGACGCTGCCACCCGTAATGGGCATCGTCGCCAGATCGGAATAATCGCTCCCCGGCTTGCGCAGGGCAAAAGCAATCGTACTGCCATCAGGCGAAACCGAGGGCTGGAACGCGCTGCCATCCTGGGTGAGCTGCCTCAGGCTATGATCCTTGCCGCGCAAAATAAACAGATTGCCCCCTTTGACAAACAGCAGACTGCCCACGAACGGCGCGGCCACGTTCACCTGGAGCGGACCATTCGGCGTAAAATTGTTGTTGTTGCCGCCGCATGCCTGAAGCGCCAGCAGCACACACAAGCTGACTCCCGCCAGCCAGCAAGAGTTCTTGCGGCGCAAGCGCCGTTGGAATCCTGTGACCATAGCTTGCTCTCTGCTCCTTCTTCCCTGAGTGAAGATGCTGGATAACCGCTCTGGCATCAGGCGGCTGTCCAGGTGGGGCGCCAGTCGCCGTCTACCCCGCCCTGCGTCAGTTGGATAGGACTGCCCTGGATCGAAACGCTGGCCCCATTGAAGCTGAGTTGCGCCAGATAGAGATTATACTCGTTATCTTTGAAATCCAGATAGAGCAGCGCCTTGCCGTCAGGCGACCAGACGGGATAGGTAATCGTCCCTGACAACAACTGGGTGGACGTGGCATAATCCCCAAAGTTGGGCGCCCCCTTGGCCGGCTCGCTCACGCGCATAACCGCCAGCCCATTGAAGCTGCTGGAATGAACGATGTAGGCCAGAAACTGGCCGTTGGGCGACCACGCCGCTTCCAGCGTCTGCTGCGGCGTCCCATCACCGCTCACGCTGGGGATCAGCGCCGTCTCCTGCTGCTGGCTAAGCGTGTCAAGATAGACCTGCGTCAGCAGCCCGGCGCCAGGCTGCGCGGCGTAGGCATAGCGCGTATAGGTCAGTTCATCGCTGTGACCTGGGCGCAGAGACAAGTGCGCGTCTCCACCCGCGCCCGGAAGGCCGCTGGCGTCATTACCCCGCGCCGGCCAGAGAACCAGATGTGGCGCCCCTCCCTGCGCCGAAACCTGCCAGACGGCCAGGTCTTGGAAGCCGCACGAGTCCGGCAGCAGCTTCTGCCGATCCGAAAGGTAGTAGAGCGTCGCACCATCCGCCGACCAGACCGGATTCGCCGCCCAGACATGATCCGTTTCGCTGATCCCATCAGAGCAAGTCATCTGCTTCCCGCTTCCCACGTCCTGCGTCAGCGCCACTGGCTGCCCCCCTTTGACGGCCAGGACCATCAGATCAGACCAATCCGCGCCACGCTTGATATAGGCCAGCCGCGTGCCATCCGGCGAGTAGGCCGGGTCTTGCACATCGCTTCCTGCCGACAGGGCGCTGATCGTGCCATCTTTGCCGCTCAGTGCGTACAGCCGATGATCGCGCACAAAGGCAATATGCCCCAGAAAATGGCTATCCAGGTTGACGGCCAGCGCCGTTGTCCCTGGACTGGCAGTGCTGGGGACAGCGCGAAATTGACCGCTGCCCCCGCTCAGGCCATTACAGCCCTGGAGAGCCAGCGCCACGCCAAACGCCAGACTCAGCCAGAGGCTGAGCCGACGGCGCGGGCTGCCCTTGCCTCCCCGTGCTGCGGGGTCTGGTGCGTGTTGGCTGCGCATGTGTGCTTATCCCGTCGTCTGGCCCGACCACGCCCCAGCCACCGGGTTCACCGTGCAGGGCTGGTTCTGGTCAATAGTCGGATCAGGATGAATGGCCGATTGGATCGTCTGGTTGACAGCCTGCCAGTTGGGCAGCAGGGCATATGTCTGTTCGCCATCGGGGCGGTAGATGTCGCCCTGCCCCGCCGCATAACCGGGCGGAGCCAGTACAATTTGCTTCTGATTTTGATGCGGCACACCTCGCGCAAAGTTGGCAACCTGCGTAATCTCGCCCACCGACATATCCGTTAGCACATTCCCCTGAAGGTCTGTCGCCAGATTGGGAATGTTACTGATCAGATTGCCCGTATTTAGCTTCTTCTCCAGGGCAAGCAAGACAGACTGCTGGCGCTGCGAGCGGCCAAAATCGCCCGTCAGGTCAGAGTGGCGCGAGCGCACATACTCCAGCGCCGTGCGGCCATCCAGATGCTGCGGCCCCGCCGGAATGTACAGGCGCTCGTAGGCGTACTGGTTGGCGGTGCCGATGTCGTTCGGGTAGGCGTCATCCACAATCGGGTGCAAGACATCCACATCCACCCCGCCCAACGTATCGATCACCTTCACAAACCCGGCCAACCCCACCCAGGCGTAGCGCCAGATGGGAATGCCATAGTCGCGCTCCACCACCGTGCGCTCAAACTGAATCGCCTGATCGGGACCGTTGCCCGCTGCGGCGATCTCATCCAACTTCAGGCAGCTATTCGTCCCCGGCTGATTGATCCAGGAATCGCGCGGAATCGAGATCAGCGTAATCGTATTGCTTGCCGGGTCCAGCGAGGCAACAATGATCGTCTGCGTCAGCACCCCATTGCCCGGCAGACCGTTTCCGCCGGCAAACTTCTGCGTATCGTTATCGCTGCCCAGCAGCAGCACATTCACGCGGCCCCCGCTCAGGCTATCAGGGATATTGATGCCCTGCTCCTGATTGCTGCGCGCAATCGTATGGCCCGTGCTGGTCTGAATGAGCTGAATCAGCGGCGCCAGATAGAGCGCCAGCCCGCCCCCAACGCCTGCCAGAATCGTGATGATCGTCGTGGGAATAAAAATCCAGAGCAGGCGCCGGTTGCGCTTGCGCAGCCGCTCCTTGCGGGTCAGCTTGCGCGGCGGCCCGGCGGGCTGGCCCGCTGCCCCCGCATTGGCGCCCCGCCGATTGGTCGCCCTGGCAGGCGTGGCCCCCAGCGGCGCACCCCCGGCTCTGCCAACTGTCGGTCCCGTGGGAGCCGGACGGCTCGCCTGTGGCCCCGCCTGGTGCGCCGTCCGCCAGGTCACTTCACCTGGCGGCTGGGAAGGTGGATTGCTCCCGCCCTGGCGAGCATCCCAATTGGGAGGGGTTGGCTCTCTCCAACGCTCAGGGGGTCCATTCTCTGGTCTCATCGACATCCTTCCTCGTGGCATCGCCTCGCGCCATTACGGCGTCGACCGTCCCCGTACAGAACATATCTATTATACCATTGCTCGCTGGAGCGCCTGACACGCCTCTATTCCAATACACGTCTGACGCCAGCGCCAGGTAACTCGGCAGAACGTGAAGCTGCTCACACGTTTCCTGTGCAGAAAGACCTTTTTTGGGGCTTGCCAGTTCCCTTGCAAAGATAGGACCATTAGCCTATCCTCTTCTGCGTCTCCCTTGAAGGGATCGTTTAATACAAACAGGAGTTTGCGTGAAACCAGGCCACTCATCACCAGCTCCACGTATTGACACATGAGGTTCCTGCTGTTAGACAATGGCAGCAAAAAAGAGCAAGTGGTGAGAGAACATATGCCAACACACCGTGAGGAGCAACCCCCGGAAGGGTCCGAGCCACGCGGCGCGCACGAGGCCGTGCTGACCTCCCGCCCGCCGAGCCAGCCGCTGACCACGCGCGGCCTGGCGGTGGTCCTGCCCGCCTGGAACGAGGAAGCCGTCATCACCCAGACCGTC
>JBJKSJ010000175.1:0-3765 GCA_046704085.1 Ktedonobacterales bacterium | reverse complement strand
GCCTGAAGAGAAGCAGGCGCTGGCGCTGCTGTTGCAGGAAAAAGCCTTTGAGGCCATTGAGCAAGCGTTTACCCAACCTGAGCAAGCGCCGCCTGACGCTATCCCCGCAGTCCCTCCGAGTGCTTTGGGCCAGATCAGGCAAGCGCTCTTACTGCTGAACGAAGGGGTCGCGCTCCTGGAAAGCGAGCAGCAGGACGTGCGCCGCCAGTTCCTCGCCGAACGGCAAGAGTTGCTCAACCGCCAGGCGGTACAGGAATATGATCAGCAGCGCCTGGCGCTGCGGCTGGCTGCGTTGGAGGCCGGGCAGGCGCGGCCCAGCATCGGGCTGTCCCCGCAGCGGCTCGCGCAGATGTATCTGCTAGCAGAGCAGGTGCGGGCCAGGCATGGGAGACCGATTGCTGAGACACTGGCGGCCCTGGCGGCGCGTTTCCAGGTGGCCGACGCCTATGATCTGCCAGAGAACGCCTGGCCGGACGCGCTGGTCTGGTTTGACCACCAGCTTGTGAAGGAGTAGACTGAGGCGGCACGATAACGCCGATAGGTGTTGTTGAAGGGAGGATCGCGTGTCTGGGACATTTTATCCGCCGCCGCAGGGCAACCCGCGCCGCCAGAGCGGCGACGCATCGGGCGAGCAACCGACTGACCCGATGAGCGCGCTGCCGCCAGCACCCGCCTGGCCCGCGCTCCCCGATCCGCATCCCGGCGAGTTGGCCCTGCCGCCGGGCAGTCCTCCTGGCGAACTGTTGCTGCCGCCGGGCCATCCTTCTGCTCTGCTGCCCGCGCCCGGCGCGTGGACCCGGCCACTGCCCCCGCCTTCCGGGCCGCTTCAGGCTCCTCCTCGGACCGGCGCCGGGTCGCAGGCCATACCTGGGGTTTCCGGCCAGGTTCGTCCTGCTGCCCCACCGCCGACAAGGGGCCAATCGCAGCCGCTGGCCCCGTCGCAGCCGCCAGCCCCCAGGGATCGCTGGTTCCGCAACCACCGCAACCTGATCCGGCTGCTTGTGACGCTGGCGCTGGCGCTGCTGGTGGTTTGCGCGCTGCCGCTCTGGGCGTTCGGGCTGTGGTCCGCCTGGTTTGGCAGCAGCCACCAGCCTCCGCCCGTCCTGGCGAGGCTGGACCCTGGCGGCCAGCGCGCCGATGCCGTCGGCTGGTCGCCGGATGGGCGCTTTCTGGCCGAGCAGATCACGCTGGCGGGCGCAAAGAGCGGCGATCCCAATGGCGCGGCGGTCGTCCTCTGGGACATGAGCGCGCGGCGCGAGGTGCGCCGCTTGAGCGGCGCGCAGGGTGGGCTGGCCTTCGCCTGGTCGCCGGATGGCGCCTGGCTGGCGACGACCGATGGCGCGCATGTCTTCCTCTGGCGGACGCTGGAGATTGACACGCCGGGCGGCAGCGTGTCGCCCGCTGCCCGGCTGAACGCGCCGGACCCCAACGAGCCAGTTACTGGCCTGGCCTGGGCGAAGGATGGACTGACCCTCGCGGTGGTGGATGAGCAGGGGCTGGGCATCTGGAAGCCATCGGGCGGGTCGGGCTGGAAGCAGCAGCAGTATTTTCGAGACAGCCCCTGCGCCACTGTTTCGTGCGGGCGGCTGCTGCTCTGGTCGCCGGATGGCCGCTGGCTGCTGGCGGCGCCCTGGCACGGCAGCAATGGGATCAGCGGCGTGGGCGTCTGGGATACGCAGACCTGGAAGCAGGCGCCGCTGCTGGCGGCTTCGGCCCCGTTGGCCTGGTCCCCGGACAGCGCGCTGGTCCTGGTGCGCGCTAGTAACGAGACGACCCTGAGCGCGGTGCGCGCCGGAAGTTGGACGGCAGCCTGGACGATCAACCCCAACCCTGATCTGCGCCAGGGCTATAACGTCTATCCCCAGGCGGCAGGCTGGTCATCGGATGGCCGCTGGCTGGTGGGCAGCGCCGATGGCTGGGTGGACCTCTGGCCGACAGATACACGCAAGTCTGCCTGGGTCTGGAACGAGCAGCAGCGCGATCAGAGCATCTACAGCGCGACGAGCCTGGCGTGGTCCCCCGGCGCGGATACCCTGGCCGTCACTACCGATGGCACGGCCCTGCTCACCCTCTACGACCTGCGCAACCCCTCGCCGCCGCTCTCCGCGCCGCCGCTGCTCTAGCAGGGTTGGCAGCAGCGGCGCCTGGCCCGAGCAAAAACAAACGCCCGCAGGAATAGCTCCTGCGGGCGTCGGCGACGCTCAGGCCGCCAGTTGGGAGACCAGGCGGTTGCGCCGCTGGCCGATGAGCAGATAGAGCAGGGGACCAAGGAACGGAATCAGCCAGACGACCAGCAACCAGAGAACTTTCTCACCGACGGAGAGATCATCGCCGAGAATCATAAAGGTCAGGATCAGATGCCCGATGATGGGAATAAAGATCACCACCAGCATGAGGATGATCGTCCCGATGGGGCCAACGCCGCCGCTGCGCCGTCGCGCGGATGCCATATGCGCTCCACTCCTTTCCAGTGCAGAAGTCTACGCACAACATCCGGCAAAGAACATGCCAGGCGCGGGCTGAGGGTTGATGGTTTTTGACGATTTCATCCGCGAGCGGCGGGCCGCCAGCCCGTCAGCGATTGAAATCGCCGCTACGGGCCTGGCGGCCAGGAAGTCCCTGCGGGACTGCTGCGCCAGAGCCACCCGAAAAACTATCGGGGCGAGCGGGCCACCGTGCCGGGAAACGTCGGGTTGTCTGCCAGAACGTCCGGCTTCAGTGGGCAGGCCGCCTGTACCCCTGGCCTCCGTGCCGGGCCGTCCTGGGGGGGCCGTTCTTCCGTACCCCCGGCTTCCAGCCGGGCACCGCTGGGCCTGCCAGAACATCCGGCTTCAGTGGGCAGGCTGCGTGTATCCCCGGCCACCGTGCCGGGGAACGTTGGCCTGCCAGAACGTGGGTCTTCAGCGGGCAACATTCGCGCTGGCGAACCGTCGAGCGAACGTCGCCCAGGCGCAGCCGCGACCTTCCCTGCGTAGCGCCGTCGTCCCGACGGCACACCTCTGGCCCGCGCGCACGTTCGCCCCTGGCGCGGCTTTCGTCCCAGCCTGCGCAGGCAGGCTTCGTGGCGCAGCCTCCAGGCGCGGCCTTCAGCCGCCAGCCCCCACCCCCATCCACCCATCCCTTACTCCCCCTGCCACACCTGCACCGTGTCATCCCCGCTGCCAGAGGCGATCTTCCCATCCTTGGGCGACCAGGCAACGGCGTTCACACTGTTGGAATGCCCTTTATAGGTGAAAACGCTGCCCCCAGTGCTGGCATCCCAGACCTGCGCCGTGTCATCCGCGCTGCCAGAGGCAATATACTTTCCATCAGGCGACCAGGCCACAGCGTTCACAGAGTCGGAATGGCCGCGATAGGTGAAGGCATGGCCCCCATTTGCAGCATCCCAGACCTGCACGGTGCTATCATTGCTGGCTGAGGCGATGCGCCTGCCATCGGGCGACCAAGCAACGGCGTACACACTATCGGAATGGCCGCGATAGGTGAAGGCATTGCCGCCATGTGATGCATCCCAGACCTGCACGGTGGTATCACGTCTGGCTGAGGCAATGCGCTTGCCATCGGGCGACCAGGCAACGGCCCACACACTGCCGGAATGGCCGCGATAGGTGTAGACGTTGCCGCCATCGCTGGCGTCCCAGACCTGGACCGTGTTATCATCGCTGCCAGAGGCGATGCGCGTGCCATCGGGCGACCAGGCAACGGCCAACACACTATCGGAATGACCTTTATAGGTGAAGGCATTCCCCCCATTGCCAGCATCCC
>JBJKSJ010000174.1:0-24543 GCA_046704085.1 Ktedonobacterales bacterium | reverse complement strand
ACAAAAGCGATCACCTGGCGGCCAGGATAGGCGATCTGCGCGCCGATGGCATAGGGCAGGCCAGGCGCCATTGTCGCCAGATTCCCAGAACAGGAGAACATCTGGTCCTTGCGAATGCTGAAGTTGCGCGCAATCCAGGTCGTGTTTGTCCCGCTGTCGCCAGTGATGATGGCATCTGGCGCGGCCAGCTCATTGAGCGCATGGGCAACGACCTGTGGCTTCATGGGCACATCGGCGCGCTCGCCTTCTTTTTGCATAAACTCGTTCCATTCCTGCATCCCCTTTTGGGCTTTCTCCAGGAAGGAGCGATTGGTGCTGCGCTTGAGGAGCGGGATGAGTGCCTGTAATGTCGGCTTGGCGTCGCCCACCAGACCAACTTCAACCGGATAGCGCAGGCCGATGCGCGTATGGTCGATGTCAAGCTGCACGCCGCGCGCCTGGCCGGGCTTGGGCAGATAGCGCGCGTAGGGGAACGACGTGCCGATCAGGAACAGCGTGTCGCATTGCTCCATCACATCCTGGCTGGGGCCAGTGCCCAACAGTCCGAGGCCGCCAGTCGTGTAGGGATTATTGTCCTCGACGACCCCTTTACCCAGCAGCGATTTGACGATAGGTGCGCCCAGGAGTTCGGCAATCTGCGTCACTTCGGGTCCGGCATGCAGGGCGCCATGTCCAACCATCAGCGCCACTTTCTTACCCGCATTGAGAAGATCTGCGGCCTGTTGGACCGTTTCCTGGGCTGGCGTGGGGAACAGCCCTTTGTAGATGTCGGATGCTCGCCCTGGCCCGCCGTTATGGCTGTAGAACTCAGGCGGGAATGGGGCAACCTGGCTTGGCGTCTTCGCCGGGCCGCCGTGATGGGCATCGAATTCCAGCTTGCCTTCGGCTACTTGAAGGTCAATGGGGAATGTGATATGCGCCACTGTCCGGTATGCCAGCGCCGTTCGACAGGCGGTATCGACCAGATTGTAAAGCTGCGTGGCCGCCTGTACCTGCTGGTTGTAGGCGGCGACATCTTTATAGAGCGCCAGGAGATCAACTTCTTGCTGATAGTGCGACCCTAGCAGGTCGCTGTACTGCTGCCCGGTGAGTGCCAGCACTGGCGCGCCATCCATCTTGGCGTCGTAGAGGCCGTTGAGCAGGTGGATGGCGCCAGGACCACTGGTTGCCAGGCAGACACCCAGCTTGCCGGTAAACTTGGCATAAGCGCAGGCGGCGAAGGCTGCCGCTTCTTCATGGCGCACCTGGATAAATTGAATCTTGTCCTGGTGGGTGCGTAGGGCTTCCATGATTCCATTGATCCCATCACCAGGGATCCCAAAGATGGTATCCACGCCCCAATCTACGAGACGTTCGACCATCACATCTGATGCTGTCTTGCTAGCCATTGGCTCTTCTTTCTGTCCTCTCTCCTCGTACGGTTCTCCTCGTACAGTGGGTTATGGTTCAGTACGTCGCTTTACGATGAAATGCTGGTGCAAGCTTTATGCCGCGAAGGACAGGGGCAATAGCGCATAAGTGAATCAACGAGGGACAAGCCTGGCTTGCCCCTCGCTACGTCCCCTGGGTAAGGAAACGTTGTTATCAGGTTTTGTGCCGCCCAGCATGAGCTAGCGCGCCTCCCAGCTCCTGCCATTCTTCCAATACTGCTCGATCTGCTCCAGGGTCTTGCCCTTGGTCTCCGGCACTAGCGCCCAGCAGAAGATGAATGCCAGCACTCCCAGGAAAGCGTAAATCCAGAAGGTGCCTGGCTTGCCCGCAACGCCAATCAGCGTCAGGAAGGTGATGCTGACGGCCAGGTTGGCCGCCCAGTTCCAGAGGCTGGAGATACTGGCCCCTGAACCACGCAGCCGATTCGGGAAGAGTTCGGAGGTCATCAGCCAGAAGACCGGCCCCATGCCAATGGCGAAGGAGATGATGTACACGATCAGGCAGACGAGGATGAACCACCCGGCGTGGGTTGGACCGATGGCGAAGATGATGCCCATCGCCGTGAGCGTGACGATCATGCCAACAATGCCAAAGGTCAGCAACGGGCGCCGTCCCACTCGATCAACCAGGAAGAGCGAAAGGATCGTGGAGAGGACGTTGACGACGCCGACCACACTGGTCGCCAGGATCGCAGTGGAGGCTGAGTTAAATCCGGCATAGCCAAAAATGGTTGGCGCGTAGTAGATGACAGTGTTGATGCCCACCAACTGCTGGAAGATTGCCAGGCCGACGCCTACGAGCAGCGCCAGGCGCAGCCCTGGCCGCAAAAGCTCCTTGACGGAGGTTCTTTTCTCTTCTTCGATAGTTTTGCGGATGTCGTTCAGTTCTTGCCGCTTCTCCTCGCCATGAACGGTATGTTCCAGCGCCACGCTGGCATCATCCCAGCGCCCCTTGCCGGCGAGCCAGCGCGGGGTTTCGGAGAGGAAAAGCATGCCGATGGCGAGCAAGGCGCCAGGGATGAGGGCGACGGCAAACATGGGGCGCCAACCCATGCCAGCATTGGCAAAGCCCAGGTCTACCCAGTAGGCTACCGCGATGCCAACGGTGATGGCAAGCTGGAAAAAGGTCACAAGCGATCCACGAATGGCTGGAGGCGCCAGTTCGGCAATATACATCGGGGTAATCATCGAGGCAGCGCCGATGCCAAAGCCAACGATGATACGGAACGCGATGAAGAAGCCGAGGTTGGGCGAGATTGACGTCAGAATAGCGCCGACAGCAAAGATGATGCCCAGCAGAATGAGTGCTTTCTTCCGCCCCAGCCCATCGGCCAGCCGACCACCAACGGCAGCGCCGATGATGGCTCCGATCAGGACGGCGCTGACGGCAATTTCTGAGGTCGTTGAGTTGAGGTTAAAGGCTGGCTGAAGATAGAGCAGCGCCCCGGAGATGACTCCGGTGTCGTAGCCAAAGAGCAATCCGCCGAGCGCCGCCACAGCGGCGACAATGTAGGCATAGCGGTTGCCCCTGGTAAGCTGCTCTGGGGTACGCTTTTGCCGCGATTCTTGCTCAAGATTACGATCTTGCATTGGAAGCGCCATATTGTCTTCCCTCCTAGTTGTGCCCTCTCGCGTGCGATACCTCTTTGCGCACGCGCTATCACTCGAAGTTACGATACTACGCTGTACGCCTTCTTAGGGAGCGATTTTTGCCTCGCTTACCTGTGCAGTCTTGCCTATCTTGCCAGTTTCAGATCACGCGAGTCTTAGAGGGATAGTTTGGCAAGATTCGCACCACCCAGCCGGGCCAGCGCAAGCGCCCAGGGTGCGGCAGATGCTTTGTCAGAGAGGTGGCTTGCTGGAGACACGCTGAAGGACTGCTGCTGGCCTGGATTGAGACGCCGCTGCTGATCGCTTCTTTGGGAATGTCGAGAGGCGACATTGGCGCGATCTGTGCATACGTTTTTAGGTATCAGATCATTTCTCAGTGTATGAGAATGTTTCACCTTCAAACGCATAGCGCAGAAAGAGATGGCTTCCGACTCGCTTGATGCCGATGAGCCTGCCCCAGAGGGGATGTTCTGGTGCAAAGCGCTTTCCAGCGACGAGTCCAGGTCGCTCTGTGGAGCTATCGCGGCCCGCAACTTGCGGGGCGAGCGTCAGGAAGAGTTCATGCAGCCGCTGCTCCGCAAAGAAATCGCCGATCAATTGCGGACCGCCTTCAACCAGAAAAACTCCATGTGGGCGCATACGCTGAACTGCTTCCATGATGATTTGGGCACTGATCATGGGGCCGCTGCTGGTAGCAGTGATCTGTGTCGATGGTGCCAGTTGCGGAGCGCGGAGCCGCTCTGCGCCAGCAGCGGTGGTGACGAGCAAAGTGGGAACCTCGCCAGACTGGAAGACGGGTAAGCTGAGGTCTATCCCGCCCCTGGCGCTTACGATGACGTTGAGGGGCGGCTCGGCCTTTCCTAGCGAGCCACGCAATTGCTGGTAAGCGTCGGTCAATGGCCTGTAGATGTGCTGCGCTGTCCAGAGATGGTTGGGAACTGAGCGCAGCGTTCCAGCGCCGACAATCACGACATCGGCAATGGCGCGTAAGAGGCCCATGACCGCCCGGTCATGCTGATTGAAGCCGCTGATCTCTCCGCCGCCCTTGGCGCCCGGCTCATTGAGCGCCACCACGCCATCGAGCGTGCTGACAAAATTGGCAATTACATACGGCTGGTCGGGATGAGCAGGCAGCCGCAGCGGACCATAGAGCGCCTCCAGTGCAGGAGGCAGCGGCAGCGCTGTGCCTTGCGCTGCCTCGTAGAGTGTTTCCAGGGGTGGTAAGGTGGTCATGGCCGTACTCCAGCGGCGCCAAAGAATTCGGCGCGCAGTTGAGGATGGTTCTCATACTCGCCAGTCCAGAAAGGCGTGCAGGTGAGTGGCGCCGTCTCGCGCTCGCCGCTCATCTGAGTGCAGAGATGATGCGCCTCCAGAGAGACAGCGATGCCGTGCGGCTGAAGCATCGCCCTCAGGGCATCGGCAATCTGCTGGCAGACCCGCTCCTGGACGGTGAAATGCTTAGCGAAGAGCCATACCAGAAGAGCCAGTGAGCTTGGAGATGTCGAAAAGTCCTCAAAAGTGCGCATCTGCTCCTGCCTGATATAATATCAATAGCTGAATGAACCCGTGAGCGCAGTGAGGTAGATCAATGATTGTTCGATTCGATCATGCCGTTATCGCTGTGCGCGACCTTGACGAAGCGATTCGGCGCTATCAGGCGCTCGGCTTTTCTGTCAGCTCCGGTGGTCGCCACACCGGACGCGGCACACACAATGCCATCATCCGCTTTGGTCTGGATTATCTTGAACTCCTCTCGATCTATGATGTGGCCGAGTTGGGTGGGCGTGGCCTCAATGGAGAAGCCCTGGCTACCTTTCTAGCGCAGCAGGAGGGTGGGCTTGTTGGTTATGCCCTCGCTGCTGCCGATATTGCGCAGGATGCCGAACGCCTCCAGCAGAGCGGCCTGGAAGCTGAAGGCCCATTTGCCATGCAGCGCCTGCGACCGGATGGGCGCCAGCTTTCCTGGCGGCTGCTGGTGCCTGGCAGCGTGCCCTGGCGTCGTCCCTGGCCGTTCCTGATCCAGTGGGATACTTCCGACGCGGAGCGGCTCTCCTGGGAGACACCCGGTGTTCACCCCAACGGCGCCATCGGCGTTGCTGGAGTCACGCTGGCTGTACGTGACCTGGAGCGCGCCATCGACCTTTATCAGCGCCAGCTTGGACTGACGCTGGCGCAGCGGGATGAGGCTCCGCATCTGGTGGCCCATCGCGCCAGCTTCCGCCTGGGCGCGTTTACTATTGATCTGGTGTCCCCAAGCGGTCCAGGTTTGGCGCAGCAAACGGTTGACGCAGTTGGCGAAGGGCCGCTGGAACTGATGCTGACCAGTAAGAGCCTTGACCAGACACGCGCTGCTCTGAACCAGAACGGGATGAGCGCAGACCTGGCTCAGGCTGGCGCAGCGATATTGCTCCTTTCTATCCAGCAGTCGCTTGGCGCGCGCTTGCTATTACGCGAATAATGTCCTGTCGCGCTCAAGCGTTGCAAATGGGCGCGAACGCCGTTATCTGTCAGGCCGAGCGCCCGCGCTTGTTCCTCGACGATGCGGCTGGTGCGCCGAAGCAAGGAGGCAATCTGGTCGGCGTGCTGCCGAAAAACCGTTGATCCCAGTGGGCTGTTGACATAAGCGCCCTCTTGGCGTGACCCATTCTCTCCGTGGGAAAGCATGCCAGGATAGACCCTCTATGTCAGGTAAATCAAATATATCATTTCGCTCGTTGTCAAGCCTCGCCGGGCGTCAGACAATAGAGGGTGTAAGCGTCGCAGCGCCAGGCGACTGGCTTGAAAAGCAGAGCTGATAGGAGCGATCACGATGAAGCAGGTGGTGGGCATCTCTGAAATTGTTCTCTGGACGAGCGATCAGCAGCGTTCGCTGCGCTTTTACCGGGATTTGCTGGGGCTTGAGGTGATCTCGCCGCCGACGCTGCCTAACCTCTTCCTCAAAGTTGGTGAGGGCAACGCGGGCATCCCACAGATGATCGTACTGGTCCCCAAAACTGAGGAGATCAAGGCCAAACCGTCGGGCTATCAATTGAACCATATGGCGCTGGAGCTTCCTGAAGAGGCGTTCGATGCTCAGCATGCGGCATTCGTACAGGCGGGCTACCAGCCGCGTGGCGGAAAGCATCCCGTGCTGGCGAGCCGGACGATGTATGTCGATGATCCTGATGGCAACGAGGTAGAGTTTATCTGCCGCGCTCAGGTGTGATCGCTTGTTTGAAGCATTGACGCTTGCGCTTGCCATGCGTGAAAGCGGGCGAGCATTTCTGTAAGGGAGTCGCCACCGAATTTTTCTAGCCAGGCTTCGGTCAGGATGATGGCAACCATTGCTTCGGCCACCACGCCTGCTGCCGGAACGATGCAGACATCGCTGCGCTCGTAGCGCCCCTCGCTGATATTCTCGCGCGTCTGGATATTGACCGAGGGCAGCGGATGGGCCAGGGTCGAGATGGGTTTGACAGCGGCTCTGGCGATGAGTGGCGCGCCATTGCTGATGCCGCCTTCGATGCCGCCAGCGTTATTCGTCAGATGCTGCCAGCCCGCTGCTTCCCTCCATTGCAACACATCGTGAACCTGCGAGCCTGGCTGCGCGGTCGTCTCGAAGCCGCCGCCGATCTCGACGCCTTTGACCGAAGGAATGCTCATCAATGCCATTGCCAGCCGGGCGTTCAGGCGACGGTCCCACTGGCTGTAGCTGCCCAGGCCAATCGGAACGCCAGTGGCGACAATCTCCACCACGCCGCCGCAGGTTTCCCCTTGTGGCTTGCTCTGGCGGATATGCTCAACCATTTGCTCGGCCAGGGCGCTATCACCACAGCGCACTGGCGATTGCTCGACCTGCTCCCAATAGATGGCAGAGTGGCGCTGCTTGATGGCGCTTTGCTGGTAGGCGGGATAGCCTATCGGCCCGATGGAGAGGACGTGGCTATGGACCTCTGCGCCAAATTGTCGCAGGAAAGCCAGACAGACCGCACCCACGGCAACCCGCGCAGACGTCTCTCGCGCGCTGGAGCGTTCAATGACATTGCGAATGTCGCGGTGGCCGTACTTGATCGCTCCGGCGAAGTCGGCGTGGCCTGGTCGCGTCAAGGTGACGACTTCGATAGGCGCTTCCGCTGGTGTAGAACTCATCTTCACCCGCCAATTCTCCCAATCCTTGTTTTCGACCTCCAACGTGATCGGCGAACCCAGCGTGACGCCATGCCGCACGCCGGAGCGGAAGATCACGCTGTCTTGTTCAATCTTCATCCGCCCACCGCGCCCATAGCCGCCCTGACGCCGTTGGAGGTGCGGATTGATGTCATCAGCCGATAAAGGCAATCCGGCGGGAAGCCCTTCGATGATGGCGGTGAGGCCCGGCCCGTGTGATTCTCCGGCAGTTAAGAAGTGAAACATCAGTCACCCTTTCTGGTGTCATCCAGGCATGCTGCCTGTTTTGCAATCAAGCGCAGCACGCATGACCGCTACTGGCGCAGGTAGGCCGGTCCAGAGCGCAAATGCCAGCGCGCCCTGGTAGAGCAGCATTGGCAGGCCGTTCAGAGCCTCGCACCCATGCGCCTGCGCTGCGCGTAAAAGCGGCGTCTGGGGCGGCTTGAAAATCAGGTCCATGACCAATGCGGTCGTGGACAGCCTATGTATCTCAACCAGGATGCGCGCGTCGCTTTCGTGTAGTCCTACAGGTGTGGCATTGACGAGCAAGTCTGTCTGCCCCAGGAACAACGGCGCATCGGCGCTGTCCAGGATTGCTGCGTGTATTCGTACTTCGTGTGAGCGACCGGCGCCGCTGACACTTCTCTCAGCTAATCTGTGGAGATGCTCATGTATGGCCGCCAGATGTGCCTCTGTCCGCCCAAGCAGAGTGAGTTCACGAATGCCGCCCTCCAGCAACCCAACTGCCGCTGCCCGCGCAACGCCGCCGGTCCCGACAATCACGACGCTTTTCCCCTGGCTCTCGAAGGGCTGGCGCGGATTCATGGTGAGCGCCTGCATGAAGCCCTGGACATCCGTGTTGTAGCCGATCAGGCGACCAGCGCGGTTGACGATGGTATTGATCGCCCCAACCCTGGCTGCCAGGGAATCGCATTCATCGATGAGTGGCAGCGCCGCAACTTTGTAGGGGATCGTCACGTTCGCGCCGAGCATCTCTGGGGCACGCAGGCTGGCAATTCTGGCTGGCAGACTCTCCTGGTTGGTCTCCCAAAGGGTATAGCGTGCCTCAATACCGCAAGCGTCAAACGCCGCCTGCTGCATACGCGGCGAGAGTGAATGCGCCACTGGAGCGCCGATCAGTCCCGCGTGCTTCATGGCGCTCGCCTTCCAGATGCCACATCTGCACGCGGCCCCTGGGCCTTCATGCTCATGGGGTGGCGCATGACAGCCGCGATTGCCTGCTCGACACATACGCGCGGGACATCGTCATAGATGTCTGCCCGCCCGATGTCAGTTGGCAGAATCCAGCGCAGCGCGCCATTGCGCACTTTTTTATCGCGGTGCATGGCGGCCAGCAGTACGTCCACCTGGATGGCTGGATACGTGGTTGGCAACCTATAGGAGGCCAGGAGCGCCTGCTGACGCCTGGCGGCGCCTTCTGAGAGCAAACCCTGGGTGCAGGCAATCCGGGCGGCGACTTCCATCCCGATGGAGACCGCTTCGCCGTGCAGCCACGTCGTATAGTCAGTAATCGCTTCCAGCGCGTGGCCGAAGGTGTGCCCATAGTTCAGGATGGCGCGCTGCCCCTGGTCGCGCTCATCCTGCCCGACAATGCCCAGCTTCAGGCGGATACAACGGGTGATGATGCGCGTGAGCAAGGCGCGGTCCTGCGGACGCACTGGAGGCGCATCCTCCAGCCAGCAAAATAATTCAGCGTCGAGCGTCATGCCATACTTGATGATCTCGGCCCAGCCCTCGCGGTAGACCCGCTCTGGCAGCGTCAAGAGGCAGGCCGGGTCTACAAGCGTGAGCCGAGGCTGGTAGAAGGCGCCGATCAGATTCTTGCCGAGTGGATGATTGATGGCCGTCTTGCCTCCAATGGCGGCGTCAACCTGCGCGAGCAGCGTGGTGGGTAGCTGGATCAGCGGGACGCCCCGCTGGTAGCAGGCAGCGACGAAGCCTGCCAGATCACCGACGACCCCGCCCCCCAGCGCGATGATCGGTTCCTGTTGCTCGGCCTGGTTTTCTATCAGCCAATCGATGATCTCTTGAAAGCAAGCCAGAGATTTGCTGGCCTCGCCTGCCTGGATCGCAAGCATGGGCGCCTCAATCGCCGAGCGTTCCAGCAGGTTTTGCAGTGGCCTGCCATAGAGCGGGCCGACGCTGCTATCGGTGATAATAAACGCCCGGCGGCAGAAGCCAAGCGCCTGCAAATGCTGGGGCAGGTGATGCAAGCCGCCCCATTCTACGATGGCCTGCGAAGAACGGCGACCCAGATCAAGGGTGATCTCCTCCGGCGGCAGGTCAGGCGACAGCAGCGCGCCATGTGCAATGGCTCCAGCAACCACGCCCAGGGCGAGCGCGTCCGGCGCCTGGCCGTCGGTTGTGAGGTGAAGTTCAGCCTGCTCATACCACTGCTGGCGCGCGCGATACAGTGCCTCTAACTTCTGTTGCCCATCTGCTGCGGCGAGCAATGGACGCACACCCGCCGCGTCGGATGAGTCCAGGCAAGCTTGTATGCGCTGCCAGGCAAGATCGACGGAGGTATCGAGATACATGGTAAGACCTCTCTGCCGCATCAGGCTGCGGTTGGCTTCGGCGATGATGGCTCCTCCGCCGGTAGCGATGACCACTGCCTCTTGTTCAGAGGCGGTAGTCAGAGCCTCAGCTTCAAGCTGGCGGAAGTGTGCTTCGCCAAAGGTCGCAAACGTTTGCGCTACGGAGAGGTGCGTCCGCTCCGCGATCAAGACATCGGTATCTATAAAGCGCCAGCCCAGCAGCCGGGCCACCAGTGGGCCAACGGTCGATTTGCCCGCGCCAGCGAGGCCAGTTAAGAAGATGCGCTGCATAGGCTTGTAAAGCCCTCTCTTTCTGTGTTTGCTTGTATCCCCGTCGTCTGCCAATTTGATGCTTTTCCTACCTTCCTTAGCGCACCGGCTCGGTCTTTACTCCCAGGCTGGCGAGGTCATCGAAGAAACGTGGATAGCTCTTGGCGACATGCTGGGCCTGGCGCAGCGTGATGGGCGCCTGGCTGCCAAGTCCAATGACGGCGACCGCCTGCGCGAGGCGATGATCGGCATGGGCATCAATCTCGACGCCGCCTGCGACGGCATCAGCCGGAGAGATGGTGAGCGCGTCTGAAGATGGCTCAATCCGACAACCGGCGGATTGCAGCGCGGCGGCCAGATCATAGATGCGATCACATTCTTTCAGGCGCAGATTGGCGATGTTGAAAATCACACTCGGAGTGGTCGCAAAGCAGGCGGCAGCGGCAATGCAGGGCACACTATCGATAGCCATGCTTCCATCAAACCTGATGCCTAGCAGTGGCCCCTGTGCGCGGGCAGTGATGCCTGTCCCGCTGCGCGTAATCTCCAGGCCCATCTGTGAGAATGCGTCAAGCATGGCCTCGCCATCGACTGAGTCTGGCGGCAAGCCCTGTAAGGTGATCTGGCCCTTCGCAACGGCGACGGCAGCTAGCAGCGCGGCTGCCGATGGGTAATCGCCAGGGATGTGATAGGTCTGGCTGAGGTAGCGCTGCTTGCCAGGAACTCGGTAGCGCCGGTAGCTCTCCTGGGTGATGATGGTGATCCCGGCTTTCTGGAGTACCTGGATGGTCAGATCAACAAAGGAGGCCGAGGCAAGCGTATCTGTGATTTCGATCTCTAGCCCTGCTTCGAGCAGCGGCCCAAGATAGAGCAAGGCGCTGAGGTATTGCGAGCTTTGCTTGCCAGATAGCAGCACCTTACCGCCACGAAGCTGTGCGCCCTGGATGGTGATGGGCAGGGTTCCATCTGGCTCCTGAGAGGTGATGAGGGCTCCAAGGCTGGCAAGTGCCTGGAGCAGATCAGCGTTGGGGCGTCGTCCCAGCGATTCGGGGGATGCTGTCGTGAAGGTAATCTCTGCCGACGAGGCGGCGCAGATGCCCAGCAAGAGGCGCAGCACCGCGCCCGCGTTGCCCACATTGATGCGCGCACGCGCGGCGGAGGGTTGAATGCGCCCGCTGACCCCTCGGATGCGCAGCAGACAGCGCCCATCACTCTGATAGCTGGCCTCAATGGTTGCGCCTAACTGCGCGCAGGCTGTGAGGAGAACCGTTGTATCATCGCTCAGCGCGGGTCCATCGATGAAACTCTCTCCATTCGCCAGGAAGGCCGCCAGAATGGCGCGCAAGGTATGGTATTTGGAGCCAGGCAGCGTGAGCGTCCCCTGCAATGGGCCAGACGGACCGATGCGCACGCTCTGGGAGATGGCTCTGGGGAGATCAGGTCTCAACAAGATTCTGGCGCTTTCTGAATAGACAGGGCGTGGAGTCTGCGCCGTGCGAGCGATGAGCAGAGCTCGAATGCAGCGTCGGGGCGCGCCGGGGACAGCGATCTCGTTGGCAATCAAGAGCGGAATAGCTGGCCCAAAGATGGCTTGTGCAGCAGCGAGGATGGTATCTGGGTCGAGATCAGGGGTGACAGTGATGATGCCGCGCGCGATAGCAGTCAGGTCCAGGTTGTTCTGAGCCAGCAACGTATTGAAGAGCCAGCGTGCCTCGTTCTGGATGTTCTCATCGGTGATCTGGTTGAGGTTGGTTGCACCGCGCAAGCCGCGCAAGAGCCTTTCTCCACGTTCTGCTGGCTGGGTGCGCAGGCGGCTATGAATCAACAGCACACTGCTTACGCTGCTTTGATCCGGTATGCCAGGGCGGACTTCCTGGGCGCAGAGCATGGGGACATCGTGCCAGCCCAGGCTCTCGCGCACAGCGCGCGCCGGGTACTCAGCAGTCAGGTCAGTGATGAAGAAAGCGAAGATAATCTGGTCGGGATCAAATTGATAGCTTTCAAGGAGTGATGTTACCAGGCGCACCGTTGCCTTGCGTAGAGCGTGAGCGGTATTTTCAGCAACCGCGATGGCGCCAGTGAGCATCTGTCTCTGCTCTGGCCCATGTTCCCCAACAATGGCCTGCCCAAATGCCTGGATCATCTGCCTGGTAGTTCCTAACCCAGATTCAATCATGTCTTCTTTCCTGCTTGCTGCTTGATATGTCATTGGCGCTGTGGTTGCTGTCAAGCCAGGCTTTGCCATGACCATAAAGAATCAGGCAACGATCATAGACGCCTGATTCAGAGACTCACGGATGGCGTGTGCGCCCTGGATGAGACGCTGCAATTCTTCTGGCATGATGGCCTGCTCACCGTCGCAAAGCGCCTGATCTGGCTGGTGATGGACATCCACCAGCAAGCCATCCGCGCCAGCGGCTATAGCGGCGTGTGCCATCGGGGCGACCAGCTCGCGCCGTCCGGTCGAATGGCTGGGATCAACGACGACGGGCAGATGGGTCAGCGTGCCCAGCAGCGGGACGCAGCTCAGATCGAGCAGATTGCGGGTATGGGGATCGAAGCTGCGAATGCCGCGCTCACAGAGAATGACATTGGGATTGCCCGCGCTCAGGATATATTCTGCCGCCAGTAGCCACTCCTCGATGGTGGCAGAAAAGCCGCGCTTCAATAAGACCGGCTTGCCCGCGCGCCCGACGACCTGGAGCAGCGGGAAGTTCTGCATGTTGCGACAGCCGATTTGCAGCATATCGGCGTATTCGGCAACGGTTTCGACCATCCCTGGTTCCAGGACTTCGGTGACGATGGGCAGGCCGGTTTCTTCGCGTGCCTCGGCGAGCAGCTTGAGTCCGGGGATGCCAAGTCCTTGAAAGGCATAGGGCGAGGAGCGCGGCTTGAACGCGCCGCCGCGCAGCATATCGGCTCCGGCGGTTCTGGCTGCTTGCACCACCGTCCGTAGCTGCTGGGCATCTTCGACGGCGCAGGGACCGGCGATGACGACAGGTTTCTCTGCACCAAAGCTGACGACCTGTGCGGCTCCTGATTTGCCCACATTGATGACACTTTTCTGATCCTGAAAGCGGCGGCTGGCAAGCTGGTAAGGGGTAGAGAAGGTGATGATGCGGTCAACACCCGCAATGCTGCTCAATTCGGCGTAAGCTTCTGCGCTGATCTGCTTCGCGCTCAGGCAGCAGGCCATGCCCATGCTCGTTGGGATGGGACACAGCGGCTCTGCAATTCTGGAGGTTCGCAACACCGTGCTGATTTGGATCAGCGTTTCAGGGTCCGGGTGGTTCCTCACGAGAATAATCATTGTCCTGACCTCTTCCTTCTCTGCCGAACTCTGCCGGTTGTACCTGGTTTGAGACTGTGCGGCTTCTCTCCAGTCCAGCAGGCGTCAATCGTTGCGAGGCAAACAAAAAAGCAGAGGAACCATTCCTCTGCTTCTCCGACAGGCTATGTGTAGACTAGCTCTTTTTACCCAGCACGAGTAGTCCACCGCCATGTCGGAGGACGCCAATAATAGTAATAGAAGCTGGCTGTTTGATGATGTGCTGGATTCTGCATGATTCGAGTATAAAGCCTTTTGTTGCTCTTTGTCAAGTGGTTGGGCGCCACGCGGTTCAGTGCTGCGTCCGAGAGTTATATTCGTGGCAGGGCAATAAGCACTTCTCCCGTTGGCGATCAACCACTTTCCTTCCAACTTTCCTTGAGGCCCAGCATCTCCTGGCGATGCTGTCTTGCCCGGCTGAAGAGATGGAGGAGTTGCTCATCCCCGCCGTCTTGTGCTGCTTGCAATGTCTGGCGTATCGCTTGCAATCGCTCGATATACGCATCAAGCCAGCGTGTAATCGCCTCGCGGTTCGTCAGGGCAATGCTGTGATACATTGCCGGGTCGCCAGCAGCCAGGCGGGTGGCATCGCGGAAGCCGGAACTGGCAAGTCGGCTCATCATCTCGATGTCGGCGTTCCCCGCCAGGGTTTCAACCAGCGCGCCGGAGGTAAGGAAAGGCAAGTGACTGATGGCTGCCACGCAGCGATCATGCGTCTCAGCATCAATAAGCAGTGGTTTTGCCCCAATCGTTGTGAAGATGTCATGCAGCGTGGACAGCGCCGCTGCGTCAACGCGCGCGTCTTCATCGGCGCGCAGAGTGGGAACGAGACAGCAGGTTGCTCCGCTGAAGAGGTCTGGGCGCGCTTCCTCCAGGCTGCCGGTGCTGCCCGCCATTGGATGCCCGCCGATGAAGCGCGCGCCGTCGGGGAGCAGTTCCCGTGCCCAGCGCAAAACGGCGGCCTTGGTGCTGGCTGTATCGGTGATTGTCGCTTCGCCGTGTATGAGCGGCGCGAGTTCAGCAAATACCTGGCGGATCGCCAGCACGGGAGTGGCGATGATGATGATCTGCGCCTCGCGCACGGCTTGTGCCAGATGCGCGCTCACCTGATCGACCACCTGCCGCTGCGCGGCCAACTCCCGGCGATGGGGATCGAGGTCATAGCCTATCAGGGTAGGAGATGGCGCGCCTTTTTCGCTCCGGCGCTGTTTCAGCGCCAGGCCAATGGACCCGCCGATCAGACCCAGGCCAATAATACTCACTTGCTGCATCAGGTTATCCCCTTGCGTCATCCTCTAGACCGGAGAACGTCGGGTCAGCGGTCACGATCAGGCGTGGCAGGCAGGCCCGTAGTCCTGGCAAAAGCTCCTGAGCTTCTTTTGGAGAGATCACCAGTGGAATATGAACGATCTCTCCGGGCGTGGCGCTCTGGTTCTGCGCAGCGATGGCCTCTGCCGCTGGCTTCGTTGCGCAAAGATGGAGATGGATCCTCGTCTCTGGGCCGAGCGCCTCTCCATGATATGTGTGTATCATCTCCTGCACCGTCAGTTGGCCCTCGGCAGTAAGATCTGACGCTGTGGTGGCTGCATACGTCAGGAAACAGTGTGGGAAACAAGGTGCGATTAATCGCGTAAGATGCCCGGCCTCGCCCATCGCCAGCCCAATCACCGGGGTGGTAGCGCGGCGCAGCAGATCGAAGATCGGCAGCATATCGACCGGACGGTGTGCCTGGCCGACCAGTTTTACGACATCAGCCCGCTCGCGTAGCTCTGCATACGTTGCCCACAGATCAAGGGGCATCTGATCGAACCAATGACGAGAGGCGATCAATCGGGTGGTTGTGCGGCGCCGCCCGGCCAGGATGGCAAGGCTATCCCATTCACTGTCAATATAGGCGCAGTTCAGGTCCATTGCCTGCGTGAGTACATCAAGGCGCTCGTCTTCTGTGCCGCTGAAGCGCCCGCCTTCGCGGCGTGGTCGGCAGGTAATAATCAAGGGGCAAGGCGCCTCAGTAATCAGGCGGTGAAGGTCAAATGATGACATCAGATCGAGGCGAATCTCCACCATGCTGATAGCAGGCGCTAGCTGATGAAGGGCTGCCAGGCAGGTCTCGGTATTGGTTGTCGCCAGCGAGGCGGCAATTTTGTTGGTCATTGGTCCTTTCTCGTGTCACGGCGGAGCGCAAAAACGGTGCTGCGCTGCGTCTTCTTCTCTGAAGAGAGATGCTGCATGTATTCTGGCAGTATATCTGAGACGCGAGAAGAAAAGCTAGCCCAGAGATGTGTACTGCTTCATTGTTTGGAATGACGAGGCATGATATAATGGCCTCAGTTTTAAGGGGACTCTTCTATGTGAGGATTCGTTGAAAAAACATGGCTCTTGTCTTAAACGTGCAGACACATGCGCTGAGGGGAGATTTCTATGGAGCGATGTCCAAATTGTGGTGTTGAGACACGGCCAGGCGACCAGTTTTGCTTGAATTGTGGCAATCGGCTTACGGGGTCTCAGCCCGCTTTCAATCCAAACCCAGCGGGAAGCCCGCCGCCAGGAGCGCCGCCAGTGCAAAGTGGCCCCTGGCCGCCCGCCCCAGCAGGTCCGCAATTTCCGCCTCCCAATCAATGGGGTCCACCGCCAGGACCACCGCCGGTTCAGGGTGGCGCCTGGCCGGGTGCGCCAGTCAATGCGCCAACCGCCCCTACTATGCCGCCAACGGCGCCAGCGCCCTATAGCACTGGAACAAGCCCTTCGGGGCCAACTGTCCCCAACAGCAGGCCCGGATTCGCTGAGTCGCCAACCGAGGCTCCAACGGTGTTCACCTCACCGGAGGTGCTGGAGCCTACCGTGCGAGCGCCGATAGCGAACGACGAGCCAGAAGTGCTGGAGCGTACGATGATGCCGCGGGCGCCGCAGATGGCTGCTTTTTCGGCAGCCGCCGAGGAGATGGCAACGGTCTCCAGTTCAAGTGAAGAGGAGATGGCAACGGTCTCCAGTTCAAGTGAAGAGGAGTTGGTAACGGTCTCTAGCTCTGGCGAAGAACTGCCAACGGTCTCTAGCTCTGGCGCGGAAACGCAAATGGAAACAGTGTTGAGCAAGGATGAAGAAGAAGAAGAGGTGGAAGTGACCATTACGACGGTGAATGAGGCGCCTGCCAAGCTGGTTGTCAGTAAAAATGGGCAAGCGCGGGAATTTCTGCTAAAAAAGCCGGATATTTCCATCGGTCGCGCGCCGAGCAACGATGTGCCCCTTTCTGGCGATCAACTGGCTTCGCGTCGGCATGCCTTGATTCACTTTGATGGGGTCAATTACACCATTCGTGATCTGGTCAGTGCGAATGGCACCTATATTAACGGTGTGGAACTCCGCGCCCCAACCCCGCTGAGCAATGGCGACCATGTGGGTATTGGCGAGCATGAACTGGTCTTCTTTACCGCTGATGCGCTGCCTTCTGAGCAGACGATGACCATTGCTCAGCCTCAGGGCGTGGACGCGAACCCTGAGACGGTGCCAGTTCCAGGCCAGGCGAATACACGGACGCCTTCCTCAACGCTCTCTACGCTGGGGCAATCTGATGAGTGGGATACTGCGGCGGTTTCTCAGGAGGATGCGGAAGCGGAGATCAAGACCACGACAGCAGCGTGGGGAGAGACAGGGGCTGGGAGTGCATCGTCAGCTTATACAGAGCAGGAGAGCATCTCCTACGCTGAGGCGACGGCAACTTCTCCGGCCGGGTCGGAGATGCAGGAATCGACCATTATTGAGCGGATCGAACTAACTGACGTGGGAGAATCATCGGGTGGTGGGGAAGACGTAGACGTAGAAGAAGAACCCGCGCCAGCCGATGTATCTATAGCGGAGCGACTGCGGCCCGCTGAGACGCCGAATGAGGAGGACATGCCCTTGCCAGTACCACAATTGCCGGAAATTCCGTCTATCCTGAGCGCCATTAAATCGCTGGATTCGACGACTGCCGAGATGCGAGAGAATCTGCGCCAGGCGAAACAGCTCGAAGAGGAAGCGCAGCAACTGCGCGATCAGTTGCGGGCTGCTACCGATGCGATCAGTAGTCACGATAATTCGGTGGCAGTGCTGGCACAGCGCCTGCGTGTGGGTGTGGCGGATGTGTCGAATCGCCTGAATAAAGTGATTGAAGAGTCGCTGCGGGCCGATGAGTCACTCTCCATTGCAGACCTCATGAAGCTGATCGACGATGTGCGCAACGACCCGCGCGACATTTATACGCTCGGCAGTCTGGCCCGGCGGGCGCGCGAGTTGGCCCAATTCTTCGAGCTGCACCAGCATATCAACCAGATTCTGACCGAGTGCCTGACTACGCTGAACGGTTTGCTCTCTGCCGATATGGCAAAGCCGGAGAATTAAGCGTGTTGGCCTGAGACCAACGTGATGAATACCCAATTGGCGAACCAGGATTACGATGTTGTCATCATTGGGGCCGGGCTGGGTGGTCTACTCAGCGCGGCCCAATGTTTGCATCGGGGCATGCGCGTAGCCGTGCTGGAGCGCCTGGCACACTGCGGTGGGCGCTTTACGTCCAAAACCTTCCAGGGGGCGCAGATCAGCACTGGCGCGGTGCATATGCTGCCCTTTGGCTCGAATGGTGTGTTGGCTGGAATGCTCAGGCGTTTGGCTGTGCCGCATTATGTCTATGATGCGGAGGTCTTTGCCTCCTTTTTTGTGCATGGACGGCAATATGTCTGTCGGTCACTACTGGGGGTGGCCTCGTTTCTGGGGCCAGGCCAGTTTGCCCGCTTTGTGCTGCTAGGGCCAACGCTCATGGCGCGACGCTTGCCCTCTGACGAGCGCGATCTGCCTTTTACCGCGTGGCTGAAAAAATACCATGTGACCCCAACCAGCGCGCCGGAACTCTACGCCTTCTTTGAGCGCATCTCGCATTTTGCCCTGAGCGTTCCCCTGGAGCAGATCAGCGCGCAGGAAGTCGCCGAGACCACCAAAAACATGTTCCGCTATGGACCGCCGGGGATTGTGGATGGCGGCTGCGCGGCGGTCACAGGCGAGCTAGAGCGGCGTGTCCGTGAGCGGGGCGCAAACCTGCGCCTGCGGCATGATGTCGTGCGCATTGTGACGCAAGATGGCGCTGTGACTGGCGTACATGTGCGCGATAAGGCGACGGGCGAGGAGAGCCTCCTGCATACGCCCCTGGTGATCAGTAATGTTGGGCCGCGCGCAACAGCGCGTATGGTGGAGGGTGATGCGCCCGCGTCACCTGATGCTTCTTTTTTAGAGCTTGCTTCATCCGATGCGGGCGCTGCTCCACGCAGTCCTGCCTATGCGCCCTCCGCAGAGTCGCTGCTGGCCTCTAGTGGCGCTCCGCTGCGCGAGGCGATTGGCCTGAAGACCCATGTCTTGAGTGATCGATCTTTGATTGCGCATAAGGGCATTATGTATTGCCTCGATACCGAGCGGATCGCTGGTGTGGTGCAGCCCAGCAACGCTGATCGGCGGCTGGCGCCGCCAGGCAAGCACCTGCTAATTACCCATCAGGTAATGCGCTCCGATGATGTCGAAAAAGAGCGCGCTCTGGCACTGGCAGACCTACGGCGGATTTTCGGTCCGGCTTTTGATCATGATTGTAAGGTGCTGACGATCAGCCAGTATCGTGGAGAGTGGCCGGTCAATCGCGCCCAACAAGGAGCCGATTTTGCCCCGGAGATTGGGCTACGTGGCCTCTATCTGGTTGGCGACGCCATCAAGCCTTCGGGCTATCTGATGGTGGAAGGTGTGGCGCAAAGTGTGAACCAAATGCTTGACTTGCTGGATGCGCTCGATGGGCAAGGGGCCGCGTCGATGAGGAACCAGGGGCCAGTATCGGCTGCCAATGGAGGGAAGCCTTCTGAAAGATCCCACATTCCGCCGAAGCCGAAGGCCGCCCGCGCGCTCTACTGGCTCGTTTCGCCCCCACCCCCAGCCAGGCAGAAACCGCTTCAACCAGGAGGCGATCTGCTATGACTGATCCCCCAATCATGCGTCTGGCCGAAACGCAAGCGAGGCTCCATGCTCTTGAGGAGGAAATTGAGGCGACGCTCTGGGATTCCTCACTGGATGAGGCAGCGGCGCTGGCAATATACCAACAGAGCCGCGCCGCGCTGGAGGAGTTGATGGCGCAGAGTGATTCTGAGTCGCTCCCGGCTTGCCAGGCATTGCTGGCCTATGCGCTGCTGCGCGAGGATGATCTGGCGGTTGAGATCGATGGAAACCTCCCGGCCAGCCTGGAGCGGATGGAGCGCGCGGTGGCGCTGGCAGAGGCGTCTGGCGAGAGGGTGCAGTTGGGGCGCTGCCTGTTGGTGCTGGGCGAACGCTTGTTGGTGGCTGAGCGTTCAGAAGAAGCGCAGCGTGTCTGGGACCGTTGTGAGGCGATTGGGCACGCCAACGATGCTGTGCAGCATCGTCAACTGCTGGGGTGGCTGCTGGTGATGCGCGCACGCCAGGCGCTGCGGGAGTCTGATGTGGAGCAGGCGCTGGCGCTGGCCCAGGAAGCAAGAGGGTTGTTGGAAACCAGTGAGGATGAGGCGGGTCTGGGCGCGCTGTATGTGGTGCTGGCGTTGGTCTATGAGGCGCAGGAGCGCCCGCCAGCCGAGATCGCCATTGCGCGTGCTGAATCCGGTCGCTGGACGGCGCGCGCACGCGCGCGCAAAGCGGGTGCTGGTTCAGCGCATCAATCACCCCCTCCATGAGTACCATGTCCATTTACAGCATATCTCGCTGATGAGTATACTTCAGGCTGTGGTTGGCATACAGAGTGCTTTAACTTCTGTCATGCGATATAAGAAGCGTCCGCTATTTGGAAGCGAGATGAACCATGAGCGAGATTATAACTGCTGATCGTGTGGCCTGCTATGTCGTGGAGGGGGGCATGCCACTGCGTGGGACGGTGAGCGTGAGCGGCGCCAAAAATGCTGCTACCAAGATGCTGGTGGCCTCGCTCTTGACGGAAGAAACGTGTACGCTGCATAACACGCCGCGCATTGGCGATGTGACCATCACCGAGAGTCTTCTGCGCGCCATCGGCTCGGAGATCGCGTGGTCGCCAGATCACCCCGCGACTATGTTGATTAGAACACCCAACGTGATGAACCATGCCCCGCCGCAGGAGCTTGGCCGAATGAATCGACTGGCTGTGCTGACCCTTGGACCAATGCTCCATCGCTGTGGTCAGGCCACCATTCCGGCCCCCGGTGGGGATCGGATTGGCCCGCGCCCAATCAACTTTCATATTGAGGGGCTGATCCAGATGGGGGCGGAGATTGAGTTTCGGGATGGCTGTTTCTACGCGAAAGCGAAGCGGCTGAAGGGCGCAACGATCCGCCTACCTTTCCCCAGTGTAGGCACGACCGAGAATCTCTTGATTACGGCCTCGCTGGCAAAAGGCGTTACGGTGATTGAGAATGCCGCCATCGAGCCAGAGATCATGGACCTGATCAAGTTCCTGCAAAAGATGGGGGCGATCATCGAACTCAAAGTAGACCGCAAGATTGTGGTCGAGGGTGTCGAACGGTTGCGCGGGGCGACGCACCGTATTCTGCCTGATCGGCTGGAGGCGGTTTCGCTGGCAATTGCGGCCTACCTGACCAAAGGGGATGTGCGCGTTGAGGGCGCCAATCAAGACCATCTGCTGACTTTCCTGAATACTCTCTATCGCATTGGCCTGGATTTCTCGGTGGAGGAGGGGGCCATTCGCTTCTTTGGAAGCGATTGCCCGCCGCGCTCCATCGCCATTGAGACCGATGTCCATCCCGGCTTTATGACTGATTGGCAGCAGCCATTCACTGTGCTGCTTACGCAGGCCAGGGGGATGTCGGTGATCCACGAGACGATCTATGAAGATCGCTTTGGCTATACCCAGGAGCTAAACAGGATGGGCGCCGATGCCGGGTTATATACCAAATGTTTGGGAGAATTGACCTGTCGCTTCCGCGAGAAAGAGTATTTTCATAGCTGCATTGTGCGCGGGCCAACACCGCTTTCAGGCGCTGAGCTGACCATCCCGGATATTCGCGCTGGTTGCTCGTATATCCTGGCGGCGCTCTGCGCGCACGGCGCTTCACTGTTGACGGGCATCGAGCATATTGAGCGTGGTTACGAGCGGTTGCCCGAAAAGCTGCGCGCACTGGGCGCCCATATTGAGAAGTTGGATGGCCGTGAAGCTGGCGCAGCCCTGGCCGGGCAGTAAATTGGAAAACCTCTCGCTGGTGCAGATGCTTGCTTCAGCACCATGAAGAGTGTGCTGTCGGCAAGCAACCCTGCCGACAGCACACTCTTTTCCGGGATTGATAGTGTTAGCGGGGACTGAGCGCGTAATTAGGCGCCTCTTTGGTGATGAGAATGTCATGCGGGTGGCTCTCGCGCAAACCCGCGCTGGTAATGCGGGTGAAGCGGGTCTTGGTCTGCATCTCTGTGATGGTGGCTGTGCCACAATAGCCCATTGACTGGCGCAAGCCACCCACCAGTTGGTAGGTCATGTTGCTCAGTGGGCCTTTGTAGGGCACGCGTCCCTCAATGCCTTCAGCGATGAGCCTGGATTCATCTGTGACACCTTCCTGGAAATAGCGGTCTTTGCTATAGCTGCGGCGCTTCATCGCGCCAATCGACCCCATGCCACGATAGTCCTTGTACCGCTCGCCCTGCGCAATGATCAGGTCGCCGGGGCTTTCATCAACGCCCGCGAGCAGGCTTCCAATCATAATCGTATCGGCTCCGGCGGCAATCGCCTTGGCGATGTCACCGGAATACTGGATACCCCCATCGCCGATAATTGGGATATGGTAACGAGCGGCAACGCGCGCGCAGTCGTAAATGGCTGTGATCTGCGGAATACCAACGCCAGCGACGATCCGGGTGGTGCAGATGGCGCCCGCGCCAATGCCGACTTTCACGGCATCCACGCCCGCCTCGATCAGCGCCTCGGTCCCGCTGGCGGTGGCGACATTGCCAGCGATCACCTGAACAGATCGCCCGAAGCGACGCTTGATCAGCGCGATGGATTCCAGCACCATGTGTGAATGGCCGTGTGATGTATCGACGACCAGCACGTCCACATCTTCGGCAATCAAGGCGGCACTGCGCGCCTCACAATCTGGCCCCACGCCCACCGCCGCGCCGACGCGCAGGCGCCCGCGCTCATCCTTGGCGGCGTTGGGATATTGGGTCTTCTTCTGGATGTCTTTGACGGTAATCAACCCTTTGAGCATACTCTGCTCATCGACTACTGGCAGCTTCTCGATCTTGTAGCGGTGGAGTATCTGCGCCGCCTCCTCAAGCGTCGTGCCGACTGGCGCGGTAATCAGATGCTCACGGGTCATCACTTCCCCGATAGGGCGATCCAGGTTCGTCTCGAAGCGCAGATCGCGGTTGGTCAGGATGCCCACCAGTCGGCCCTTGTCGGTGATGGGGATGCCAGAGATGTGATAGTTTGCCATCGATGTCAGGGCGCTGCGCAGCGGATCGCCCGGCGATAGGGTGATCGGATCGGTGATCATCCCTGATTCAGAGCGTTTGACCTTATCGACCTCAGCGGCCTGGTCTTCGATGGAGAGGTTGCGATGAATGATGCCGATTCCACCCTCGCGTGCCAGGGCGATGGCAAGCCGGGCCTCCGTAACAGTATCCATTGCCGCTGAAACAATAGGGATGCACAATTCAATAGAGTTCGTGAGCCTGGTACGAGTCGAGACATCGGAGGGAAGTACAGAAGATGCGGCTGGGATGAGCAGCACGTCGTCAAAGGTGAGACCTTGTGCGCCAAACTTCTCGTCCCAATCCAGCAGCGTAGTCATGTGCGCGCCTTATCCTTTCCTCATGTGTGGCTCCCGTTTCTGGCGCCTGTGCTTCACCTGGCAGTTATGACCGTTGCTCATATTGATGAAGTAGCCCTCTTTGTTGGAGCATAATAGCGAAGGCGCCCAGTGCGCGGCGTGCTGCCGTGCCTGGGCGTTGTGTTTCGAGCAACCGTATTGGTTGGTGAGCAGCGCTTGAAATCAACTGGGATGCCTTTGCAAACTCAAGCAGCGGGCCTACAATGGCTGAAAGTTATTAGAAGTAGTGTATCATCTGGAGCAAGGCGCGTCAACCGCAGAGCGTCGCTACAAAAAAGCGCCGGGCCTATCCCGGCGTCAGAAAGAAGTTTGACGTGAATATAATTTGGAGCGGGCTATGGGATTCGAACCCACGGTCTCAACCTTGGGAAGGTCGCATGTTACCACTACACCAAGCCCGCAAGCCTACCAGTGCGCTGATGCGCTTGCACTGATAACTATAGTCAATGATCGGCCAAAAGTCAATCCTGATGCGGTGCCCCCGACTGGACTCGAACCAGCACGCCTTTTGGGCACAGGCCCTCAACCTGCCGCGTATACCATTCCGCCACGGGGGCAATGGACATGCTTCTGGCGTTTCACCAGAAGCATGATCAAGTATATCCTGTCGCCAGACCTTTTGTCAATAGCTCTGGCACGCCCGCAACGCTTTGCTGCCTGGCTAGCTCTTCACAAACATGTTCCCAGTGCTATCAATGTTCAGCGGAACAGAGGTGAGCGGTTGGCTGGTTGGACCAGCCAGCACAGCGGCGTTGTTGGACGGATCAAACGCTGCGCCATGACAGGGACAGATCAACGCCTGAGTGGAGGGATCGTAGTTGACGGTGCAGCCCGCGTGAGTGCAGGTGGCATCGTAGGCCACATAACGATTATTGGGCAGATGGATGACCACGCCAGGGTCGCTACTGGAGGCGAGCGTAAAGGTGAAGGCGCTGTTGAGCGGAACCTGGCTGGTATTGCCAATCGCGCCCGCAGGGGTTCCTGGCGCCGGGGTTGGATTGCTGGCGGGTGTGCCTCCTCGCCCATTTCCAGTGCCGTCGTCTCTTCCCCTGAACCTTCTCAGGGCTAGCTTGAGTTCCTGCGCAAGTGGCACAGCTGCTTGCGCCGCGAGCGCACCCACCAGCCCTGTTGCCAAAACGGCGCCACCCGCAATCATCGCACGCAAGACCGCGCGCCGATTCACCTCAGCCTGTCCCTGGAGCGGCGAGGTCAATGTTGCTGGCGCTCTCGTTTGATCCTGCGGCTGGCTCTGGTATTGGGCGCGGCGTCGCGCTCCGCGCAAGGCCGCCTCATCCTGCCTCCGCTTGCCTGCGAGCCAGTGATCGACGCTGTAGTCGCCCATGCCGGTCAGC
>JBJKSJ010000173.1:0-6560 GCA_046704085.1 Ktedonobacterales bacterium | reverse complement strand
CAGCCACGCGAAGAGCGGCGCGGGCCTGGTCCTGACGCCGCTCACCGCTGTCTCTGCCGAAGGCCGCATTACGCCCGGCGACCCCGGCCTGTATACCCCCGCGCAGCAGGCCGTCTGGGCGCGCGGCGTGGAGCAGATTCAAACGCAGACGCCTGCCAGGGTCGCGCTCCAGTTGGGCCATGCCGGGCGGCGCGGCGCGACCAGACCCCGCGCCGAGGGACTGGATAGACCGCTGCGGCAGGGCGCCTGGCCGCTTCTCTCGGCCTCGCCGCTGCCCTACACGCCGCAGAGTCAGACCCCCAGAGCGATGGGCCGCGCCGATATGGACCACGTGCGCGACGACTTCGCGCGCTCCGCGCAGATGGCGCGCGAGGCAGGCTTTGACCTGCTGCATCTGCACTTCGCCCAGGGCTATCTGCTGGCAAGTTTCCTCTCTCCGCTGACCAACCAGCGCGGCGATGAGTACGGCGGCACTCTGGAGAATCGCCTGCGCTTCCCCCTGGAGGTCTTTGACGCCGTGCGCGCCTGCTGGCCGGAGGACAGACCGCTCGCGGTTGCGCTCTCCGTGACCGATGGCGTCAGGGGTGGCCTGGTCGTTGAGGACACGGTAGAAGTCGCCAGGATGCTCAAAGCGCACGGTTGTGATATGATCGAGGCGCTGGCGGGCCAGACGATCCCCGACGCCGAACCGGCCTATGGGCGCGGCTTCCTGACGCCCCTGAGCGACCGCGTGCGCAACGAAGCAGGCATTCCAACGCTCGTCGGCGGCTATCTCACCACAACCAACGAGGTCAACACGATCCTGGCCGCTGGCCGCGCCGACCTGTGTATCCTGGAACCACAGCACGCCTGAGCGCATACCTGTACCCCCGGTTTCCAGCCGGGCAACGCTTGTACCCCCGGCTTCTAGCCGGGTCGTCCTGGGGTGCTGCCAGCACCAGACAAGGAGCCGAGCCAATGGACCCCACCATCTCTCGCCAGATGTACCGCACCCTCGAACCCTACCACGCGATGGTCTATTTCGTCCCTGAAGCCCGCAGCGCCTATGAGGGCATTGGCCTGGAACCCCGCCGCATGGGCTACTTCGCCTCGCGCGGCGCGCCGCTGGGCGCCGTCTCGGCGGAAGTCATCACCGCCATTTTCTATAATTTTCATCCAGAACTGGTGCGCAGCGTCATCCCCGCAGCTTGGCAGCGCGCCGCTCCGGCGCAGATCAGCGCCACCCGCCTTGAAGTCGCAGATGCCGCCCTGCGGCGCATCCTGGGAGCCAGCCTGGATACCCCGGAAGTCGCCGAGGCGGCCACCCTGGCGCGCGAGGCGGTCTCTGCCTGCCCGCCGGAGGGCCGTCCGCTCTTCGCCGCCACCGCCGCGCTCCCCTGGCCGGACGCGCCGCATCTGATCCTCTGGCAGGCCATCACGCTCTCGCGCGAGTTTCGCTTTGGCGGCCACTGCGCCGCGCTGATGGCGGAAGGGATCGGCGCCTGCGAGGCGCTGGTGACGCACGCAGCGACTGGCGAGATTTCGGCCAGGGCGCTGCAATCCAGCCGCGCCTGGCCCGATGCCGAGTGGGCAGCCGCCTGCCTGCGCCTGCGCGAGCGCGGCTGGCTGACGCCCGACAATACGCTCACCGAAGAGGGCAAAGCGCGCCGCGCCGCCGCCGAGCAGCGCACCGACCAGCTTGCCCTGCCGCCCTGGGAGCATCTGGGCGAGGCTGCCTGCAAGCGCCTGCGCGAGTTGGTGCGCCCGCTGAGCAAAGCGATCACCGAAGCAGGAACGTTCCCGTCCTCCCTCTCGCCCTGGGAGGACTGAGATGCTGACCATTGCCAAACTGAAGGACCATCCCGAACTGCTCACACCCGATGTGCGCTCGCCCATCCTGCATCCCGACGGCACCATGACCATCCTTTGGGAAGGCGATCCCGGATCAGCAGACCTCGTGTGCCTGACCGAATGGTGGGAGCAACCGAAGCCGCTAGCCCAGATTCCTGGCACGAACATCTGGGGCGGCGATTTCTCCGCGCCAGACCTGCCGCGAACCCTCTGCTCCTGGGTTGAGGTTGGCAATGAGCGAGAAGCCTTGCCATCTCCCCGGCACAGCAGATATTTGCTTGGCCCCGACCTGCCGCCGCTGTTGATGTCAGAGGGCAAGCCATCAACCCTGGCCGAGGATGTGACCCTGCCCGCGCCAGGTCTTGCTGGAGACGAGCGGCGGGTGCGCATCTATCTGCCGCCTGGCTACACAGCGGGGCAGCCCTACCACACGCTCTACCTCACCGATGCCCAGATGGAGCTTGATACGGAAAAACGCTTCCCTGCCACAGCCGATACGCTGCGCCATCGAGGCGAGGCGCCTCCGGTGATTCTGGTGGTCATGGATAACGGCGGCGCAGCGCGGCCAGAGGAGTATCTGGCGGGCGGCAGCCGCAACCTGGCCGCGCGCCGCTGGGTCTGGGAAACGGTCATCCCCTACGCCGACGCGCGCAATCCGGCTATCCGGCGCTGGATGGTGGGCGGCTCCAATGGCGCATCAATGGCTCTGCAACTCGCACTGGGTCGGCCCGATCTCTTCAGCGGGGGCGCATTCTTCTCTCCCTGGCACCGCGACGGCCTGGAGGAAATCCTGCGCCTGGCCGACGAATGGCCGGGCGGTGGGCGTTTCGCCATCAGTCACGGCACATTCGGCCTGGGCGAGCGCAAGAATCTGCCCAGCGCACACGCCCTCGTCGAGCGCCTGCAAGCGCGCCACGCGACGGTACACTTCATGGAACAAGAGGGATACGGTCACAATTTCTACGCCTGGCAGTTGACTGTGCCAGAACTGCTGCGCTGGGTCTTCCTTGGGACTAAAATGGAGAGAGCAGCCCGATGATCAGCAAAGAGAGCGCGGAACATTATCTCTGGGGCAGCGGCTGCGATGGCTGGCATCTGGTTAGAGGCGGCGGCCTGAGTGTCATTCACGAGCGCATGCCGCCGGGAACTGCCGCGGTTCGGCACTATCATCAGGCAGCCTGGCAGTTCTTCTTTGTCCTCTCCGGCACGGCCACGTTGGAGATTGGCAGCAAGCGCGAAATCCTTCAGCGGCATCAAGGCGTCGAAGTTCCTGTGGGTATACCACATCAGATGTGCAACGAATCCGAGTCAGCTATAGAATTCATCGTTATTTCCCAGCCGCCGAGTCACGGCGACCGCGTGCCAGTGAATGAGGCAAACTAATTGCAAAGAAAGGATAAACAATTCATGTCTGATGGGGAGCATCTGGCGCTTGCCGGACGGCGCGCCGTCGTGACAGGCGCGGGACGGGGCATTGGCCGCAGCATTGCTCTGGCGCTTGCCCAGGCCGGAGCCGACGTTGCCGTCACGGCGCGCACTCAATCCGAGCTTGAAACGCTTGTTGCCGAGATTCAGGCGCTGGGCCGCCACAGCCTGGCAGTCTGCTGCGACGTCACCGACGCGGAGCAGGTCAGCCACATGGCCGAGACTCTGCTGGCTGGCCTGGGCGGGCTGGATATTCTGGTGAACAACGCGGGCAACGCGGGCAGCCACAAGTTTGCCAATCATCCCGACGACCTCTGGCATCGCATGCTGGCCGTCAACCTGACCAGCGTCTACTACGTCACCAAAGCGTTTGTGCCCACGCTGACAAACCAGCGCTGGGGCCGCATCATCACCGTCGCCTCGATTGCCTCCAGGGTCGGGGACCGCTATATCGCGGCCTATACCGCTGCCAAGCATGGCGTGCTGGGCCTGACACGCGCCCTGGCCGTCGAACTCCAGCCCTACAACATCACCGTCAATGCCATCTGCCCAGGCTACGTCGATACGCCGATGACCGACGCCAGCATTGCCAACATCGTGGCCCGCACCGGCATGAGCCAGGCGCAGGCGCGCGAGGCGCTGGAGAAAACGAGTCCACAGCAGCGGCTGATGCAGCCAGAAGAAGTTGCCGCCATTGCCGTCTTTCTGGCGCAGGACATCGCCAAAGGCATCACCGGCCAGGCCATCAACCTGGATGGCGGCGGCGTGATGTCCTGATCTAATCGAAAGAGGTCATCTGCCCATGAATTATGACTTTCTCTACGAGGTTAGCGATGGCATCGCCACGCTGACCTTCAATCGCCCGGAGGTGATGAACGCGCTCACCTTCGAGGTCTACGCCCAGCTTCGCGATCTCTTTGCCGCGCTGCGTACCGACGATGCGGTTAAGGTCGTCGTCCTGACCGGCGCGGGCGACAACTTCTGCTCTGGCGGCGATGTCCACGCGATCATCGGCGAACTGCTCAAGCGCGACATGAAGGGTCATCTGGAGTTCACGCGCATGACTGGCGCCGTCGTCCAGAACATGCGCCTGCTGGATAAGCCGATTATCGCCGCGCTCAACGGCATGACCGCCGGAGCCGGAGCGGTCATCGCCCTGGCCTCCGACCTGCGAATTGCCTCGGAGAGAGCGCGCTTTGCCTTCCTCTTCAGCAAGGTTGGCCTGACCGGCGCCGATATGGGCGCGGGCTATCTGCTGCCGCGCGTTGTCGGCCTGGGCCGCGCCTTTGAGCTATTGCTGCTTGGTGATACCATTGATGCGGCCACCGCCGAGCGCTATGGCCTGGTGAATCGCGTCGTGCCGCACATCGAATTGATGGACGCCGCGCAGCAATGGGCCAGGCGGCTGGCGCAGGGGCCAACCTTAGCCATTTCGATGACCAAGCACATGCTCAATCACGAACTGAGCATGGACCTGGCCTCGGCCATCGAAGCCGAGGCCCAGGCGCAGGCGCTCATGCTCATGGGCGACGATCATCGCCGCTTCTACGAAGCCTTCAATGCCAAGGAGAAGCCGACGTTTACCGGAAGGTAGCAGCAATGAGTAAAAAGATCATCAATCCAGCATCGCTGCCGCGCCCCAGCGGCTTCAGTCATGGTATCCTGACGACAGGAGGGCAGATGCTCTTCCTGGCCGGGCAGACAGCCTTCAACGCCGAGGGCAAACTGGTGGCGCCAGGCGATCTCGTCGGGCAATATGAAGAGGCGCTGCGCCATCTCAAAGCTGTCGTTGAAGAGGCGGGCGGCACAATGGGCAACATCGTGAAGATCAACCTCTTCGTCAAGGATCGCGACGATTACCTGAAGCATCTCAAGCCGTTGGGCGCGGTGCATCAGTCCTTCTTTGGCAAATATTATCCGGCAACGGCCCTCTTCGAGATTTCGCGCTTCTTTCAGGATGGCATCCTGATCGAGATCGAGGGCATCGCCATGTTGGGCGCCGAGGAGAGCTAACAGAACACACGCACGATGTTCTCAGATATGTGCTATTCTGGGATAGGCTACTCAAGCCTCAGCAGGCCATGTTAAAGCATCCTTTGTAGATGAGCAGACGCCTCGCAGCTTTCAGCCTGGCATCTGAGCAGCAATCTATGTATGCCGGAGTAGACCAGCCGACTGAACTACCATCGCGCCGGGGGCGTGAGATAGAGAGAGCAATCACTATGAGCAACATGATCCGCATCGGGCTAATTGGGGATTTTAGCTCGCATGTTAAGGCACATTACGCCATCCCACGCGCCGTAGAGTTCGCCTTATCTGGCCTGGCATGCCAGGCGCAGCTCTCCTGGCTCTCCACATCGCTCTTAGCAGACGACTCTCAGATTGCCCTCTCTGACTTCGATGCCCTCTGGTGCGTGCCTGGCAGCCCGTATGAGAACATGGACGGCGCGCTGCGGGCCATCCGCTGTGCGCGCGAGCGCGGCATCCCCTTCCTGGGCACCTGCGGCGGCTTCCAGCATGCCATCATTGAATATGCCCGCAACGTCCTTGGCCTGGCCGAAGCCGACCACGCCGAATCCAATCCCTCCGCATCGCTCCCGTTGATCGCCCCGCTCTCTTGCTCGCTCGTAGGTACCCAAGGCGTCATCACGTTTATTCCGAACTCGCGCATTGCCGCCATCTATGGGCGCGATGAAGCCATTGAAGAGTACCATTGTAATTTTGGCTTTCACTCCCAATATCGCTCCTTGCTTGAGCAGGGCGAGATGCGCATCACAGGCGTGGACAGCAACAACGAAGCGCGTGTGATCGAACTGGCGCATCACCCGTTCTTCATCGGCACACTCTTCCAACCAGAACGTTCCGCCTTCCGCGATGTTGCCCATCCCCTGATCCGGGCGTTCTTACAAGCGGCCATCGATAGCAGCACTGTCATGCCAGCGACACGCCGCCAGCCAGAGACAATCAAATAGCAAGAGAGGCGACCTATGGACTTCGAGCTAACGCCAGAACAGCAGCGCGTCCAGGCCAGCGCGCGCCAGTTCGCTGAGCAAGAGGTTGCGCCAGTCGCCCGCGAGGCCGACGAGAAGGGCATCTTTCCGCATCACCTCATCCGGCGCATGGGCGAACTCGGCTTCCTGGCCGGGCCAATTGAGCCGGAATATGGTGGCGCGGGCATGGATTACGTCTGCTATGCGCTGCTCTGCGAAGAGTTGGGGCGTGCCGATTCCTCTGTGCGCGGCTTCCTCACTGTGCATACCAGTCTGGTCTCGCTCTGCATCCAAGATTGGGGAAGCAAAGAACAG
>JBJKSJ010000172.1:0-10865 GCA_046704085.1 Ktedonobacterales bacterium | reverse complement strand
GGCAAGGCCATCACGCTGGGCGCGCTGGAACCCAAGTTCTGGGCGGCCTTCTGCGAGCGCGCCGGTCGGCCCGATCTGCTGCCGCATCATCTGCCGACGAGCGCCGCAGAGCGCGAGGAGACGCTGGCGGCCTTGCGCGCGCTCTTCCTGACGAAGACGCGCGACGAGTGGGTCGCCGAGTTCAGCGAGATTGAAGCCTGCCTGGGGCCGGTCAATTCGCTGAGCGAGGCTCTGCGCGACCCGCAGGTCGAGGCGCTGGGAACGGTGCGCCGCGCCGACTATGGCCCCAGCGGCGAATTCGGGACGCTGGCGTTGACGCCGCGTATCGAGGATGTGCCCTTCGAGGTGCGCCACGCGCCGCCCGCGCTGGGCGAGCAGACGCGCGAAATATTGCTGGCTGCTGGCTATACCGACGAAGAACTCACGCGCCTGCGCGATGACGGGGCCATCTGGTGGCCCTGAAATCTCAGGTTGCCCGCGTTATAGAAGGGATACCAGAACGATGAGCTTCGCTCTGCCAGATGGGTTTACGGTACGAGCGCCCACGATGGATGATGAGGAGGCCATCACTGACCTCCTCAACACCTGTTCCTTCGCTGAATATGGCACAGCCGACTATACGACCGAGGAGATTCGGGCCGATTTTGAGTGGATCGGCTTTAGCCTGGAGACCGATGCCTGGGTGGTGGTCACACCTGACAGCAAGATAGTTGGCTATGCAAGCGTGTGGGTGAAGGCGCAGGTCCACATCCTGGCCGAAGGCTACGTGCATCCTGAGTATTGTAGCCAGGGCATTGGAACCTATCTCCTTGATGTGACCGAGGCCCGCGCCCCTGAAATGGTGCTTAAAGCGCCTGAAGGAGCGCGCGTCACATTAAGCAACGGCATCAGCGGCGTCAATCACGCAGCGCGCCACTTACTGGAGAGCAGGGGCTATACAGCCTCGCGGCACGATTGGCGCATGGAGATCGATCTCACGGAAGCCCCGCCTGCGCCGCAGTGGCCCGCAGGCATCACCCTGCGTACTTTTGTGCTGGGGCAGGATGATCGTGCCGTGCATCAAGCGCGAGAAGAGGCTTTCCAGGATCACCGGGGCTATCTGCCGCTCGCATTCGAGCAATGGTATCACCATATGCAACAACGCGAGACGTTCGATCCCACGCTCTGGTTCCTGGCAATGGATGGCTCCCAGATTGCAGGCTTACTCATAGGGTATGCTGAGCCTGATCTGGGGTGGATCGATCAGGTTGCGGTGCGCCGCCCCTGGCGACGGCAGGGCTTAGGGATGGCGCTGCTGCGACACTCGTTTGGCGAGTTCTATCGACGAGGCATTCACAAAGTCGGGCTGGGCGTTGATGCGCAGAGCCTGACCGGCGCAACCCACCTCTACGAGCGAGCGGGCATGCACGTTGCCCGGCAATATGATCGCTACGAGAAGGAACTGCGGCCCGGCGTGGAGCTAAGCACGCAGGCGCTTGCAGAATGACGCAGGGCTGGCAAAGACACGTATAATTGATACATGCAGATACAAATATACTAGGGAGGGTTTTTGAGACAATGGCTCTGGAGATTGGCACGGCGCTGGAGCAGGCGAAGCAGTATCAGCAGGCCATGCTCAGCGACCTGGAAACGATAGTCAACATGGATTCCGGCACCTATCATAAGGCGGGTGTCGATCAGGTGGCAGAGTGGATGCAGCGGCGGCTGGAGAACAGCGCATTTGAGGTGACGGTGCAGCCGCAGCAGGAGCATGGCAATAACCTCTACGCCACCCGGCGCGGAAGCGGCAAGGCGCGCATCCTGCTCATTGGGCATATGGATACGGTCTTTCCCGAAGGGGAACCTCAGCGGCGGCCCTTCACCATCAAGGATGGGCGCGCGCTGGGGCCGGGCGTGCTGGATATGAAATCGGGGCTGCTGCTGGGCATCTACGCGCTGGACCTGCTGCGCGCCGTCAGCGCAGAGAACTACGCTTCGGTCACGTTGCTCTGCAACAGCGATGAGGAGATCGGCTCGCCAGGCAGCCGTCCGCTGGTGCGGCAACTAGCGAGCCAGGCGGATGTCGCCCTGGTGCTGGAGCCAGGCCGCGAACTGAATGAGGTTGTCACCGCGCGCAAGGGCGTGGGCAACTACCGGCTGGACGTGCGCGGCGTCTCGGCGCACGCCGGGGTGGAACCCCAGAAGGGCCGCAGCGCCATCCTGGAACTGGCGCACAAGATTATCGCGTTGCAGGCGCTCAATGGGACCATTCCCGGCGTCACTGTCAACGTCGGCGTTGTCGGTGGAGGCGAGCGCCCCAATGTCGTGCCCGATCACGCCCACGCGCTGATCGACATCCGCGCCGCCGACCGGCCCGGCATCGCGGCAGTGGAAGAAGCCTTCCAGCGCATCGCGTGCCAGGTTACGGTGCCGGATACCGAAAGCACGATTACTGGCGAACTCGCCCATCTTCCCTTTGAGGCCACGCCGGGCAACCTGGCCCTCTTCAATCTGGCGAAAGAAGAGGCGGCGCGCCAGAACATCAGCCTGCGCGGCATCTCGACCGGCGGCGGCTCCGACGGCAATACCACCGCGACGATGATCCCCACGCTGGACGCGCTGGGCGTCTCTGGCGGGCTGGCGCACAATCCAGGTGAGTTTATCATCGTCGATTCGATCCCGCCGCGCATGGCGCTGCTGGCCGGGCTGATCGAACGGATCGGCGCGGCGTTTCTTAACGGAGGCTTGCCAACAGCATGAAGACCCTCATGCCAGCCATCCAGAAAATGGGCATCAGCCCGATTCTTCAGCTTGCGGCGCTCGCCAGCCAGCGACCTGGCTGTATCCGCCTGGAACTGGGCGAGCCAGACTTTCGCACGCCAGAGCATATTCGTCGGGCCGCGCTGGAGGCCATCGAGCGCAAAAGCATCACCTATGGCCCGTCGGCAGGGCTGCTCTCACTGCGCCAGGCGCTCGCCGCCAAGGTGCAGCGCGTCAACGGCTTCGCGGCCAGCCCGGAGGAGATCAGCATCACGGCTGGCGGCACTGGCGCGCTGATGGCCGCGCTCCAGGTCGTCAGCGGTCCCGGCGATGAGGTCTTGATCCCCGACCCGGCCTGGCCTATGTACACCAATATGCTTGCTAGCATCGGCGCGCAGGCCGTGAGCTATCGCCTGCATCCTGAGAACGGCTGGCTGCCCAATCCAGGCGAACTGGAGCGCCTGGTCACGCCGCGCAGCAAGGCGCTGATTATCAATAGTCCGGGCAATCCAACTGGAGCCGTCTTCTCGCGCCCCCTGATGGAAACGCTGGTGGACTTTGCCCAGCGCCACGACCTGTACCTGATCAGCGACGAAGCCTATGAAGAACTGGTCTACGAGGGCGAGCATATCAGCCCGGCGACGCTGTGCGACGATGGGCGTGTCATCAGCACCTTTACCTTCTCGAAGACTTACGCGATGACTGGCTGGCGCATCGGCTACGCCGTCGCTCAGCCAGCGATCAGCAATGCCATTGTCGCCGTCGTCAGCGCCGCCTGCACCAACGTCTCGCATATCGCCCAATGGGCCGCCGAGGCCGCTCTGGCCGGGTCACAAGACGGCGTGGCCGAAATGCGCGAGTCCCATCGCCAGCGGCGCGACGCGGCGCTGGCGATTTTGCGCGCACATGGCGTCAACGCTGCGCCGCCGAAAGGCGCCTTCTATCTGCTCATCGACATCTCGCCCGCAGGCATCTCCTCGTGGGAGTTTGCGATGGGGTTGATGCAGGAGCGCAATATTGCCGTCGCGCCCGGCAGCGCCTTCGGCCAGACCATCGATGGCTACGCGCGCGTTTCGCTCGCCAGCGCGCTCAGCGACTTGCAAAGCGGGCTTACTGGCTTATGTGAATATATGAAAGCGCAGCAGCACAGCTAAACGACCTCGCATACAGCGAGCAAAGGCGCATATATGGCGCAGTATAGTTGGGCGACCTGCCCGGCAGCGGTGCGCAGCCAGATTGAGGAGTTCCTGGCAGCAACACAAGACACCCTGGGTGAGAACCTCACTGGCATCTATCTGCATGGCTCGCTAGCAATGGGCTGCTTCAATGCGGCGCGCAGCGACCTTGACCTGCTGGTTGTGATCCGGCAGCCCATGAGCCTGGAGACAAAGCGCGCGCTGGCTGTAGCTCTCTTGCGCTTCTCGCGCAAGCCCGCGCCCATCGAGATCAGCTTCTTGAGCGCCGCAGACCTCACGCCCTGGCGCTCGCCCACGCCGTTCGATCTGCACTACAGCGAAAGCTGGCGGGCGCGCTACGAGCAGGCATTGGCAAGCGACGCCTGTCGCCGCTGGAATGACCAGCGCCAGACAGATATTGATCTGGCGGCGCATATCATGGTCACGCGGGCGCGTGGCATCTGCCTGCTTGGACAGCCAATGGCTGACGTATTGCCATCCGTACTGGCCCAGGACTACATTGCCTCCATCTGGGATGATTTTCTCGCGGCGCGTGCCGAGGCACTGAAGAATCCGCCTTATTTCATCCTGAACGCCTGCCGCGTCGCGGCCTATCTGCTGAAGCGGCGCATCTGCTCCAAAGAAGAGGGCGCAGCCTGGGCGCTGAAGGTTGTGCCTGAGACGTTCAGTGGGCTAATCTTGCAGGCGCTGGAAGTCTATCGCAGCGAGCAAGATACCCCATTTGATGCTGCCACGCTGGAGCGGTTTGGCGCGTACATGGAAGAGCGGCTGCAACCATTCGCCAGGCCAGAAGCGTCCTGATTGAAGTCAGCCCACATCTGGCTGGAAAAGGTTGCCGAGGACGAGTTTTCAACCATTGGCGGCAAGCTCCTCGATCAGATGGACTGCCTCCGCAGGGTCCGGCATAGCAGCGATCTCGCGCTGGAGGCGGCGGGCGCCTGCCCACCGGGCGGGTTCATTCAAGAGCGCGAGAATGTTTGCCGTAACGGACGATGGGTTGACCTCTGGAGGCGTAAGGAGCAACCCGGCCCCAGCGGCCAGCACGAGGTCGCCGATGACGTATTGATCCGCTCCTTGCGGCAGGATCAGCAGCGGCAGGCCCAGCGCCAACGAGCCAAGTGTGGTGCCCGCGCCGCCGTGACAGATCACCGCTGAGCAGTGTGGGAGCAGCAGCGATTGGGGGACATAGTTCTCTACATGGGTGTTGCTTGCCAATGGCCCAAGTGAGGCGGGATCGCGGCCAAACCCAATTGTAATCAGCACCTCGACCTCCAGATCGCTCAGCCCGTCGATCACACTGCGGAACATCGAGGTGTCCGTGTTGGTGTTTGTCCCCAGGGTCATGTAGACCAGCGGCGCCTCCCGTCGGCGCTCGATCCACTCAGGCAGCGCCTCGCCGGGGACCGGCGACGGAGCGATGGGGCGCAGCGGACGGATGACATCCCGGTAACGCGCTAACTCGTAGGGCTGGAAGCTGGGCGGCGTGATGTCCAGGCAGAGATGGCGATAAAGGCCCGCCGTCGGGTCAGAGTCCAGGCCGCGCTGCCGCCAGAGCGGGGCGACGGCAGCAGCGACCGAATCAAAAATCCACCCATCGAGGCGAAGTCCGAGCGTTTGATTGACGCTGGGGATGCCGACGCTCGCTGCGGCGAGCGGGCCTGCGAACTCCCAGGTGTCATGCAGGATGACATCTGGCCGCCAGCTTCGAACCAGCGGCTCCAGGTCGTCGAGCATGGCGGGCGCCAGCACCTCAGCGAACAGGTGAGGGAGATACCAGCCGAGAATCTCGGCTGGTTTGAGGCGGTTGTACGCCTGGTCAGGGAAACGTTCGGCCAGACGCTCAAAAGCGGAGCCGATAGAGAGTCCCGCGTCGAATGCCGGGAAGCCAGCGGCTTCGGCGCGGGGGCGCAGATCGGGGCCGGTCGCTATCGCCACCTCATGGCGCGCATCCGCGAGCGCCTGCGCCAGCGGAACGAGCGGCTGAAGATGGCCGTAGGTGGAGACGGACGCGATCAGCACACGCATGCTTTGCTCTCCTCGATTTCGCTCGGTTGATAGGGATACTCACCCCATCCGATTGTGAGCGGCGGCTGGCCGTTTCTGCTACTTTTTCAGTTCAACGATGATCCCCCAATCAGGGGTAACGCCGATGTTCTTAATCTCATGCGTCGTCCCATCAGACCACGTAACATCCCCTTCCTTGATTTTGACCTCGCGGCGCGTGCCATCGGGAAAGGAGAACTCCACCTGAGCTGAACTGAGCGCATACACGACACTGGCGGGGTGGGAGTGCATCTCGCTCGTCTCCCCAGGAGGGATGCGCACATCAAGCACGCGCACCCGATCATTCTCGAACAGAACTTTGTGACCTGCTGGCAGCTTCTCTATATTGATACCCCCTTCTGTGTCTTGCTTAGCCAATCTGGCTCGCGCCCTGGAAGTCGAAGAGGACGCACGGCTCATCGCCGACAACCATCGCATCATGACCTGGCGGGGTAATCGCAATATCGCCAGGCCCAAGTTCGTCTACGGTTCCATCGTCCATCACCGTGCGAAAGTGGCCGGAAACGATATAGGTAAAATGGGGAACCTGGCAGCTTTCTGTCCCGGCAATGGGCTTGATATGCTCTGACCACTTCCAGCCAGGCTCACAGGTCATTCTGACGATAGACATCTCACCAAAATTGACGATTTCCATTCTGGCCTTGGGAGGTGTGCGCTTTTCGTCGGGCGCGTTGAAGCTCTTCTTTTGCGATGTCTTTTGGGTAGTTGACATAGCTGTGCTTTCCCTTTCTTGCCTGCTGTAGCTGAGGTGTCATCACCTCTTCTGCCCACAGGATAGCTGGAAAAGGCGCCTTTGCCATTGTGGAAAGTACCAAGATGAGGAGAAAAAGGTACGTATCTGTTTTGAGGCGGGGAGGATAGTACGGAGTTAGTAGATGGTGGGCAGCCTTTTTTCAACGGCCCAGGCCGCGATCAGCGCTCGCGTGGTGAACCCTAACTTGCCCAGGATATTGCTGACATGCGCCTCTGCCGTACGCTCGCTCACCACCAGATGTTCGGCAATCTCCCGATTGGTCTTCCCCTGGGCCACGAGCGCGGCCACTTCGCGTTCGCGGGCAGAGAGGCCGCCATACCGGCTGCTGGTCAGCGCCTCTTGCGAGAGCGGCTTTTGCTGTGGGAGCGAAGCCAGGGACGTCTGCAAGAAATGCTCGCGCAGCGCGGGTTCATCGATGGTTGCGGCGAGGGTTTCGATGATTTGCCTCGCTGCGCTGTTGGCGCGTTTGGCATCCTCCTCGCGTTTCAGCAGGCGGTAGACGCACCCCAAGGAACGCTGGATGCGCCAGAGGATAGATGGCGCCTGACGCTGCTCTGCGCCAAGTTTGGCGTCCTCTAACGCCTCAGCGGCTTCATCCAGACGCTTTAACGCCAGCAGCGCCTCACCTTTCAAGGCCAGCAGGTGCGGGATGGGCTGCTGCCAATCGCCAGGAGCAGATGCGATCAGTTGCTCGGCAATGTGTAACGCGCGAGCCGCATCTCCCTGCACAAGCGCCAGTTCGCCCCAGATGCGAGACGCCTGCCGCTCCCAAAAATCGCTCGCTTGCCCATCGCGTGGCAGGACCGTCTGGAGGGCGGCTTCCGCGCGAGGAAACTCCCGCCTGAGGATGTAGGCCAGCGCCAGATAGGGCGTCAGTTGCCTGCTCCAGATCGCCGAGCCAAGCGCCTGTGCGCCTGCTACCGCAGCTTCCAAACAGGCAGCCGCCTTGTCCGGTTCAAGCAGCAAGAGATACACCTGCCCCAACGCGCCGTTGCTGGCGGCGATCCACTCCTGGTGTTCGATGGAGATGGCGATGTGCAGCGCCTCCTGGGCGTGGGCCAGCGCCGGACCAAATTCCCCGAAGGAGAACAGCACACCCGCTGTAGCCATTTCGACAAAAGCCTGTCCTGCCGGTGAGTTCATCTGGCACGCCAGCAGCAGCGCTTCTTCAGCATCTTGCATGCACTCATCGCGGGTGCGCAGCGCGCTGAGGGTGGTTTCAATCGTCTCTGGCGCTGCATCCATCGCTCGCGCAGCCAGGACGGAGTACAGGGTTTGGCGATCACCCAGGCTACGGAGCAACTCAATTGCTCGTCCAAAAAACTCCTTCACACCCCTGGCCGGGTCTCCGGTGAAAAAATAGGCTCCCCCAAGCATTTCGAGCGTTTCAGCCATGCCCTGTCTGTCGGCTTGCATTTCAAAAAGGTGAAGCGCCTCCTGATGCGCCTCAAGCGCCTCCTGGATGCGTCCGGTGTTCAGCAGCCAGTTGCCCAGGCGATTGAGGCTCTGGGCACGCAGCGTGGGTTCAGCCAGTTCCTCGGCCAGATCGCAGGCGCGGCGAAACCATGCTCCCGCCTGTTGGTAATCATGTCCCGTCCAGAGAAAGCCAATTGCCATCATACTCCGCCATTCCACCTGGCGATCAACAGCGGCGCGCGCTGCCTCTAAGGAGCGCTCGTAATCGCCACGCGCACGCTCAAAGTCGCCCAGCGTTTCATACGCCTGCCCCCGTGCCAGGTAGAGATGCGCTGGCGGCGTCTGAGCGAGGTTATGGGCCGCCTCCACCGCACGCGTCAGGTGGTCGATGGCAGCCCGCTGAGCGTAGAGGGTCAAAGCTCTTTCGCCCACTTCCTGGGAATAGCTCAGCGCCTGCTCCCACATGCCTGCCTCGTAGCAATGATAGGCCAGATCTTCCAGATAACGCTCGCGTAGAGGACCAGAGGCACTCAGTCGCTCCAGGGATTCGGCGATGCTGCGATGCAGCCCTTGACGCTCGCGCAGCAGCAACGTGGCAGAGATGGCCTGCTGCGTGAGCGCGTGGCGAAAGGCAAACTGGTCTGCCGCCTCTTCAACAACCAGTTGGGCGGCCACAACCTCTTTAAGCAGAGTCAGCAGATGAGCCTCATCGCAGCGCAGCACCTCCTGAAGCAAGGTGATGTTGAAGCGCCGCCCGGCCACCGCAGCCAGGGTTAAGAGGCGCTGCGCATCCGTGTTCAAGTAGGCGGTGCGCTGCTGCACGGCTTCCTGGACACTGCGCGGAACGGGCGCCTGGTGTGCGATCCGCTGCCAGGTTCCATGAACAGACGCCAGCGCCCCGCTGGTGATGAGCGATTTGAGCAGTTCTTCGACAAAGAAGGGGTTGCCCTCGGAGCGGGCGTAAAGGGTGTCAAGCAGATCGCCATCAACCCCCTGCTTGAGATTTAGCATGGCGTGCAGCATGGCCGCAACTTCAGCACGTGAGAGGCGCTCAAGCGAGCATTCCTGAGCCAGACGTTCCTGATCCAGATGGACCAGCCACTGCCTTAACCGGGGGTGAAGCTCATCGCTGCGATAGGTGACGAGCAGGAGGAGCGGCGCCTGCCGACAGCGGCGTGCCAGATGCAGCAGCAAGTCGAGGCTGAGGTCGTCACACCAGTGGACATCCTCCACAATGAGCAGAACGGGGCGTTGTGCTGCCTGCTCCGTCAAGAAATGCGTCATGGCAGCAAAGAGCCGCCGCTTCTCCTCTTCGGGATCACCTGCTGCTGATATGGGCAAGGTTGTCAGGTCGGGGAACAGCAGCGCCAGGTCGGGCAGCAGACGCGAGAGCGTAGCGACGAAAGAGCGCATGGGGTCTGCCGGGGTAGTCGCGGCAAAACGGGTAGCATACGCGCGAAAGAGGTCAAGCAGCGGCGCATAGGGGAAGGTGCTGTCTGTCTGGAAACACTGCCCCTCCAGGAGCAGCAGAAAGCCTTGCGCAGCGGCATAGGCTTTGGCCTCGGCCACCAGGCGCGATTTGCCAATGCCTGGCTCACCACACAGAAGAGCGACTTGCCCTTTTCCGCTCCTGGCTTGATCAATGAGCCGAGAGAGGTCATCACGTTCTGACCCGCGACCAATGAGGACCGGGCACAGGGCTAGCTTCGAGAATGATCCCATGATGCGCGCTCACCACCTCTTCATACAGGAGAGCATTTCAAAGAGCATGGGGGCACCCGCCGTATGGTTACTCGTGAACGGTCTCCAACTGCCAGGGAGTCCCTGGCAGGACGCCCTCTTTGAGCGCCTTGCGGAACTCATCGAACGGCGGCAGATCATCGCGGTAGAGGACCAGAGCGCGATAGACGCTGTGCGTACTGCGCGCATAGACCATCACGCCAATGATCTTGCCGTTAGGAAACTGCTCTTCTTTGACACGGGCAATCTGGTCCCAGGCGATCACCAGCGGCGCTCCTGATTTCTCCTGGCGCACCAGACCCTCCGGGGCCAGTCGCAGGGTGAAAGGCGCGGGCGCAATCATGCGTAGATACCAGATGAAGCCGCCGATCAGAAAAAAACCCAGGACGGCGCTGAAGATGAGCGAGCGCCCATCATACCAGACGATACCGACGACAAAGAGGCCCAGCACAAAGAGCATGATCGCTGTGCCATAGCGCCTGCCCGGCGTCAGGCCGGGGCTGGCAAACTCCCTGGATGGTTGTGATGAAGTGATCTCTTGGTGCATAATGATAGTGTCTCTATCAGCAGGTTGTCTGCGCTTACCAACTTTATAACCTAGATGCTGCGCCTGCGCGGTTCTATTGTAGCAGCTTTTCCTGGCGCATGGCAAAGGCACGAACACTTCAGCCGTTGACATTTGATGGCTGTGCCGTTAGACTATGAGATACCAACGCACCATCATTGGTCAATACTACACAGGCCAACCTTACAGGCACGCTAGCAGAGCAGGAGCCGGAGCAGCAAGAGGAACCATGTCAACACACCGTGAGGACCCCCCACCAGACGAGTCCGAGCCACGCGGCGCGCACGAGGCCGTGCTGACCTCCCGCCCGCCGAGCCAGCCGCTGACCACGCGCGGCCTGGCGGTGGTCCTGCCCGCCTGGAACGAGGAAGCCGTCATCACCCAGACCGTC
>JBJKSJ010000171.1:0-3249 GCA_046704085.1 Ktedonobacterales bacterium | reverse complement strand
CTTTTCGTCGCCTCTGCTTCCTCCTGTTCGCCGTTGTGGCTCTTTGGCTCAGCTTCCCGCTCTTCGTCGTTGTGGCTCTTCGCCTCAGCCTTCTGCCGTCCCTGTGGCTTGTGCTTCTCCTGCTGCTGCTCCTCCTGCTCCTCCTCCTGGTCCCTCGATTTGCTCTGCCGCTCCTCCTGCTCCTCGTCCTGCTCCTCCTGCTCCTCGTCCCGCTCGTCGGCCATGCGAAACTTCCTTTCCAAAAGATTCCAAGTAAGAAACCAACCCTTCTACCAGGGAACAAATTGCAACTTTTATACCTCCGCTGGCTTAGCGAGACCGCTCCTTCGCTCCAGGCAGTCGATCCCGTCGCAGCGGCCCTGGGGGTGGTTTCCGCCCCATTGGCCCCTTCGGCGCCAGCCCGGCTGGGCCTTGTTGGCGCTTGCTGAACTCCCGCAGCGTCTGAAGGGGCGAGTCCTCGCCAACCAGTGCCTCCAACGGCGAGGAGCCGCTGTCTTCAGACTCTTGCGACGATGAGCCACCAGAAAGCGCCTTCAACGTGGAAGAGAGACCACCTTTTCCCTGTTTGGATGATGAGCCATCATCCTGCTTCTGCTCGGACAATGAGCCGCCACCCAGCCCCTGCATGGCTGTCGAAGCCCCACGCAGGACATCCCCCCAGCGCTGCAAGGCAGAAGAGCCGCCATCCTTCCCTGACCGAGACAAAGCCCCATCGCCGAACACCTGGTCTAGTTCGTGCATGAGCGAGTTCGCATTTTTCAGGATGCGCCCCCAACGCTGCAAGGAGGAGGACTTGCCCGAATCACTCCCTAGCGCCTCCACGAGCGCCGCCGCGCTCCCCAGGATTTTGCCCCACTGCTGCACAAAGGCAAGTCCCCCATCATGCCCTTCCAACGCGGGCTTCAGCTTCTCTTTGAGAGAGGCAGCGCCCTCCGACACCGTTTCACCGATCTTCTGGAGGGGCGAGGCGCCGCCATCCTCTTGTTGGGATGAGTCGCCCGCTTGTTTCCCCTCAGAGGTTGATTCGCCATCCAGCAGGTGGCTCACCGCCTCTTTAAGCGAAGAGGCGGCGCTTGAGAGCATATCGCCGAGCTTCTGCCAGAGCGACGGCCCGCCTTCCTCCTCTTGCGGGGATGATGAATCACCAGTTTGGCCCCCTTGCGACGCGGAGCCGCCGAATACCTGACCCAGCGCCTGCAAGAGCAAGGCTGTCCCCTCCAGCACCTCGCCCAGCGCCAGAACGATCAAGGCCACGCCATCCAACGTTTCTCCCCACCGTTGCAGAGCAGAATCGCCGCCCCGTTCCTGCTGGGCGGGCGCCTGCTCCAGCGCCCGCGTTGGAGCAGGCGCGCCTTCCTGCTGCGCGCTTCTGTCCTGGGCATCGCGCTCTCGCCGACCTTCTGCGCTCGATGGCCCGGCTTCCTGCCGAGCGGCATCCTCTTCTTTGACAGCAGCGTCTGCGCCCTCCTTCCGGGATGGCCGCGACGGCTGTGCCGACTGCTGGGGCCGATCCGGTAACGGCCCTGTCAGTTGCTGGATACGTGCGCGCAGCGGCTCAAGCTGCTGTTCGGCAGCTTGCGTCACTTGCTGCTGGATTTTGGCAACGGCTGGCTGCAAGAGTTCGGCAATCTGCCGCTGAAAGTCGTCTCCTAACGTCTGCGTCCCATTTCCTGCTGGCTGGTTTTGCTTGCCCTGCTCAGCGGGTGACGATGCAGCAGTGCTGCTCATACGCGCCTCCTTTCTCTGATCGCTTCCCAATAGCATCGCTCCATGTGATTGCGGATAAAGAACCGGGAGCGAGAAGGAATCCTCGATTCTAAGCAAATGCTTTGGCACATTTCGAGCCTACGCCCTCTCACGAGCCTGCCAGCAGCCGCTCCCCAGCACAGAAATATCGCTTCCTGCTCACCTACCACCAGGCAGTAAACCTTTCAGGGTTTTGCAGCTTCGGCGCCAATCTATTCCTACTCTCCTGCCAGGGCATAAAAGATGCGAAATGCTCTAACAAGCGTGAAAGACCGCTCTTGAACGCCTGCTTATTGGAAAGGAGACATACGTAACATGGCTGTTGAGCGAAGGCAAGTTAGCAGGGCGCCAGGACCAACCAGCACGACTAATCTGGCCGATGTTATTGATCGCATCCTGGACAAGGGTCTGGTGATTGACGCCTGGGTGCGCATCTCGCTGGTTGGCATTGAACTCATTACCATTGAGGCGCGCGTGGTCGTGGCGTCGGTGGATACCTACCTGAAATATGCTGAGGCCATTGCCCAGACGGCCCTGGCCGCCGAACCACGCGAAAATGGGAGTCGCGTGCAGCAGATGCCATCCGATGAGGAGGTTGCCGCCTATCTGAACGACCACCCAGAGGGAGTACACATCTCCGACCTGCAACACTACTTCGGCCTCTCACGCAATGAACTGGAACCGATTATCCAGCGCCTGACCTCCGGGCCGCGTTTGCGCCGGGACCGTGAGCGCCTGCTTCCGGCTGGCCGCTCGGACGGCAACCGGCAGCAAGAGCGCGAAGGCCGACGGCAAGAGAAAGAGGGCAGGCAGCAAGAGACCGAGGACCGGCAAGAATTGGCCGAGGGCAGCAGGCAATAAACAGGCTGCGCAAGCAGCAGGCTAGCCAGGTACACAGGGTCAGGCTACGAAAGGGATGAGGTCATGCCGTCATCGGCGTCGGTGGGCGTCTACATCTATTGCATCGCCCATGCCCAGCCATTTGAGAACGGGGACGCGCCCTTTCACGCGCAGGCCATTGCCGGGCCAGAGCATCCGGTGCGCGTCCTGCGCTTCGCCGATCTCGCGGCAGTCGTCAGCTATGCTCCCAACCAGCGCCTGGACATCAAGCGGGAGCATCTGCTGGCGCATGAAGCAGTTATCCTGGAGGCAATGGAGCGGAGCGAGGTCATCCCGCTGAGCTTTGGGACTATCGCCAAAAACGATGCAGTGGTCATCGAACAGCTTCTGAAGGCGGCCTACGATGACTTGCACGCGCAATTTGAGGCGATCCAGGGCTGTGTTGCGCTTGATCTCAAAGTCCTCTGGAACCGCGAGCGGCTCTTCGAGGAGATCGTGGCGGAGGATGATCGCATACGCGCGCTGCGCGGCGCGATGCCTGGCGCCTCGGTCAACGAGCGCATCGAGTTGGGCCAGCTTACCAGCGAGGCCATCACCTGGAAAAGCGATCAAGAGGCGCAGGCGCTGCTCGAAGAGCTTGAGCCGCTCGCGGTCGATCTGCGG
>JBJKSJ010000170.1:0-28083 GCA_046704085.1 Ktedonobacterales bacterium | reverse complement strand
GGCTTTACCATAGGATCGGACCCGCTCACTGGCGCGTTATTGCGCACCCTCGCGGCTGCCAAACCGGGCGGGCAGATGCTGGAGTTGGGGACTGGCGTGGGCTTTGGCTCGGCCTGGCTGCTGGAGGGGATGAACCAGCAGGCGCGCCTGCTGACGGTTGACAATAACGAGCAGCATCAAGCCATCGCCCGTGCCCATCTGGGCAGTGACCCGCGTCTCAGCTTTCAACTGATAGATGGGCACGCCGCGATTACAGCCTTCGTGGAAGCCGGGCGCAAGTTTGATCTCATCTTTGCGGATATGTACCCAGGCAAATATGAGCGGCTCGCGGACACGCTACAATTGCTGGCGCCTGGCGGACTGTATGTCGTCGATGACCTGCTGCCCACGCCAGATTGGGAACCAGAACGGGGCCAGCGTGTCCAGACCCTCATCCTGACACTAGAGCAAGAGCCAATGCTCACACTTATGGCGCTCGATTGGTCTGTCGGCGTCATCATCGCCGCCCGGCGTGGATAAGCCGTCACTTGTCGTGCCGCCCTTCCAGCGTGCTACCAGCAGCGAACGGTGGGCGGCAGATCGCTGGGCTATCGAAACATGGCGCCCCCATGGGCGCAGCCAGGCAGGTCCGTACTCCCTGGCTACCCTCTTGCCTGGCTGGCGGAAGCTATGTTATTATCAGCATGCAGCCACTTGCTTCTCCCGGCTAATACGGTCTGGAGAGAAGCGAAGGACTGCGCAGCGTTCGCTCCTCCATGAATCTGCGTGGAGTGTATAGCGAGCCACCAGGACAGAGACGGTCGGGGCGTCAGCTTTAGCCGTCTCTGTTTTTTTCAGATCCTGGACTGAGGCCTAGAGTGCACAGCGACCGTCAGACCTGCGTTGCCAGTTCGCTGGGATGAGCCATATCGTTTTTCTGGAGGAACTGTATGATCTCTGTTACCTTTACCGATGTCTTACAGGCCAGGCGACAACTTCGCCCTTACCTGCCGCGCACGCCACTCCATCGCTATCCGGCCCTCGATGCGCTGCTTGGCACGGAGGTGTATGTCAAGCATGAGAACTACCAACCCGTGGGAGCCTTTAAGGTGCGGGGAGGCATCAATTACCTGGCCCACCTTGCGTCGGAGGTACGCGAACGGGGAGTCATCACGGCCTCTACTGGCAATCATGGGCAATCGATTGCCTATGCCGCCCGCCTTTTCGGCGTCCCGGCGCGCATTGTCGTGCCTGAAGGAGCCAATCCCGGTAAGGTTGCGGCCATTGAAGGCATGGGCGCCACGATCATTGTGTATGGCCGCACGTTTGATGAAGCCCGTGTCCGCTGTGAAGCCCTGGCGCTGGAGCAGGGGTATCGCTACATCCATTCGGCCAACGAACCACTGTTGATCGCGGGGGTAGCGACAGAGACATTGGAGATGCTTGAGGATCAGCCTGATCTGGAGGTACTCATCGTGCCCATCGGCGCGGGCAGCGGAGCCGCAGGAGCCTGCATTGTCGCCCAGGCCGTGAACCCACAGCTTGCTGTTATTGGTGTGCAGGCTGCCGCTGCGCCTGCTGCCTATGATTCCTGGCGGGCAAAACGCTTGATAGAAGCGCAAAACCAGACGTTTGCCGAGGGCCTGGCAACGGGGGTGGGGTTTGCGCTGACACAGCAAATCCTCTGGGAAGGACTGGCCGCGTTTGTTCTGGTGAGCGAGGAGGAGATTCGGCAGGCAATGATGTGGATGCTTGAACGCGCCCATTCGCTGGCCGAGGGAGCAGGGGCAGCGCCACTAGCCGCTGCCTACCAACTCCGCGAGCAGTTGCGCGGCAAAAAGGTGGGGTTGGTCTGCTCCGGGGGAAACACGTCGCTCGCCCATCTGGAGCAAGCTCTCAGTGGCGCTCGCTCCTCACAGGCTGGGCAAGAAACAGCTCCTCATGGGTAGTGCGCGCCCTGGCAGCATCTCACCTGAAGAAAAACGAACGGTAGTGCAGCGCATAGTCGCCTACCTGCGGCCAATTGATCAGCGCGGCCAGCACCTATGGAACACTGTATGCATATTTCATCTTGTTCAGCAGAGAGGACGGAATGGACCCAGCCCTTAGCGACTTTCTCCCCGCACAAGCAGCACAACCAGGGTGCGGGGACCATGAACACCTTCGACACGGCTCAGTTCAATGTCAGATGTGGCGGAGGGACCAGAAATGAAGGTGATGGGCTGTGATGAGGTTCCTGCAAGCTTTTGGATGGCCTCCGGGACCAGGCTCACAACTTGCGCTTCCTCGACCACGCAGAGATGCAGGTCTGGCACTAGCGAGAGAGCGCGCCGCCCCTGCCTAACGCCGCCGTTGAGGACGATGGTGCCCGTTTGTGCAATCGCCACACAGCACCCGGTCAAGACGCCGTCGCTGGCATCCAGTTCAGTATAGCTGAGCGGTGGTTCATCACGTAAGACCTCGACATCCACCGGGAGCCAGGTATCAGGAATGTCGGCAGGAGCAACGAGACGTTTGACCCCATGCTGCGTGCAAAACGCAGCGATGCGCGTGGAAAGCTGCTCCCTCTCGACGCGATCCAGGGTCGCGCGATATTCAACGACATGTCTGGCGAAGGTCTCGATCACCGCTTCACGTGTATCAGGCGCCGCTGTATGATACGCCCGCTGGATGACCTGATCTTCGTCGGAAGCACGCGCCAGCGCCTGACGGATGCGCGCCAGGATCACCTCTTTTGCCTGGTTCATATGTCCGCCTCTCGCTGCCGCCACCAGTCGCGGAAGCTCTGGTGAGGGATGGGCCGAAGGTCTCGCACAGCCGTCCATCCAGCGAGCGGGCCAGGGAGGTATGTAATCACTCCTCGATGCACCATTGGCTTCTGGCCTAGTCGCCCCAGATGCTGGGCGCGTTCATAGGCAGATCGCTTGCTAAAGCTCCTGGCTAACCAGCGCATCGCTACCGTTTCTGGGTCAAGCTTCCCCTTCAAAGACCGTTGGTGCTTTGATACGATCTTTCCCCGCAGGTAGACCAGCACCTCAGGGATATTGATCTTGACAGGGCACACTTCGTAACACGCCCCGCACAGGCTGCTGGCATAGGGCAAAGATTCGGCTTGCTCCAGGTTAGCTAATTGTGGCGTCAGGATGGCTCCGATAGGCCCAGGATACACCGAACTATAGGCATGGCCGCCCGTGCGGGCATAGACCGGGCAAATATTCAGGCAGGCGCTACAGCGGATGCACTGGAGGGTTTGCCGCCCCACCTCATCAGCCAGCACGCTCGTCCGCCCATTGTCCAGCAAGACCAGATGAAATTCCTCTGGCCCATCACCAGGCGTGACGCCGGTCCAGAGTGAGGTGTAGGGATTCATGCGCTCCCCCGTCGAGGAGCGCGGCAAGAGTTGGAGAAAGACTTCCAAATCTCGGAAAGTAGGGATGACCTTCTCGATGCCCATCACAGTGATCAACACCCTGGGCAGGGTCAGGCACATTCGCCCGTTGCCTTCCGATTCAACCACGCAGATAGTCCCCGATTCGGCCACCGCAAAGTTTGCCCCGCTGATCGCCACCTGGGCAGACAGAAACTTGCGGCGCAAATATGCTCTGGCCGCTGCGGCCAGGTCTCCAGGATGATCAGTGAGTTCCTGACCTTGCGCGATGGTGCGCTGAAACAGGTCACGAATCTCGCTCCGATTCTTATGGATGGCGGGAACCAGGATATGTGAGGAGGATTCGTGGGCAAGTTGAATAATCAGTTCAGCCAGGTCGGTTTCGGTAGCGGTAATGCCCGCTTCAGCCAGCGCGGCGTTCAAGCCGATCTCGTCAGTCGTAAGCGATTTCACTTTGATCACGTCGCTGGCCTGCACAGCCCTGACCAGATCGGTGACAATCTGGTTCGCTTCGGCAGCATCGCGCGCCCAATGGACCTTCCCACCAGCCTGGATGACTGAAGCCTCTAATTGTAACAGATACTCATCGATAAGGCACAATGTCTCTGCTTTGATCGCACGCCCAGCCTCGCGCAGCGCCTCCCAGTCGGCCATCTCCCCAACCACGCTGGCGCGCTTAGCGCGGATAGTGCTGGTGGCCTTGCCCATGTTCCGCCGCAGTTGCGCGTTTGCCAGAGCCTGTTTTGCGCCTGCCTGAAACGTTGGCAGGGTTTTGCTTTTGACTGCCATCAGGCGTGCCCCTCTTCAGTTGCTGCGAGAATCTCTGCAAGGTGCAGCACGCGAACCCCAGTGCGTTGGCGGCTGAGCGCGCCGCCAATGTGCATCAGACAGGAGGTGTCGGCAGCACAACAGACCTCGGCTTTGGTCGTCAGGATGGCGCGCACTTTATCGCTGAGCATTGCCAGGCTTGTGTCGGCGTTCTTGATGGCAAAGGTGCCTCCAAACCCGCAGCACTCGGTGGCATCGGGCAACTCAACCAGATCAATGCCTCGAACAGATTGCAGCAGCCTGAGCGGCATTTCGCCCACACGCAGCCCCCGCAAGGAATGGCACGTTGGGTGGTAAGTGACTCGATGCGGATAATACGCGCCCACATCGGTCACGCCTAGCTTCTTGACCAGAAATTCAGAGAGTTCGTAGACACGCGGGGCCAGCCCGGCAATCGCCTGGACCAGCGAGGCATCTCCCATCTGAGCGGCTGCGCGTGGGTACTGTTCGCGGACCATGCCAACGCAGGAGGCTGATGGACTGACAATCACCTCCGCATCCTGGAAGACATCGACAAAGTGGCGAATGAGTGGGAACGTTTCCCGCTGATAGCCCGTATTGTAGTGCATCTGTCCGCAGCACGTTTGCTCCAGCGGGAACGTGACCTGAATGCCTAAACGCTCCAGGAGCTTCGTTGTCGCAATGCCGGTTTGAGGGAAGAGGGTATCGTTGAAGCAGGTGATGAAGAGCGCAACCTGCATAGCCTTATGCTCCCTGTCAACAGAACGGGTGGGCGCAGTGTTCAATGGTTCCAATGCTTCCGACGTGATACTGCCAAGCAGGCAGCTAGCGCGGCGAGAACGCCTGCGTGCCGGTGATGTCGCGCCCGACGATCAGCGACTGGATGGTATCCGTGCCTTCGTAGGTGAAGACCGCTTCGATGTCCGCGTGGTGGCGGGCGATATGATACTCCAGCAGGATGCCATTGCCGCCCAGCATCTCGCGCGCATCGGCAACCACCTCGCGGGCCAGCCGCGCATTGTTCATCTTGGCAAGCGAGGCCATTGCCGCCGTCATCTTGCCCTCTTCCTGAAGCTGAGCCAGCCGCAGGCAGAGCAACTGCATCGTGGTGACATTCGCCAGCATCGAGGCGAGCTTCGTCTGGATAATCTGGAAGCTTGCCAGCGGCCTGCCAAACTGGATGCGTTCCCTGGTATACTTCAGCGCGATCTCGTAGGCGGCCACTGCATGGCCGACGGCTTCCCAGGCCACGCCAGAGCGCGTGGCCGTCAGCACCAGCGAGGTATCCTTGAAGCTGCGCGCCTGCTCCAGTCGGTTTTCCAGCGGCACGCGCACGCCCTTGAGGGCAATATCCGCCTGCCAGACGGCGCGCTTGGAGACTTTGCCGGTCATCACCGTCGGCTCGAAACCCGGCGTGCCCTTCTCCACCAGGAAGCCGCCCACGTTGCCCTCGTCGTCGCGCGCCCAGATGACCGTGACATCGGCGAAAGAGGCGTTGCCGATCCAGCGTTTGGCGCCATCGATGACATACTCGTTGCCCTCGCGGCGCGCCCGCGTCTCCAGCGCCACCGCGTCGGAGCCGTGATTTGGCTCGGTCAGCCCAAATGCCCCAATCTTCTCCATGCGTGCCATTGGCGGCAGCCAGCGCTGCTTTTGCGCCTCCGAGCCAAGCATGGAGATGGAGTGCATTGCCAGGCCGGAATGCACGCCAAAGAACGTACAGAGGCTGGCATCCCCGCGCGCCAGTTCCAACGCGATCAGGCCAGATGTTACCATGCTCATGCCTGGGCAGCCGTAACCCTTGATGTCGCTTCCGGCGATGCCCAGCCGGGCAAACTTGGGGATCATATCGAACGGAAACTCGGCGCGCTCCCAATACTCGTTGATCACCGGGATGACCTCCTGATCGCAAAAGCGGCGCACGCTGTCGCGCACGCGGCGCTCCTCGTCGGTCAGCAGTTCATCCATCAGGTAAAAGTCGGTTCCCAGCGAGTGGGCAATCGACTCTTTGAGATCTGTTGCCACGAGTGTATCCTTTCGTTTCAGGAAAGCGTTCAGATGATGCTCTGAGTCCACATCAAGAATCAGACCGCCAGCGCCGCTCGCAGCTAACTTGCCTTAGCGTTGCCGCTGGCGAATGAGCGCCCTGGCGAGGGAACGCTTATGCACCTCATCCGGCCCATCGACGATATGCAGCGTGCGCCCGTGCGCCCACATGGAGGCCAGAGGAAAATCATCGCTCACTCCGGCCCCGCCAAAGACCTGAATGGCGCGATTGACAACGGTGGTCATCACCTGCGGCGCCACGATCTTAATCATAGCGATCTCATTCTGCGCCGCTTTCTTGTCCAGGGTGTCAATCATCCAGGCCGCTTTCAGGGTGAGCAGACGCGCCTGCTCAATCTCCAGATGCGACTGCGCGATCCAATCCTGGATGACGCCTTGCTCGGCCAGCGGCTTGCCAAAGGCGACTCGATGCAGCGCCCGGTCACACATCAGGTCCAGGGCATATTGCGCCGCGCCAATCGCGCGCATGCAGTGATGGATGCGCCCAGGCCCCAGGCGCGCCTGGGCAATGGCAAATCCACTGCCCTCTTCGCCAAGCACGTTTGTGACTGGCACGCGCACATTCTCGAACAGCACTTCGCAGTGGCTCTCATTATCCATATAGCCCATGACTGGCAGGCTGCGCACGATGGTGACGCCGGGGGTGTCCCTGGGGACCAGTACCATGCTCTGCTGGCGGTAGCGGTCGGGGCCATCTGGAGCCGTCTTGCCCATCACGATCATGATCGTGCAGCGAGGCCGCGCCGCGCCAGAAATCCACCACTTGCGCCCATTCAGCACGTACTCATCGCCCTCGCGCGTAATTGAAAGCTGGATGTTAGAGGCGTCCGAACTGGCAACGTCCGGCTCTGTCATGGCGAAGGCCGAGCGAATCTCGCCGTTCAGCAGCGGCTCCAGCCACTGTTTCTTCTGCTCTGGCGTGCCAAACTGCGCCAGAATCTCCATGTTGCCCGTATCCGGCGCCGCGCAGTTAAAGACTTCAGAGGCCCAGCCAACGCGCCCCATAATCTCGGCCAGCGGTGCGTACTCCAGGTTCGTTAGGCCCGCGCCATACTCTGCGTCAGGCAGAAAGAGGTTCCATAAGCCCTCCGCCCTGGCCTTCGCCTTCAACTCATCAAGAATCTCAGCATGGTGATGGGGATTGCCTGACGCGGCAATCTGGTCTCGATAGGTCTGCTGGTTCGGGTAGACAAAGCGCTCCATGAAGTCGCTCACCTGGCGGATGAGCGTGTTGACCTTCTCCGAGTAGGCGAAATCCATGATGGTTCTCCTTTGAACGCTGGCGCCAGCAGGCGCTCTCAGTTGCATCTTTCAGTGGATAGGCGCGTGCCCCGCTCAGTATAACACGATTGGGGTGAGCAAGCCCTGGCAAACAGGGTGGTCCCTATACCGCCGCCATCCTTGCCGACAGGAGGGGGTCTGGCGCGGCGCGCCAGGGCTTTGCTTCCTGGAAGGCAGCGCAACTACAGGGAACGGACCCCTGAAGCAAGTATCTGGCAGGTCAGTTGGATATGCCCCTGGTGCAAGGCGCTGTGTTCCACCCCGTGCAGCAAGCAATCGCGAACGGTCATGGGCTGATTGGGATTGCGAGGCTGGAAAGATGCGGGCGGAGTAGCGGTGCGCTCCATCTCCGCATCCGGCAGGCTGTCCAGCACCGCGTGAACGTCGGCTATCCAGCGGTCGTAGCGGGTGACCAGTTCTGCCAGTGTGCCCTTCGCGTGGAACTCCGCCGGGCGGTCGCGCGGAATGGTTCTCCCTCCGGCCATCACCAGTGTCCAGAACTCGCCAGCCCCGGCCAGATGAGTTGCCAGGGCAAAAAGCGTGTTCGTCTCTGGCAGCGCCAGCGGCTGATTCAGCAGCGCCTCTGGCACGGCCCTGAGCTGTGCCAGGACATCCTGCCCGATATGCTCAAGCACGCTGGCAAAGTGGGATGCTTCGTTTGTCATAAATATCCTCTCTTTTGCCCACTCCCGTAAATTCTGTAAATTCTGTAAACTCTTGCCAACCCCTCACCCCCGTCAATTCTATCAATGCTGAAAATCAGTCTACCCCGTAGACGCTGTAGACAGTGTAGACGCTCTGCTCATCCCATCTGCTCTTGGAAGAAGGAAAGCACGCGCTTCCAGGAATCCTCTGAAGCCGCCGAATCGTAGGTTCGTGGCCGCTGGTCGTTGAAGAACGAATGCTTGGCGCCAGGATAAATCTTGATGTCGTGTTTGATCTCATAGCGTTCCAGTTCGGCCTCCAGCTTTTGCCCATGTGCGGTCGTGAAGTCCTTCTCAGGGTAGGAGCCAACGACAGGGCAAGATCGCTTGACCGCTTCCAGTGGGCGCGGATTCATCGCGTAGTAGGGCGCGATGACCTTCAGGCGATTATCGGCGCAAGCCCAGGCGACGGCAAAGGACCCACCCAGACAGAAGCCAATCGCGCCCAGGCGCGCGCCATCGACCCCCGGCTGCTCTGCCAGAAAGGTCAATGCCGCCTTGAGGTCACGGATGCCGCCGTGATCAAGCGAATTAGAACGTATCCCATTCAAGAAACGCATCATGCACAGCATGCGATTGCGTCTTCCAAAGAGATCAACCGCCAGAGCCATATAGCCTTCTGCGGCCCAACGCCGGGCGACATCCCTGATCTGATCGTTGAGGCCAAAAGCCTCGTGAATGACGACCACTGCCGGAAAGGGACCATCACCTTCCGGGCGCGCCAGGTAGCCTGGCAATCTTGCTGTTTCTCCCTGGAACGTAATTGGCTCTGCTGTTGAAGGCATGCTTGCTCCTTACTCTGTTGAGATGTGACGCTCTATCTGCTGCCTGTTTTCAACAAGCATAGCGCGCTGGTCAAGGGGCTGGCGCGGCAAAACTATTGGAACTTACAGCACAGTTTGACAACGCCCTTGCTTATACGGTATAGTATTTTGTACAACTGTATACCGTCTGGCCCGCGTAGATCGAGAGAAGTAGGCGAGCGGCCCCTGACAGCGACCCGGAGCAAAGTGGAAGTCCGGGAGAGAGCGGCCATCGCGCGAACGCACTCGTGAGCGGTTGCCCGAAGAAAGCGCCAGGGCGCAAGTAGGGCGTGCGAGTGGTTCTCGCGCCAGCAAATAACCAGGAGTGGTCACAGCAAAGCTGCACAACGTCGTGATTGGCTGACGACCCACAAAGGGTATGAAAGCTGTGTCAACAAGGGTGGCACCACGGGAGCGCCGATTGCGGCTCAGCGCAACTCTCGTCCCTTCGCTAATGAGTATAGCGAGGGGACGAGTTTTTTTGTTCCCTCGCGCAGAAATGAGGAGAACAGCCGCGACTAGAAAGGGGCTTGCTATGTATCACCTGTTGACAGTGGATGACCTGAGCAGCAAAGAGATGGAGTATCTCTACGCCCAGGCGCGCATCCTCAAGCAGACCCGCGCTGCGCCAATGGATGTTCCGCCGCTCGCTGGGCAGACGATTGCCCTGCTCTTTGAGAAGCCCTCCCTGCGGACGCGCGTCTCGTTCGAGGTGGCCGCCCGCGAGTTGGGCGGGCAAAGCCTCTACCTCTCGCCGCAGGAAGTGGGGCTGGGCAAGCGCGAGGCCGTCGCCGATGTGGCCCGTGTCCTGAGCAGCTATGTCCACGCGATTGTCATCCGCACGTTCAGCCATGAACTGCTCGAAGACTTTGCGCGCCATGCCAGTGTTCCGGTCATCAACGCGCTCACCGATGGGCACCATCCCTGCCAGGGGCTCACCGATGTCTTCACTATCATCGAGGAGTATGGCACGGCGGCGGGGCTGACGCTGGCCTACTTCGGCGACGGCAACAATGTCGCCCACTCGCTGCTTCAGGCGGCGATCAAAGCGGGCATGCGCGTACGCCTGGCGACTCCCGCAGGCTACGAACCACACCCCGACATCCTGCGCGCCGCTCAGCAGGAGGCGGCCCAGACCGGAGGCAGCCTGAGCTTGACCACCGACCCGGACGAGGCGGCGGCTGGCGCTGATGTTCTTTATACCGATGTCTGGGCCAGTATGGGCCAGGAAGCTGAGGCCGAGCAGCGGCGCGCCATCTTCTCCAGCTATCGCGTTGATACGCGCCTGCTCGCGCTGGCTCACCCCGACGCGATTGTCTTGCACCCATTGCCCGCGCATCGGGGCGAGGAGATTACCGATGAGGTGATTGACGGCGCCCAATCGCGGGTGCTGACCCAGGCAGAAAACCGCCTGCACGTCCAGAAGGCGCTGCTGCGCATCCTCTTGAGTGGAGCAGCGCTGATGTCCCTTTCGGCATAAGGAGGCGACGCGCATGGCAAAGCTCTGGTCCAAGGGCTACGAGGTTGAGCCGCTGATCGAACGCTATGAGGCGTCGCGCAACGCGGCGCTGGATGCTGAACTGGCGCGCCACGATCTGTGGGGGTCGCTGGCGCAGGCGCGCATGCTCTGGCGCATTGGCTTGCTGAGCGAGGCGGAATGGGCGGCGATAGATGTCGCGCTGAAGCGCCTGCTGCATGAGGCCGAGGCAGGCGCGCTGCACCCCGTCACGGCAGAAGAGGATATTCACACCATCGTTGAGCATCGGCTGATCGCGCTGGTCGGTGAGGCGGGCAAGAAGATACACACGGGCCGCTCGCGCAACGATCAGGTTCTGCTCGATTTGCGTCTGTATGCCAAAGAGCAGTTGATCGCCATCGCCGAATCACTGCTGGATACCGCCTCCAGCCTGCTCGCGCTGGCACGCCAGCACGAATGGACTCCGATGCCTGGCTACACGCACATGCAGCGGGCTATGCTCTCGTCGGTGGGACTCTGGGCGTCGGCTTACGCAGAATCCCTGCTGGATGACTGCGTGCCCCTGGCGGCGGCCTACGCGCTCAACGACCAATCGCCGCTGGGGTCGGCAGCCGCCTATGGCGCGCCGCTGCCCCTGGACCGGGCCGCTGTGGCTGAACTGCTTGGCTTTGCGTGCCCGCATCACAATGTCTTGACGGCGGCAAATGCGCGCGGCAAGATCGAGGCTGCAATTGTGCAGGCGCTGGCGCTGGTGATGCTGGACCTGAGCAAGTGGGCGCAGGATGTGCTGCTTTATACGACGCGCGAGTATGGATTTCTGCGTGCGCCGCAGGAGTTGTGCGACGGCAGCAGCATGATGCCCCAGAAGCGCAACCTGGGCGCGCTGGAACTGGTGCGGGCACGCGCGCACACGGTGATTGCCCTTCAGGGCCAGATGCTTGCTACGCTGGCCGGGTTGCCCTCTGGCTACAATATGGATTATCAGGAGACGAAGGCTCCACTCGTCGAGGCGGCGCATATCTGCCAGGAGAGCCTGGAGGTGGTTGGCCTCTTTGCCGCGCGCCTGAAGGTGGATCAGGAGCGCCTGCACGCGGCTTGCACGGCAGAACTCTTTGCCACCGACCACGCCCTCGATCTGGCGCGTGAGGGCACGCCGTTCCGCGATGCCTATGTGGCAGTGGCGGCCAACCCCGAAGGGCAGGCGGGTGGCGATTTGGTTGAGCGGCTGCGCGCGCGTGCCCACGAGGGCGGGCCGGGCAATCTGGCCCTGGAGGGCGTGGCAGCGCGCGTCGATGCCGAGCGCGCCGCCTGGAGCGCGCGGCGAGAACATTTTGAGCAGGCGATTGCCGCGCTTGTTGGCGCAGGCGAATGATAGAGAAGAGAAAGAGGAGCGAAGTCTCATGCCCCAAAAAGTCGTTCTCGCCTATTCAGGCGGACTGGATACCTCGGTAGCGATTCGCTGGCTGCAAGAAACCTATGGCATGGACGTGATCGCGCTGACCATCGATGTGGGCAACGAACGCGACATTGCCGCTGTTGCCGCCCGTGCCCGCCAGATCGGCGCGTCCAGGGCGCTGACGGTGGATGCGCGCAGCGAGTTCTTAAACTACTTTGTGTGGCCGGCCTTGCAGGCTGGCGCGATCTACGAGGGGTCATATCCCCTGGCGACGGCGCTGGCGCGCCCGTTGATTGCCAAGCTCCTGGTGGATGTGGCTCGCAGCGAGGGTGCAGCCGCTGTGGCGCATGGCTGCACCGGCAAGGGCAATGATCAAGTGCGCTTTGATGTCTCGATCATGGCGCTCGCGCCCGACCTCAAGATCATTGCCCCGGTGCGCGAGTGGAGTATGACCCGCGACGCCGAGATCAAATATGCCCAGGAACACAGCATCCCGGTGGCGGCGACCTCAGCCAGCCCCTACAGCGTCGATGCGAACCTCTGGGGGCGCAGCGTGGAGTGCGGCATCCTGGAAGACCCCTGGGTTGAGCCGCCGGCAGACATCTGGGACTGGACCGCCGACCCGGCGACTTCCCCGGCGGAGGCAGCGGAGATCACCGTCACCTTTGAGCGCGGCGTGCCGGTGGCGCTGAATGGCGAGACGCTGGATGCCGTAACTCTCGTGCAGCGCCTGAACGCCCTGGCGGGCGCGCACGGCATAGGCCGCATTGACCATGTAGAGAACCGGCTGGTCGGCATCAAATCGCGGGAGGTCTACGAAGCGCCCGCCGCGATCACCCTGTTTACGGCGCATCGCGCGCTGGAAAAGCTGACGCTCAGCCGGGATCAGATGCGCGTTAAAGAACTGTTTGCCGGAGAGTATGCGCGGCTGATCTATAACGGCTTGTGGTACAGCGCGCTGCACGGCGATATTCTGGCCTTCGTGCGCAGTTCGCAGCAGTATGTCAGCGGCGAGGTGCGGCTGAAGCTTTGCCGGGGTGTCTGTGCTGTGGTTGGCTCGCGCTCGCCCCACTCGCTTTATCAGCACGCGCTGGCAACCTACGAGCAAGGCGATACCTTCGACCATAAGAGCGCCCTGGGCTTCATTGCGCTCTGGGGCTTGCCGGTGAAGACCCAGGCCCAGGCGCAACTACTCAAGGCGAGCGAAGAAGACGCTTCAGCGCACCAATTGGCGCCAGGAGAGAGCCTCAATACCCCATTTACCAATGTCGTCGCTCCCAAGCCGCTGGCGCAGCATCTGACCGAGGACTGATAGGTCTGTCATTGCTCTTCACTGGCATGGGTGTTGCAGCAACCTCCTACTTTTTGGTCTGGCTCTTGGCCTGGCCTGCAAAAGCCCCTCATAGCCAAACGTTGAGGGAGGCGCAGATGGCGCCTGGTGGACAAAGCCGCCCGCCAGGCGCTGCAACCAGGGCGCCCTTCCATAGGCTGTGGTATCATTGAAAATCTGGATACTGTACCAGCGGCCACGCTTGCCGATAGGATGTCCTATGACTTCGGCAAATGTTTCTTGATTCGCCAATCACCTATCTACCTGACACGTAGCTTTTCTGTTCGGTAGCATCGAGAGAAACACTCTACTAGCCAGGAGAGAATGATGCTCAGCTACAAGACAAGGAAGCGCGGCTTACATCGGCTTCGGTCCATCTTGAGCCCCAAAGTTCTCATAGCCACCGTTGTGGGAGCAGTGATCCTGGCAACCTTGTTGAGTCTTTCAGACATCAGCACGGTCTGGCACATCATGGAAGGCTTCCCACCGCACGTCATTCCCATCCTATTTGCGCTGGTGGTCGGGCGCGAGATTCTGCGCTCGATTCAATGGCGCATCTTTCTCAATGCCATCGGAATTCATGCCTCCCGACGCGAAGCCTTCCTCACGCTTTCTGGTGGTGATGCCGCGCAGATACTTCCTGGCGGGCTCTTCTTCCAGGATTTGCTGATCAGTCGGGAACTCAATACGGGTATCAGCGAGCCGCTGGCAGCCACCACGTTAATGATCTGGATGGAAGTGACCATCTCCATGCTCGCGCTGGGGATCCTGGGGTTGCCCGGCATTCCAGAGCTTCAGCCGGTTATGGCCTTCTGCGGTGTCGGATCGCTTGCTGTGCTGCTCCTTGCTCACACGCGCGCGTTGAATCTCGTCCTCAATCTGGTGCGCCGCTTCGAGGGGAGATTTAAGCGCGGTCGTAAGCTGGTGGAAGGGCTGGAGCGCTTTGTTAGCTCCTTTGCCCCGCTCTCGCATCCGAAGGTGTTGCTCAGCGGCGTGGTTCTCTGTGCTGCCTACATGACCTTGACAATCTATGGGTTTTATCTGGTCTGCGCGAATCTGCATATCCCTGGGATCGGCGTGCCGGAGGCGGCGGCCATCTACAGCCTGGTGCTGGCAATTGTCGATGTGAATCCGCTGCCTTCAGACCTGGGCGTGAGCGAGCTAAGCGGCGTCGGCGGTTTTCTCGCCTTCCACGTCCCTGCTGCCCAAGGATTGGCGGCGATGCTGACTTTCCGCATTATCCTGTTAATCGGCGAGGAACTGGTAGCCGCAGGAGCCTTCCTCATCTTCCACGAGGAAACCAAACGGCTCTTCCAACCCAAAAAGACGGCCAGACCAAAGGCAGAAGGCAAAGATGACGCGCTGGAGAAGCCTTCTCCCCCACAAAGCGCCTTCCAGGAAAAAAGAGCGTCTGAAGCGGTGGATAGCTCTGGCGCCAATCAGGTTCCCGACCCCTCCTGAGCCTGTAGGCCATTCTGGGCGCCTCTGGCCGTCTGCCGCAACAATTGCGCGCGTCAAACGTCTTCTCTAATAGCTCGACTATTCGGCCTGTCCACCAGGCGCTCAGGCGCTTCGCGTGGCTCAAGGAGGGGATTCCATGCGTCCATCCAGGCGCTCACTGCTCTTCTCGTTCTTCTGGATCATGGTCAGTTTTGCGCTCGCTGCCTTTTTGTCGGGTTCGGCCAATGCTGCTCTGCCTGGTCTTGCCCAACTGGCGACGTTATCCGTTCGCACGCGCCACTCCACCTCTGCGATTTGTCTTGCGCTTCTGCCTCCCAAACCTGCGCCGTTGCTCAGCGACATACCCCTGGGCATCCCACTCTTTCATGGGGATGTCCAGAAGCCCGAAGTGGCTCTCACCTTCGATGATGGGCCAGCGCCGACGTATACACAGGGCGCCCTCCAGATTTTGCGCCGCTATGGCATCCACGCGACCTTCTTCGAGCTGGGCGGCTGGGTGCAGAGTCATCCTACATTGGCGCAGGCAGTAGTGGCCGATGGAAACGTGATCGGCGATCACTCCTGGTCCCATCCGAACCTGACCACGTTAAGCGACGCGGCCATTCGCCAGCAGTTGGAAAATACGATCCAGATGATTCAGAAGACGACTGGTATCCGCACAGTCCTGTTTCGGCCCCCCTATGGCGCGTTCAATCAGCGCGTCCTGCGGATTGCCCAGAGCCTTCAGCTTTCCACGATCCTGTGGAATGTAGACCCGCGCGATTGGTCCCGCCCAGGGCCAGCCTGGATTCAAGATGTGACCTTCCGTGAGACGCATAATGGCTCCATTATCCTGATGCACGACGGCGGGGGCGACCGCTCACAGACGCTCGCCGCCCTGCCCAGCATCATCGAGGGTCTCAAGCAGCGGGGGTATACCTTTGTGACCATCCCGCAGTTGTTGGGGCATCCTGCTCCGCTTATCCAGGAAGAGCGAGCGGCTCCCCCCTGTAAAAAGAGTCCAGGGTTGCCAGGGGCACCTTTGCCATTGACGCAGCCCCTGCTGGCGCGAGATAATAAGGCAATTCTTGAATAGTTTGCCTGGAGTGTGGACCTTCCCAGTGACGCGAGCGTTACGCAGGAAAAAGAAGGACAAAGGAGACCATCATGCCAGAAGCTGTCATTGTTTCTACCGCGCGCAGCCCCATCGGGCGGGCCATGAAGGGGTCGCTGGTCGAGTGCCGACCCGATGACCTGGCCGCCACGATAGTGAATGCGGCGCTTGCAAAAGTGCCCCAGCTTGATCCCAACATGGTCCAGGATGTGATGCTCGGCTGCGGCGAGCCTGCCGGGGAGTCGGGTTTCAATATGGCGCGCGTGGTGGCGATCCTCGCGGGCATGCCCAACGTGCCGGGCGTGACGGTCAATCGCTACTGCTCCTCCTCGCTCCAGACTATCCGCATGGCCTTCCACGCGATCAAGGCAGGTGAGGGTGATGTCTTCGTGTCTGCCGGCGTGGAGACGGTGAGCCGCTTTATGAATGGCGTGGCCGACAGCGGCCCCCATAACGCACTCTTCGCCGAGGCCGAGGCGCGCGTCGCCGAGCAGGCCAAAGGCGCGGATGCGTGGGAGCCGCCAGCCGGACTGCCCGACATCTATATTGCAATGGGCCAGACGGCAGAGAACGTGCGCCTGGCGGAAAAGATCAGCCGTCGCGAGATGGATGAATTTGCCTGCCTGTCGCAGCAGCGGGCGGTGAACTCGCAGCAGAACGGCTTCTTTGCCCGTGAAATTACGCCCATCACGATGCCCAGTGGCGCTGTTGTGAGCAAGGACGATGGCCCCCGGCCAGGCACGACGATGGAGAAGCTGGCCGAACTCCAGCCCGTCTTTCGGCCCGACGGGCAGATCACCGCTGGCAACGCCTGTCCGCTCAACGATGGCGCCGCCGCTGTGGTCATAATGAGCGACAGCAAGGCGCGCGAATTGGGCATCACGCCTCTAGCGCGCATTGTGGCGAGCGGGGTTTCCGCGCTCAACCCGGAGATCATGGGGCTGGGGCCGATTGGAGCCAGCCGCCAGGCGCTCACGCGGGCGGGCATGACCATCGATGACATTGATCTGGTGGAGATCAACGAGGCGTTCGCGGCGCAGGTGATCCCCTCAGCCAGCCATCTGGGCATCTCGTGGGACAAGCTCAACGTCAACGGTGGCGCGATTGCGCTGGGCCACCCCTATGGCATGACCGGCGCGCGCATTATGACCACGTTGATCAATGGCCTGCAAAGCGCCGACAAGACCTTCGGCCTCGAAACCATGTGCGTTGGCGGCGGCCAGGGCATGGCGATGATTATCGAGCGCCTCAACTAAGGCGCTCCAGTATCCTCTGCTCCTGGGTCGGGCATCGGTCAGGAGCAGAGGATTCCAGGTGGTAACTCTCCGTTCAGTGCCCCTGCGCACCCTGAAATTGCGTGGCAAATTGGACAAAGTAGTTAAGTTCCTGGGGATTGCTCAGCGCGCCCTGGCTAACGGCTTTCTCCACCGGAACGCCCATCATCAGCTTTTTGATCGGCACCTCCAGCTTCTTGCCGCTCAGCGTGCGCGGAACCTCTGAAACCTCCAGAATCTCGTCCGGGATATGATGCGGCGACACGTCGCTGCGCAGCTTCTGCCTGATCTGCGCCTTGAGGGTGTCATCCAGCGGCGTCTGCTCGCGCATGACCACAAAAAGCGGCATATAATACCTGCCGCCGGGCAGCTCCACGCCGATCACCAGGCTGTCGAGAATCTCCGGGAAGCTCTCCACGACGCGATAGATTTCGCTGCTGCCCATGCGGATGCCCATGCGGTTAATCGTCGAGTCCGAGCGCCCATAGATGACGGCGCTGCCCCTCGGCGTAATCTTGATCCAGTCGCCGTGCCGCCAGACCCCCGGATACATATCAAAGTAGCTCTCGTAGTAGCGTTTGCCATCGGGATCGTTCCAGAAGAACAGCGGCATGGAGGGCATTGGCTCGGTGATGACCAGTTCGCCCACCTCGTCGATCAGCGGGCGCCCCTGCTCATCAAAGGATTGGACTTTGGCCCCCAGCGCCAGGCACTGAAGTTCTCCCGAATAGACCGGCAGAAGGATAGAGCCGCCGACGAAGCCGGAACACACATCGGTCCCCCCGCTCATCGACGCCAGCCAGACATCGGGCTTGACCTGCGCGTAGACCCACTCGAAGCCTTCTGGAGGCAGGGGCGAGCCGGTGGACCCGATGCTGCGCAGGGCGCTCAGATCATAACGCTTGCCTGGATCAATGCTCGCTTTCATACAGGTCGTGATGAAGCCGGCGCTGGTCCCCAAGAGTGTCATCCTGGTATCCTGCGCAAACGCCCAGAGCGCGCCGATGTCTGGATAGGCCGGGCTGCCATCGTAGAGCAGAACCGTTGCGCCCATGAGCAGCCCGCCAATCAGTAGATTCCACATCATCCAGCCGGTGGTGCTGTACCAGAAGAAGCGATCTCCTGGCTTCAGGTCCAGTTCCAGGGTCAGCGCCTTCAGATGTTCCAGCAGAATGCCGCCTTGCCCCTGCACAATCGCCTTGGGCAGTCCCGTCGTGCCGGAGGAATAGAGTACCCAGAGCGGATGGTCAAAGGGCACTTGCTCGAAGGTCAGGCCGGCGTCCTGATGGGCCAGCAGGGCATCCCAGGCCAGCACATTCGTCAGCGGGCCGGGGTCGTAGGTTCCAGCGAGGTAGGGCAAAAGGATGGTCTTCTTCAACGTGGGCAGGGCCGCTTGCAGGTCGGCAACCACCTGGCGGCGATCAAAGGGTTTGCCCTGGTACTGGTAGCCGTCTACGGCAAAGAGGACGGTTGGCTCAATCTGCCGAAAGCGGTCCACGACGCTGCTCGCGCCAAAGTCGGGGGCACAGCTTGACCAGACTGCCCCAATGCTGGCGCAGGCCAGAAACGCCATCAGGGTTTCGGGGATGTTGCCCATGTAGGCCACCACGCGATCCCCGCGCTGCACGCCAAGCTCGCGCAGGGAATGCGCAATTGAGGCAACCTTGTGGGCCAGTTCGGCCCAGGAGACTTCGACGAGCGGGTGGCGTTCGGAGCGGAACAGCACGGCGGGGCGCTCAGTGGTGGCGTTGCGAAAGACATGCTCGGCGTAATTGAGCGTTGCGCCGGGGAACCACTGCGCTCCAGGCATCTTTCGTTCGGCTAGCACGGTGGTGTATGGGCTTGAGGCGCGCACGGCGCAAAAGTCCCAGAGCGACGCCCAGAAATCCTCAAGATGTTCGACTGACCAGCGCCACAACTCGTCGCGGGTGGCAAAATGCAGCCCCTTGTTTTCTTCGAGCCAGCGCATGTAGCGGGTTATGTTGGCTTGCTGCCTGGCCTCCTCCGAGGGCGCCCACAGCGGGCGCGGCGCTGATTCTGTCTGCATAAACGCGCTCCTTTCAGATGTCGGTGAGTCAGTTCTTTACTTGCCAGACGGTTTGAGGACAAAATCATAGGTCACAGTATAAAATGGCGCGGCGATCTGAGAGCGTGCGTCCTCTTCTGCTGAGTTGTGGCGCACAAAGTCTACCACCAGTGAATCCTTGGTGCCAAAGACGGCATCGGAATCAAGGTACTGGTCGCCTTTGACAAACAGATGCGTGGTGACTGGCGCAAAACCGGCTGCCGAGATGAGCAGATGGATGTGCGCCGGGCGGAAAGGATGGCGCCCCAGCGCCCGCAGTAGCTGGCCTACCGGACCATCATCCTGGATAGGATAAGAAACAGGCTTAATTGCTACAAAACCATAGCGCCCTTCGCTATCGGTACGGAACTTCCCGCGCAGGTTCATGTCGGGCTGCTCTGGGTCTTGCTGCTCATACAGCCCGTTTTCGTTAGTTTCCCACACATCCATCAGGGCGTTGGCAATAGGTGTGCCGTCGGTGGAAAGCACGCGCCCAGTCACAACCGTTGGCTCCCCGCGCCCATCCTGGCTGATGCTCGCGCCCATCGGAAGCTCCGCCGCCCCCTCCCGATAGAAGGGACCAAAGATCGTACTCTCCGTTGCGCCATCAGGCGAGCGATGATTGATGGCGTCCACCAGCATCGTCACGCCGCTGATGTCGGAGAGCAAAATAAACTCCTGGCGTTTGTCATCGCACATCTGGCCGGTTCTGGTCAGGAATTGAATGCCCAGCGCCCATTCTTCCTGGGTGAGTTCAACATCACGAATAAAAGCATGCAAGTGGGTAATGAGGCTGGTCATCACCGCCTTGAGCCTGGGGTTGGACGCCTGGGCCATGCTGTCCAGGACATTCTGAGTGATCTGCTCCTCGGTGTTGTTGCTCATGGTACGGTTCCTATCTGCTGTGTGATTGCAAGAGGGTGCCCACGATAGGCGGCGCGAAGAAGCTGCTCCAGGTCCGCGCGCGTGACTGGCTGAGGATTCCAGGGCGGTGACTCCATGACCAATCTGGCCGCCTCTTCCAGACCACTTTCTGGCATGCCCAGGTTTGCCAGGCGCTGCGGCGTGCCGAGTCGAGCGGCCAGGGCAGCGATGCCCTGGGCAGCGTCATCGGTTCCCAGCGCCCGTGCCAGGCGCGCCATCGCTTCGGGAGCAGCCTCGTAGTTATACGAGACGACATAAGGCAGAATGACCGCGTGGGTTTCGGCGTGCGGCAGGTTGAAGCTGCCTCCCAAGATGTGGCAGATGCGGTGATGCAGCCCCGTGCCCACGACAGCCAGCACGGTCCCCGCCAGATATGCGCCATAAAGCGCCAGGCTGTAGCCCTCGTGAGCGCTCGCGTCCTGTCTTATAGCCAGAAGACCCTGCGCCAGCGCGCGGCTGCCTTCCTCAGCCATAAGATCGGTGATCGGACTGGCAAGCCGACCATAGAGCGCCTCCACACAGTGCGCCAGCGCGTTCATGCCGCTGGAGGCTGCCAGGAACGTCGGCAGGCTGTAGATTAGTTCGGGGTCATAGATCACAGTGCGCGGCAGGGCGCGCAGGTCTCGCCCAGTGCGCTTGCGCCCCGCGTCGGTCACACCGTAGATCGGCGTCATCTCAGAACCGGAGAACGTTGTGGGGATCGCAAGAATCGGCAGGCCGGTTTCCAGGGCCAGGGCTTTGCCCAGGCCAATGGCCGAACCACCACCCAGCGTCACGATGCAATCTGCTTCTGCTTGCTGAAGAGCCACCAGCGCCTGCTGAGCAACAGAGGTAGGGACGTGCTGAACTACCTCGCTGAAGACTCCGGCAAAGCGATCTCCCAGGCTTTCAACAATCCCCGGCATAAGACGCGCAGCAGAGCCGCTGGCAATCACGAATACTCTGCTGCTTTGCAGGCGGTCTATCTCTTCGGGTAAGCGGGCCAGCGCGCCCGCTGCTAAGACGACGCGGCCAGGCAACGCATCATAGGTAAAGGCTTTCATAGAGTATGTTCGCGTCCTCCCTGCTCGATGCTTCTTCTCTTCTAAAGTATGCAATATTTCTGTGAGTTTCGCGTGGGGGCATGGCCCTTGCCCAGAGAAGGATAACGGGTGTCGCTATTCTTGAAGGAGGTTTCACGATGGCAGATTTTGATGGCAAAGTGGCTGTTGTCACTGGAGCGGCCAGTGGGATCGGATTGGCCGTTGCGCGCTTATTTGCCCAGCGCGGCGCGCGGGTGGTTTTTTCGGACCTGGACGAAGCGGCAGGGCAGGCGGCTGTCAGGGATGTTGCGGGGGCACGCTTCATTCGAGCCGATCTGTCGGTGGGCAGCGACTGCCAGCGGCTGATCGAGGAGACGATGGCAGCAGAGGGGCGCGTGGACATTCTGGTGAACAATGCGGGCATACAGCATGTCGCTCCCATCGAAGAGTTTCCAGAGGCAAAATGGCGGCAGATTATCGAGATCATGCTCACCGCGCCGTTTCTGCTGACAAAGGCGACGTTGCCAGGGATGTATGCGCGCCAGTGGGGGCGGATCATCAACATCGGCTCGGTGCATTCATTGCGCGCCTCGGCCTATAAGGCTGCGTATGTGGCGGCGAAGCATGGGCTGCTGGGGCTGACCCGCGTGACGGCGCTGGAGGGCGCGCCGCATGGCGTCACTTGCAACGCGATCTGCCCGTCGTATGTGCGCACCGCGCTGGTGGAGAAGCAGATCGCCGATCAGGCGCGCGTCCATGGCATCCCGGAGTCCGAAGTGGTCGAAAAGATCATGGTGGCCGAAGCGCCGATTCATCGCTTGCTGGAGCCAGTCGAGGTGGCCGAGTTTGCTGCCTATCTCTGCTCCGAGGCTGCCAGCGGTATCACCGGCAGCGCGCAGACGATTGATTGCGGCTGGACGGCGCACTAGGATGCTCGGTGTGGTATGCTAGGGGCGGGTCACTTCTGCCAGGCCAGACCTGGCGCGGCATCCCAGAATATTGCTGCGTCTGCTGACGCGAAAGGCTGCCAGCAGGCGCACCCAGGAGCAAGCATGGACTTCAGTGACGTAGTACGCAAGCGGCGAATGGTCCGGCATTTCACGTCTGAGCCGGTGGCGCCGGAGGCGCTTGAGCGCATGCTTGATCTGACGCGGCATGCCCCCAGCGCCGGATTCACTCAGGGCCAGTCTTTCATTGTCGTCACCCGGCCTGAACTCAAGCATGAGATCGCCCGGCTCTGTGGCGAGGAAGAATACGTTTCCGGTGGCTTTCACTCGTTCATCTCAGAACCCCCGGTGTTGGTGATTGCCTGCACCAGCGAGGCGGCCTATCATCGGCGCTACCAGGAATCAGATAAGCTGAATGAGGACGGGACCGAGATCGAATGGCCGGTCCCCTATTGGCATATGGATATTGGCTGCGCCGTGATGATTCTGCTGCTGGCTGCTGTGGATGAAGGGCTGGCGGCGGGCTTTGCCGGAAGCCACGATCTCGATGGCCTGCGCCGGGTGCTGGGTATCCCGGCTGAGGTGACGCCTGTGGGCGTCATTCCCATCGGCCATCGCGCCCCGGATACGCCTTCGCCTTCGCTGAAGCGTGGCCGCAAGGCTGAGACGGACTACATCCACCACGAGGGGTGGTAAGCAGCGAGAGGCAGCCCTGATGGCTTTCAATCTGCGATGCAGCGCGTGCGGGCGTGAATATGATCCGGCCAGCCTGGTCTGGCAGTGCGCCTGTGGCGGGCTGCTGGACCTGGCGGAGTTTGCAGTACGCTTCCCGCTTGGCAGCATTCAAGCGCGCCCGCCGACCTTGTGGCGCTACCGCGAAGCGCTGCCCTTCGCGCCCGAATATACCGGCAGGCAGGCGATCACGATGGGCGAGGGCTTCACGCCGCTGATTCCCCTGGCGCTTCAGACGCCAGGGGTGCTGGTCAAGCTGGAATATCAGATGCCGACGCTCTCGTTCAAAGATCGCGGCGCAGCGGTGCTGATCGCCAGAGCGCGAGAACTGGGGATCGCGCGCGTCATTGCCGACAGCAGCGGCAACGCTGGAACGGCAATTGCGGCCTACGCGGCGCGAGCCGGTATTGCCTGTGATGTCTATGTGCCTGCCAGCGCCTCGGCCAAGTAGCTGCGGCAGATCGCGGCACACGGCGCCAGCGTTCACGCCATCCCTGGCAGCCGGGAAGATACGGCGGCGGCTGCTATCGCGGCGGTTGAGCGTGAGCAGGTTTATTATGCTAGCCACGTTTATCAGCCCGTTTTTTCCCAGGGGACCAAGACCTATGCCTTTGAGGTCTGGGAGCAGCTTGGAGGCAGCGCGCCGGATGTGCTGGTCTTGCCCGTTGGCAACGGCACGATTCTGCTGGGGGCGTACTACGGCTTCCAAGACCTGCTGCGCGCTGGGTTGATCGGGCGCCTGCCGCGCATCCTCGCCGTCCAGGCGGAGGGCTGCGCGCCGCTGGCACAGGCATTTGAGCGCGGCGAGGACGAGGCCGCGCCAGTGGTGAATACTGGCACCGAAGCTGAAGGCATTGCCATTGCCGCGCCTGCGCGCAGCCGTCAGATTCTGGCGGCTGTGCGCGAGACGGGGGGCGTGATCATCGCCGTATCGGATGCCGCAATCGAGCGATCTCAGATGTATCTGGCAGAGCGCGGCCTATATGTCGAGCCAACGGCTGCGGCGCCCTACGCGGGTTTCGTTGAATACGTCGCCCAGTCCCTGTATGCGCCAAAAGCGACGATGCAACCGCCGCTCTTCAGCAGCGATCCCCGCAGCGGAGCGTCTGGTGAGCGCGTGGTGATTCCGCTGTGCGGCGCGGGCCTGAAGGTGGGCTGAAAGCGCCAGCCTATGCAAAGGGGATCGCATGCCAGATTTCGATGTTTTAATCCTGGGCGCTGGCGCCGCCGGACTAGCCGCAGCGCGTATCCTCTCGGCGCATGGTGTCTCTCTGGCGCTGTTGGAGGCACGCGACCGCATTGGTGGCCGCGTCAATACCATCCGGCCTACAGTGAGCAGCCTTCCGATTGAACTCGGCGCTGAGTTTGTGCATGGCCGCTCTCCTGAGATTTTCGAGATCGTCCGCGAGGCTGGGCTGACGCTGTGCGAACTCGGAGGCGACGCCTGGGAGTCGCAGGTTGGTCAGCTTAGCCAGGCGGAAGACGATGATGATACGGGCATGGGCGCCATCCTCCAGGCGGTTGCCGATTGGCAGGGCGCGGATATGTCATTTCAGGCGTTCCTGGATACCCATTTTTCCGGCGCAGACTGGGCAGAGGCCAGACGACAGGCGAGCGGCTATATCGAAGGCTTTGACGCCGCCGATCCCGATCAGGTCAGTGTGCGCTGGCTGGCGCGCACCGAGGCCGCGTCGTTCGCCATTGATGGCGAGCGCCAGTTTCGCCTGCTTGAAGGCTATGATCGCCTGCTCGTAAGGCTCCGAGAAGGGCTGAATCCAGCGCGCACGACGCTCGCGCTCAGCACGGTTGCGCGTGACATCCGGTGGGCGCCTGGAGAGGTCGAGATCACTGCCCACCAATCGGGCAGCGGCGTGCCACTTTCTTTCACAGCCCGCGCTGCCCTCTGCACACTGCCCCTTGGCGTCCTGGCCGCGCCGCCCGACGCGCCTGGGGCGGTGCGTTTCATCCCTGCCCTACCACACAAACATGCTGCCATCGAGAAGTTGGCGATGGGGCAGGTGGTGAAGGTCGTGTTCCGTTTCCGCGAAGTGTTTTGGGATAATGGGACGCAGGCGCGCCTGCGGTTGCCGAGTCTCTCCTTTCTCTTCTCCGATGATGCGACGATGCCAACGTGGTGGACGAATTATCCGCTGCTGACACCAATTCTGACCGGCTGGGTCGGAGGCCCACGCGCCGCGCGGCTCGCAAGCCAGGCAGATGCAGCCATTGCTGAGCAGGCGCTGGCGGCTTTAGCGCGCGTACTCGGCGTTGGGCAAGGCTATCTGGAAGCGCAACTGGAGTCATGGCAGGTCCACAACTGGAGCAGCGATCCCCACGCGCGGGGCGCCTATAGCTACGTGCGCGTCGGTGGCCTGGAAGCGCCGCAGAAGTTGGGCGAGCCGGTGGAGCATACGCTGTTCTTCGCGGGAGAGGCGACCAACAACGAAGGGCATACCGGCACGGTTCACGGCGCGCTTGCGACGGGCAGGCGCGCCGCTAACGAGATTATTGCCCAGATCGGCTCGCGGCATTCAACTGGCGCGTAAGCCTGCAAGCGCCTTCGCCAGTTGGTCAATCTCCTCCTCGGTGTTGTAGAAGCCCAGGGAGAGTCGATTGGCGGCTGGATGTGGGGTATCACGAATGATGATCCCCTGCTCACGCAGCGTGTTGGTCACATCCGCCGGGGCCATGCCCTCCAGCGAGAAGTGGAGCAAACCGGCCATGTGCGCCTGGGGCGAAAGGAGGGTAATTCCATCGATGGCGCCGAGGGCATGATAGCAATACTGCCCAAGCGTGCTGATTCGTTGGTAGACCCACTCCAGGCCGATCTCATGGATGATCCAGTCGAGGCTGGTAGCAAACGCCTTCACTGCCGGTGGATACAGCGAGGCCACCTCATAGCGTTCCGAGCCATCGTTGGGCACGAAGTAGCCTTCAGGGGAACTCATGCCCATCTTGATGCCATGATAACCGAAAAAGGTCGGGTGAATATCGCCCAGGCGATCCTTGCGAATGAAGAGCGCGCCAGTGCCGTCGGGGCCACACATCCATTTCTGCCCAGAACAGGCATAGGCATCCACGCCTAGCTCGTAGACTCTGGAAGGCACCATGCCAAAGGATTGGGCGGCATCGCAGATGAACACCGCCCCGGCGCGATGGGCGAGTTCAGCCAGTTCTCGAATGGGCAGGACCATGCCGGTCGTCCAGCAAACGTGGGAAAGGACCACCGCCCTGGTTCTTGGAGTCAGCGCGTGTTGCAAGGCTTCGAGCGGATCAATCTGAGGGGAAGCAATCTCGGTCATGCGAAGTTTGACGCCGTAGCGTTGCTTCAGCAAGTACACGGGGTTGAGTCCGCCAGGGTGTTCCAGCGTGGAGGTCACGACCTCGTCGCCCCGCTGCCAGTCCAGGCCCATCAGGGCGATGTTCATACCCTCGGTGGTGTTGTGTGTCAGGGCAATCTCCAGGGGATCGCAGCCCAGGATTTCCGCCAGGTGTGCGCGCGTCTGATCACACACCTCCTTGAACCGAAGAAAGGTTGCCAGGCCAAGGCGCCCCTCGAGCAACTCCGTCTGAGCATACTGGAGCAGCGCATCGTGGCTGCGCCGGGGAATGGGGCCATTCGTGCCTGCATTCAGAAACAGACACGTCTGAAGGACGGGCAACTCGTCCCGTATCGCGGCAATTTTCTGCTGGTCTGCCGGGCCAACTCTCTGACTTTTTCGTTCCTGCATTGATTTTTCCCTCGCTTGTTTTGTCCCGTAGACGGGGCGTATTCTCCCTTCTATTGTGCGTGTTTGCCACGCTGTTTCGCAAGCCCTGGCGTAATTCAAGAATAAACGCTCGCTTGTAGAAGATTGGATGTGAGGCGGCAGGGCATGGTAGACTATAGACTTGCGAAGTTCTCTCCTGCCAACGAGAGGGGAAAAACGAATGGAAGTTGCTGCTGCCGTTTGCGCGGTGCTTTTGATATTGGCCGTCCTCTGGGATGCCTTTGAGACGATCATTCTGCCGCGCCGGGCTTCTGGTCGGATCAGACTGGGCGTGCTGGTCTATCGCGTGACCTGGCGCCCGTATGCGGCGTTGGTGCGGCGGATGCCGAATAGCAGCAGGCGCGAAACGTTCCTGAGCTTCTACGGTCCGCTTGCCCTGCTGCTGCTGCTGGGTATGTGGACGGTGGTTCTCATTCTGGGCTACGCGCTGCTCCAGTGGGCTTTTGGTTCGCAGCTAGCAAACCCGGATGGGCCAGCTACTTTTGGCATCGATTTGTATATGAGTGGGACGACATTCTTTACCCTGGGGCTGGGCGATGTGACGCCGCGAACTCCGCCAGCGCGATTTATCACAGTGGTGCAGGCAGGCAACGGCTTTGCTATCCTCGCCCTGGTGATTGGCTATCTGCCCATTCTCTATCAGGCATTCTCGCGGCGCGAGGTGAACATCTCGCTGCTGGATGCGCGCGCTGGCTCGCCGCCAAGCGCGGTGGAACTGCTCCGAAGGTACGGCCAGAGCCAGAATCTGGCCGGAGTTGGTTTGCTCCTGCAAAGCTGGGAAACCTGGGCGGCAGAGTTGATGGAGAACCATCTCTCGTATCCATCGCTGGGCTATTTTCGGTCCCAACATGAGCATCAATCCTGGGTTGGTGCATTAACGATCATCCTGGATGTCTGCGCGCTGGTGATGGTGGGGATTGATGACATTCCGCTCCAGTCGGCGCGGCTCACTTTTGCGATAGCGCGTCACGCGGCGGTTGATCTGAGCCAGGTCTTTGATACGAAGCCCGATCTGCACCCGTCGGGGCGTCTTCCGCCGGATGATCTGGTGCAGTTGCGCGCCACGCTGGCAGAGGCAGGCGTCCCGCTGCGCGCGGGCAAAGAGGCTGATCAGAAGTTAGAGAAACTGCGCGGCATGTATGAACCCTACATCAAGGCGCTGTCGGAGAGCCTGCTGATGCCGTTACCACCCTGGCTGCCCCTGGTGGGGGCAGTGGATGATTGGCAAACGAGTGTCTGGCAGCATGTCAGCGCCATGCCAGTCTAGGACGTCGGTCAAGTCATCGCCAACGCCGTGCGCCTGGCGAGTAAACTCGCGGATAGAGGCTACGCCACCAAGCCCGCCTGCGCGGGTTGGGAAGAAAATATGGGCGCTTAACTGATGCCCTGGCTTTCTGCTGCCTGGCAACGAATCCAGCGGGGCTGAATCGCTTCGATGGGGCGATCAAAGAGACCGGGCTGCCCATTCAGGCGGAAAAGCTGCTCGAAGTCATCGGGGGCAAAGGCTTTGCGCAACCGCGCGGCATAGGATGTGACCAGAGCTTGCAGGTAGTGATTGACATCATAGTCGCGCCGGTCTGC
>JBJKSJ010000169.1:0-7562 GCA_046704085.1 Ktedonobacterales bacterium | reverse complement strand
GCGCGTAGGGCACGAAGATGCCCCCGCCCAGCATGGTGGCGATGGCCTCGGCGATGGCCGTCTTCCCGTTCCCCGGATGCCCCCACAGGAAGAGCGCCCCGCCGCGACTGACTGCCACGCCAACCTGATCGATGACTTCATCAGAGAGAACTAAATGGCCGAGGCGCTGGCGCACGACGGCGCGCATGGCGGAAGGACGCGCCTGCATCTGCGCGCTCAGCAGGGCACAATAGGCGGCGAACGACACCGGGGCTGGCCCCACGTAGGCGTTGCGCTCAAAAGCTTCGCGCGCGCGGGCACGCCCCTGATCGGTGGGGCGGAAAATGAGCGTGTTGCCCACCGCCAACCCGCTGCTTCCCAGGTTCAAGGCGCGCGCGCTCTCCGTCGCTCCGGCGGCCACCTCAATCAAGCCATCCCGGCGCAATCCGGTCAAGAGATCATCCAGCACGCCGGTCAATGGGAGGTGTAATTGGGCCGAGACCGCTGTTGCGCTGAGCGTGCCCGCGTTGACGATGACTTTCAGCGCCAATTCGACCAGCAGGCTGGCGTCCAGACCCGTCTCTGCAATCGTCGTAGGGCGCGGCGGCAAGCCTTGAAGCACGCGACGTGATCGGCTGTGGGCATCCCCAGCGGCGGGGTCCGCTGGCAGCGGCCCAGAACTACGCGCGCCGCTGGAGAGCGGCCCGGAGGGATAGCCCTCAGCCGCCGGAAGGGCGTGCGAGAGGCGGCCAGACACCGGCCCAGAGACGCGGCGTTCTCCTGGCGGCCCACCCACATTGTCACCGATCATCTGTCGCGTTCCTCCTTCATTGCCTCGATAGTGCATGGTTTGTTAACCTCATCGTGAGATTGAAGCTGCTGATTCCCTGACTTATTGAACACATCTGGAGCTAGTTTACCAGTAACCTTCTTGTATGATGATACGAACGAATGCTTGAGAAGTATCTGAGGCGGAGGATGGGTACTGATGAACACCGATGAAACAGGCTGGAAAGAGGGGCAAAAGAAGAACCGGCTGGAGCAAGCTCCAACCGGCCCTTTCTGGGGCATTGATGGTCTCTGTCTTGCGCTAGACGGTGCGATTCTGGCGCCACATGGGCAGATTGCGGGCGCCAACCAGCCCGCCCAGCATCGCCAAGAACAGGCCAATCACCAGCGCCGAGAAGGTGATCCAGGCCGTCTGGGCAATCGTGCCGGTCACAGCGGCAGGCGTGACGCCATTGGTCGAGGTGTGCAACAACAGGTAGAGGTTGTTGCCGATGAAGCCGATGACATTACCCGCGCCAACAATGACCAGGCCAATAATCGCCACCAGCGACAAGGCCCAGGCCAGCCCGCCATTCAGTACGGCTGCGCCCCAGCCACCAACGCCAGCCGCGCGCGCCGTTACCCAACCGCCCAGGAAATAGGCGATAATGCCGGTAAAGATGGCCCAACCGTAATTAAAGGCCGAGGGGGGACTTGATCCCCAGACCGTGAACACGATCCCGGCGCCCAGCGCGCCAAGAATAGCCAGGGTGGAAACGATGGTGAAAAAGCCGCCCCAGATTGGCCCCCAGCGTACCCAGTCGCTCCATGAAACTGGCCCTACCTGCGCATCGGCCCCCAGGTTCGGCCTGCCACGAACCGATGGTACTCGCTGACCATTATAGCCCCCATTGGGCTGCTGCGGTATATACTGCCTACGAACCGATTGATCTTGCTCTTGATAGCCTGGAGCTTGTTGCATAGATACTCCCTCCTTACATGATCGATCCATACCTGACTTGTCCAACACCACGACCTACACTGAAAAGAGAGCGCATAACCCGTGCCACCTGTTCTGCCTGGGCGCTCGCTCCAGACCAATTTTCAGCAAAAACTTAATATTACTATTGACTTTATTAAAGTTAGATGCTATAAACTTAAGTAGTTAGACATGCAGCGCAGCGCGCGCAGGCCGAGAAAGGACAAGAGCGGCAATGTATGAAGTCAACGGGCGATGCCCGGTGTGTGGAGGACAGATGGCAATTACCCGCCTGGAATGCGGGACATGCCACAGCGCCCTGGAGGGGCAGTTTGTGATGGCTGGCGCGGGCCGAGGCGAGGGCAGCGGCTACTTTGGCCGCCTGGAGCGCCTCAGCCCCGAACAGCTTGAGTTCGTTGAGACGTTCCTGCGCTGCCGGGGGATCATCAAGAATGTCGAGGCCATGCTTGATATTTCCTATCCTACCGTGAAGGCGCGGCTCAACACCGTCATTGAGGCGCTGGGCTTCCCGGTGGAGGAAGAGATGCCCGACCCGGAGCGCCGCCGCGAGCGCCGCGAAATCTTGCAGGAACTGGCGCAGGGTAAAATTACGACCGAAGAGGCGCACCGCCGACTGGCGGCTGAAGGAGCGGAAAGCGATTAACAGCGATCAGGGAGAAGCAACCATGAGCAACGAACAAACGGTCTCCGGCGGCGGCTTGACTCGCATCGAAATTGGGCGGGCCGAGGGCGAACTGGAAGTGCTGGGCTGGGATGAAGCGCATATCCGCATCGTTGGCCTGGATGACGATGAAGAGGGCATCCCCCAGTTGAGTCCAGAGGGCATCCTGCGACTGGACCGGCTGCATGACGATGTGACCATCAGCGTGCCGCGCAGCGTCAGCCTCTATGTCCTCAGCGCCAAGGATGATGTCACGGTGCGCGGCCTGGCAGGGAGTGTGCGCGTGGATGCGGCGTCGGGCGATGTGCAGATTCAGGATGTGGGCAGCATCATGCTGGGCGCAATCAGCGGCGATACGCAGGTGGAACGCTGCGAAGGTGAGGTGCGGCTGAGCGCCATTTCCGGCGATCTGCTGGCGCGCAATCTGGGGAGCCTGGAGATCACCGGCGCCCTCAATGGCGACAGCGTGGTGAGCGAGATCGTCGGCGAGGTGAACATCAAGCACTCCATCAACGGCGACGCGCGCTTCACGAATGTGGGGCATGTCTCGGTCTCGGCGATGCGCGGGGATTGTGGGGTCAGCCGGGCAGGCAGTGTCGTGATCGGCAACCTGAATGGCGATCTCAGCGTACAAGAGATAGAAGGTTTTTGCCATGTGATGAATATGCACGGCGATGCTCGCATCCAGCACTGCAACGGCATTGTGACGCTGGATAACGTGGGCGGCGATCTTCAGGCGCAGGATTTGCGCGGGGGGATTGCCACCGGCAATGTGAGCGGGGACGTGCGGCTGGATACGTCTCTGGCGGGCAATGCGACGTATACGGTCCACGCGACATCCGACATCTCGCTACGTCTTCGCGGCGAGATTCACGCCCGCTTTGTGGCCCAGACGATGGGAGGAACAATTCATACCCGCCTGCCGCTCACGCTGGAGCGGGGACGGCGACGGCATCTGGTGGGCGCCATTGGACGCGCCGAGGCGGTTGTGACCTTGCAAAGTGATCGCGGCGACATCGTGATCAGCGCCGCCGATCCGACCCAGGAGATACCCATGAGTGATGACTATACGACGGACGATTTCGGCAATCGAGAAGAGGCCACCGCAGGCAGCGGCGCCAGCGGCGAGGTCCGCTTTGGCCGCAACTTCGGTGTTCGCTGGGATAAAGGCCCAGGGAGGTTTGCATTTATGACTGGCTATCGTGATGACCCGGATGGTCCGGGCGACCCGCGCATGCGCCGTGAGCGCGGCAAGGGCAAGTTTCCCTTTGAGTGGGATGAGAAGCAGCGCGCCGACTATGAGCGGCGCATCCGCGAGATGAGCGACCGCACGGCCAATGCCGCCCGCAAGGCCGCCGAGCGCGCCACTGAATACGCCGAGCGCGCCGCCAAACGCGCCCGCGAAACGGACTGGGATTCGGTGGGCCGCGACGTGCGCAGCGCCATCGAGCGCGCGATGGGCGAGATGGAGCATCTGCTGGAGCAGTTCCGCGCGGGTGGGCCTGGCGCCCCACCGCGCCCGCAGGCGCCCAACACGCCGCCACCACCGCCGCCGCCAGGAGGCCGCGCCCAGCGTGTGCCGATTGAACACGACGAAGCGCCTGCCTCTGGCCGCAGCAAGGATGAACTTGACGCCGAGCGCCGCTCCATTCTGGAGCAGCTTCGCAAAGGCACGATGAGCATGGACGAGGCGGAGCGCCGCCTGGACGCCCTGCGCTAAGGATGGTGTGTACCGGGTGTCGCTACGCCTGCGCAGGCGCAGCGACACCCGGTACTTTTCCCCATACGTTCGCAACAGGAGGACTATCCATGCAGGATAAGGCTACCCAGGCTGCTCTATTGGGAACAACCGCGCGCTGGACGGCGGGAGTACGCGCCAGGGAGAGCTTGCGCGCAGACCACCTGTTCAACGATCCCTGGGCCGCCGCACTGGCAGACATACAGGGCAGCAAGTGGGCCGAGCATCAGTCAGGAGACAATGGGGTTTCGATCATCGTGCGCACACGCTTTTTCGATGACTTCCTGCGCCGCGTCACCAACGAGTATCCCATCCGGCAGGTCGTCTTGATGGCTGCCGGCCTCGATACGCGCGCGTTTCGGCTCTCCTGGCCTGAACAGACGCAACTCTTCGAGCTTGATCAGCCGCAGGTCTTGCAGTATAAAGAGCAGATACTCAGTGCTGCTGACGCGCAGCCAGCATGCCAGCGACATACCCTCGAAGTGGACCTCACCGGCCCCTGGACAGCACCCCTCATCCAGTCTGGTTTCGATCCTCAACAGCCTTCAGCCTGGCTGCTTGAAGGATTTCTTGTCTACTTACCGGAAGAGGGGGTCACACGCATCCTTGACGACCTTACGGGCCTGGCCGCGCCCGGCAGTTGGATGGGCTTCGATGTCTTCAATCGCGCGATGCTGACTTCCAGATGGACGCGCCAATGGGTCGAAACGCTGGCAAAGTCTGGCGTCCCCTGGAAGAGTACGATGGACCATCCCAAAGCGGCGCTCTCCAGGCGCGGCTGGAAGGCTACCTTGACCCAGGCGGGCGAAAAAGATGCGCACTACGGGCGCTGGCCCTATCCTGCCATTCCTCGCTTCATCCCCCGCATGCCGCGCATGTGGTTCGTGACCGCCCAAAAGCAAGAAACACCAAGATGAGCCAAAAATGAAAACTCTTCATAGCCCTGGAAAACACCCCTCAGATATGCTAGAGTGAACGCATGATGAACGGACAGATGATGGAAGGTTTCATAGCCATGATATGCATTCGGCAGGTCTGAGCGGAGCCTTATCTGGGGTTCAACGCTTGAGCGCGTGTGTGCGGCGTTTTGTCTAGAAACGTGCATGCCGCGTGTTGCCTGCCACACCGTCTTTTCAAGATCGGGCTTCGCACCAGGTCGCATGAGCCAGTTGGCTCTGCGGCTTTTTTGTGCCCGCTGTGTGCCCTGCATCTTGAAAGGACCGCGCGATGTCCACCTCTTTCCGCCCAGCTATCCGCTGTTCGCAAAACTTTCTGAAAGACCCGCGCCTCGTTACCTCGCTGCTCAAGCAGAGCAGCATTGGTCCAGACGACGTGGTGTATGAAATTGGCCCCGGCAAAGGCATTATCACCACACAGCTCGCGCTGCACAGCAAGCGGGTCGTCGCCATCGAGCAAGACCCGCGCCTGGCAGCGCGGCTCCGCCAGCAATTCATTACATGGCCCAATGTGACCATCCACGAAGGCGATTTCCTGGAGTATCCTTTGCCGCGCAAGCCGTACAAAGTGTTTGCCAATATTCCCTTCACGATCACGACGGCCATTGTCGCCAGGCTGACGTTGGCGGACCATCCCCCGGAGGATGCGTATCTTGCCATGCAGCAGGAAGCAGCCGGGCGATTTCTGGGGAAGCCGCGAGAATCACTCTATTCAGTGCTGCTGAAGCCCTGGTTTGAGCTAGAGCTGGTCCATCGTTTCCGGCGCCAGGATTTTGTGCCTGAGCCGCGCGTGGACATAGTGATGGTGCGGCTGCATAAAAGAGGGCCGCCCCTGGTGAGTCGAGCAGAGCGGCAATGCTTCCACGACTTTGTGGTCTATGGTTTTACGACCTGGAGGCCGACGCTGGGAGATATTCTCAAGGGCGTTTTTAGCGGGCGCCAACTCACCCACATACACAGAACCCTGGGCCTTGGTCTTGACGCAACGCCAACCGCACTCACGTTCGAGCAGTGGCTGAGTCTCTTCGCGTGCTTCCAACAGAGCGCGAATGCACAGGCCAGGCAAGCGATAGCGGGGAGTGAGCAGCGGCTGAAGCAGCAGCAGCAGCGATTGCAGAAGGTTCACAGGGCGAGCTTGCGCAAAAGTTGCCAGCTATGTTAAAGTATTAATGGTGATGTGCGTTCTTTTGTACCAGAGGGGGAGGGAAACCAGATGATCCGGCACGAACTGATTTTACGTCTGCGCAGTGATACCAACCGTGAAGTGATTGACCGCACGCTGAACGATGTCAAGGAACTCCTGGCAGGTATTCCAGGTGTCACAGAGATACGCTCTGGCGTGAATAATGCCCCGTCCTATCGGCACGCGCTGCTCGTCATCTATGTGGAAAACGAGCGCGCGCTTCAGCGGTTCAGTCGTCACCCTCTCCATGCTCGCGCCGTTCGTCTTCTCAGTCGCCTGACTGAATCCTACGCAATTGCCAGCCTGCCGGTTGCGGTGCAACCCAAATAGGGCGGCAATTTTCCATCGCAGCTTCATCCGTACTCTTCAAGGCCGGAACCTCGCGGTGAGGTTCCGGCCTTTGTTTGCCTGGAGGGGGCATCACTGGCTGAGCGTCTTGCTGCCGGACAGTTGCGCCAATGCCCGCTCAACGGCAAGGGGCATCTCCACGCGATAATCGACGCTGTGCATGCTGCGAATGACGGGTTCCAGCACATGCTTCAGGTGTGGCTGCTGCTGCGCGCGCAGAACGTAGGCCGCCGTTTCCATCAACCTCGGCGTGGCGGGTACGCGCAGCAGCAGGCGCAAGACCGGCTCGACCACTGGTGTTCCCATCCGCGCCAGATCGCGCGCCGCCATCCAGGCAACGGCGTGGTCCTGGTCGGCCAGCGCCGCAACCAACGTCGGCATGCAGCGTATATCATGGAAATCACCCAGCGCCCGCAGCGCGTGCCAGCGCACCCAGGCGTCGGGCGAACGCGCTGCCTCCAGCAAAGGCGCCTCTGCCGATCTACCAAAGTGGAGCAACGATACACGCACCTGGCTTGCCAGCGCCTCATCATGGAAGCTGAGCGCATCCACCAGAGCCGGCAGCGCCAGGGGAGTGCGCAGCCGACCCAGCGCCTTGGCCGCCTGCACACGCACCTCCGAGGATTGATCGCGCAACGCCGCAATCAGATCAGGCTCCGTCGAAGGGTCTTCCAGAAGGCCCAACAGGTCCGTTGCCGTTGCGCGCACCTCCGGTCGGGAATGACGCAGCCCATTGCAGAGGGCAATCTTGACGATGCCCTCCGGCGCGCCCGGACCAGGCAAAAAGAGGGTGCGCACCTTGGTACGCGCATAGGGCAGATTAATGCTTGCAGGCAGGCGCATCGATTTGCCCGCCCAGGTTCCCAGCGCCAGCCATTCCAGGAAGAGTTCCAGCAACCGTCCCTGTTGAAAGTTCACCACCGCATCCA
>JBJKSJ010000168.1:0-12578 GCA_046704085.1 Ktedonobacterales bacterium | reverse complement strand
ACGCCCTACGTCCTGGGCGCTGTGGCTTACGCGAAGCAGCAGGGAGCTTGCGTCATCGGCCTGGTCTGCAATCGAAATAGCCCGCTGGCAAAAGAAGCGGACATCTGCATCGCGCCAGTCGTTGGGCCAGAGGTCATCAGTGGTTCAACTCGCCTGAAAGCAGGCACGGCGCAAAAGATGGTTCTCAATATGTTGAGTACCGGGACGATGATTCTGCTGGGCAAGACGTTAGGGAACCTGATGGTGGATGTGCGGGCCACCAATGAGAAACTGCACCACCGCGCGGTAGAGATCGTGCGCCAGGCGACAGGAGTAGAGCGCTCAGCCGCAGAGGCGCTGTTATCCGCTTCAAGAGGAGAGGTCAAAACGGCCATCCTTGCAGGGCGCGCCAAGCTTGCCCCGGAGCTTGCCAGAGCGCGCCTCGCCGCGCACGGTGGCGCCCTGCGGGCCGCGTTGGAAGAGCGCCTATGACTGCGAGCGCACACGAGGGGGCCACAGGAGCTTATTTTCTGGGCGTCGATGGCGGCGGCAGCAAGACCCTCGCCGTTGTGGTCGATGCGCGCGGACAGGAGCGCGGGCGCGGCCTGGCGGGCAGCGCCAATTATGCTGCTGTGGGCATCTCGCTGGCGGTTGCGCACCTCCACGCGGCGGTAGAACAGGCGGCGCAGATGGCCGACGGACAGATTCCGCTCAAGGCTGCCTGGTTTGGCCTGGCGGGTGTGGACCGCCCCGCCGATCTTGATCTCCTCCTCCCACATCTCCAACCCTTTGCAGGGACCATTCGCCTGACCAATGACGCTGAACTGCTCCTCAGCGCCCTGGATGATGCTGTGGGAGTCGCACTGGTGTCGGGCACTGGCTCCATTGCCCTGGGGCGCGATGCGCACGGAACCATCGCTCGAGCTGGCGGGTGGGGGCATGTCCTGGGCGATGAGGGCAGCGGCTATGAGCTAGGCCGCCTGGCTTTGCAGGCAGCGGCCCGCGCCGCCGATGGACGCGGAGCGGCCACCATGCTCCTTGAACGCATCATGCAGCACTGGAAGCTGTCCACATCCAGCGATATGATCGGGCGCGTCTATGGCGAGGACGATAAGGCAGAAATTGCCCGCTTATCGTCTCTCGTTTTTTTGGCAGCGCGCGCTGGAGATCAGGTAGCGCGGAAGATCGTGCAGCGCGCGGCAGGGGAACTTGCGCTGGCGGTTCGCACCGTTGGCAATGCGCTTGATTTTGCAGGGCGGCCCATTCCCCTGGCTCTGGGGGGCGGCCTATTACTCCACGAGGCCGATTTTCGGGCGCAGACGCTGCGCCGCATTCGCCGCCGCCAACCCATCGGGCCAGTCGTCAGCGTCGATCAGCCCGCTCTCAGCGCGGCGCGCGCGGCAATAAACATAGCGCCAGGCAGCATCTGGAGCAGCACTCCAGCAGCCAGTGCTGACACTATCAGGCGAAGGGAGATACATGAGCATGTCTAGCGACACGGCTGGAATGACCCTTGAGCAGCAAATTGGGCAACTTTTCGTGGTCGGTTTCCATGAAACCAGCCCCTCAGCGGAGATCATCGACTTGATTCAGCGATACCATGTGGGCGGCGTGATCTTCTTTACGCGCAACATCCGCGACGCGCGGCAGGTTGCGGAGTTGACCCGCAGTTTGCAAGCGGCTGCCAAAGAGGCGGGACATCGCACCCCATTGCTTATCTGCATTGACCAGGAGAACGGAATGGTGCAGCGGCTGGGCCAGGATGCAACTGCTTTTCCGGGCAACATGGCGCTGGGCGCAATTGGCTCAGAGCAGATTGTCCAGGACGTAGCGCAGGCGACGGGCGAGGAACTCAAGGCGCTGGGCATCAACATGAACCTGGCGCCAGACGCCGACGTGAATAATAATCGGGCCAACCCGGTGATCGGCGTGCGCTCGTTTGGCGAAGACCCGCAGCAGGTTGCGCGCCTGACGGCTGCTGCGGTGAGAGGTTACAACGCGGCGGGTGTCATCTCTACGCTCAAACACTTTCCCGGTCATGGGGACACCGCGACGGACTCACATCAGGCGCTCCCGGTTATTCAGCATACGCTGGAGCGCCTGCACGCCATCGAACTGCTTCCCTTCCAAAGCGGCATCGCGGCAGGTGCGCCGGCGGTGATGACGGCCCATGTCTCGTTACCAGCGATTACAGGCGACCAGACCCTACCAGCGACGATCTCGCCAGCCATTGTGCAAGGGCTGCTGCGCGAGCAGCTTGGCTACGCTGGCGTGGTTATCACCGACTGTCTGGAAATGGACGCGATTGCGGCAGGGGTGGGAACGATGCAGGGCGCTGTGTTGGCGTTGAAAGCGGGCAACGATCTGATTCTGGTGTCGCATCGCTACGACCGCCAAAGCGCCAGCATCGAGTCCGCCCTGGCAGCCGCGCGCGCCGGGGAGCTATCCGCAGAGGCGATCAGCATGTCAGCAGTGCGCGTGCGGCGCCTGAAAGAACGTTCCTTATCCTGGGAGGAGGCGCTGCGGGCAGCGCCAGCGATCTGGGCTGGCAGCGAGGCCCATCAGCAGTTAGCCAAACGGGCCTATGAGCTATCCACCACAGTAGTCAGAAACGAAGACGCGCTGCTCCCGCTCCATTTGGAGCCAGCAGACTCGCTCCTGGTTCTCGCGCCACACGCGAAGACATTTTCGCAAGCCTCAGATCGGGTCTATCACGATGAGTACTTGCTCGAAGCGATCCGGCAGCGCCACAGCAACACCAGTCTCCTCTCCATCTCTGCCCAACCAACCGATGCCGAGCGCCAGGAGATAGAACGAGCGGCCAGAACCGCCAGGGTATGCATCATGCTCACGATGAATGCTAATCTGGACGGGTCACAGGTGCAACTGATGCAAGCGCTGCTCCAAGTGGAGTGTCCGACTATAGGAATAGCTGTCGGGAACCCCTACGACCTGAGCGCCTTCCCACAGCTTCGCACGTACCTTGCCACCTACGAATACACCCTGCCAGCCCTGACAGCGGCAGTGCGCGTCCTCTTTGGCGAGATTCAACCACGCGGACACTTGCCCGTCACCATCCCAGGAATCTAGCAGAGAGCAAGGTTCTCCATTTGCTGCTATAATCTCATCTGCTTGCTTGATCATGGTTGACGTGCCAGGCGGCTCCGGCTATACTGCTAGAGCCATCTTCGGGAAGCCCTGCCCGGCATGCAGCGCCACACCAGCCTGAAGAGTAAGCACCCCAGCATTTGGGAGCCAGGACAGAAAGGGAACCCACCGTATGATCGATCCAGTTTTGCTCAACGACTGGCATCCGGTAGCTCAGGCAGAGGCTTTACTTCCATCGCAGGTGATACCTGTTCGCCTGCTTGGAGAGAATCTGGCCCTTTGGCGCAGCAGCAAGGGCGTGGTGGCCTGGGAGGACTTATGCCCTCATCGCGGCACGCCGCTCTCGATGGGGCGCATCGAGCAAGACCGGCTGGTCTGCGCGTATCACGGCTGGACCTTCAACGAGAGCGGACAGTGCGTGCGCTTCCCTGCCCATCCTGATCAGACACCTCCAGCTAAGGCGCGGGTGTACCACGTCTATCACGCACAAGAACGCTACGGGTTGATCTGGGTTTGCCTGGGGCAGCCAGATCAAGATATCCCGCTTTTCCCGGAGTGGGAATACGCCTCCTTTCGCAAAATCCTGTGCGGACCCTATCCCTGCCAGGCCAGTGGCACGCGCTTCATGGAAAACTTCCTGGATGTCGCCCACTTCCCCTATGTTCACGAGGGGCTGCTGGGCGATCCTGAACACCCGGAGATCGATATATATGACATCCCGGTTGGGCCAGAAGGTATAACGGCCAATGACATTCGTGTCTGGCAGCCTGATCCCGATGGCACCGGGCAGGCCGCCTATATGACGTATACCTACAGCGTCTTTCGCCCGTTCACCGGCTATCTCAAGAAAACCTCTGGAAGCGACTTTGTGATCTATCTTGGCATCACGCCGGTAGACGAGACACGCTGTATCGGCTGGATGTGGCTGGCGATGAACTATGCGCACGATACCCCTGATGCTGAAGTCCGGGCGTTCGAGGACCGCATTGTGGCGCAAGACTTGCCGGTTGTCGAAGCGCAGAAGCCAGAGCGGCTCCCGCTTGATTTGCAAGCGGAACTGCACCATCGCTCCGATGCCCTGGCAATCGCCTATCGTAAATACTTGCGGGAGGCGGGCGTCACCTTCGGAACGGAATAAGGCGAAAAAAACCTGTTTCACAAAGGGCTGAAATCCTTGGCAGGCAGAGAGACCGTGACCAGGAGTGACTCTATGAGCAATCAGTTCGATGCGATTGTGCTTGGCCTTGGCGCAATGGGCAGCGCCGCAGTCTATCAGCTTGCGCGCAAGGGCAGGCGTGTGCTGGGCGTGGACCAGTTCTCGCCGCCGCACACGCTGGGTTCCACACACGGGGATACACGCATTACCCGCCAGGCCATTGGCGAGGGCGGGGAGTATGTGCCTTTGGTCTTGCGCTCTTACGAACTCTGGCGCGAGATCGAGCAGCAAAGCGGGCAAGACCTGCTGACGATCACGGGCGGCCTGATCATGGCGAGCCAGAGCAGTCAGACTGGCATGCACGGCTCCGCGAACTTTCTCCAGACCACCATCGACGCCGCAGAGCAATATGGGATTGCGCATACTGTGCTGGACGCAGACCAGATTCACCAGCGCTTCCCACAATTTCAACTGGTGGGCGACGAGCGCGGCTATTACGAAGACAACGCCGGATTCTTGCGCCCCGAACGCTGCATCGAGGCTCAGTTGGCCCTTGCCGAGCGTTTTGGAGCCGAACTCCATACCGGAGAGCGGGCACTGGAGTATCAGCCCAGCGCGTCGGATGACAGCGTGACCCTCGTCACCGAGCTTGGCAGCTACACGGCTGACAAGCTTGTCATCACGGCTGGCCCCTGGGTTGGGAGCCTGCTCGAAGCCAGCTACGCGCACTATTTCACCGTCTATCGGCAGGTGCTGTACTGGTTTGGCCTCAAAGGGGACATCGCGCCGTTTTTGCCTGGCCGTTTCCCGATCTTCATCTGGGAGCGACCGGGGAGTTCGATCTATGGCTTCCCCGCGATTGATGGCCCTGATGGCGGCGTGAAGATTGCGACTGAAGACTATACGAAGGCAACCACCCCAGAGACTGTTGACCGCGAAGTGAGCCGCGCAGAAACGCAGCAGATGTACGAGAGGCATGTCGCCAACAGCGTTCCGGCCCTCAGCGAAACCTGCATCAAATCCGTCTCCTGCCTCTACACGGCGACACCTGACGAGCGCTTCGTGATTGATACCCACCCGGAGCATCCACAGGTCATCATCGCCTCGCCCTGTTCAGGGCACGGGTTCAAGCACTCGGCGGCCATTGGTGAAGTGCTGGCCGAACTGGTGACCGAAGGCAAAAGTCACCTGGACATTAGCAGCTTCTCGCTGAGGCGCTTTCTGTAAGCCAATGGCAACCGTAAAGCCCTAGTCTTCGTTCAAGCGCAGCGTCTGGCTGATAGATGGCCTGGAGACGACGCGCGCCATCATCCAAAGCGCGACGATACAGATCACGACAAGGGCGGCAAAGACTATTCCCAGCGATGGGGGCAGCACAATCTGAATCGGAAGGACATGCTGGATCACGTAAAACTCCCCGCTGCTCATAGCTGCCCCGTTATTGGCCGCGCCAGTGAAGACCAGAGACGGAACGACCGTGAGTACCAGGATGGCGCCGAAGAACGCCCCCAGCCCGATGGCGGTCGCATAGATAATGCCCTGTTCCCAGACCAGCACGCTGGCGATTTGCCGGGGCGCGCTGCCCAGCGCGCGCAATACGGCGAAGTTCATCAGACGATTGCGGGCGCTCAACCAGGAAGCAATCAAATTGCCCCCCAGGGCCAGCAGAACAGTGACAAACGCGCCTAGCGACAGAATCCCGATCAGATTGAGGTAGAGCGGATCGCGTTGCAGATCAGCAATCATCGCGCGCCGATCATTCAGCGACGACATTGCCAACGGCCCAGCGCTCAACGCCGCGCGCACCTTTGCCAACAAGGCCGGATCATCACTGGTGCGCAGCCAGACATAATTCAGGGTCAGCACGTCCCCGTTGGATAAGCCATAGCTTGTGGCAAGCGTTTGATAATCTACCAGAATGCCGCCAGGCGGGGTATAATCGCTGGTTCCGGGGGCATTCAGGCTGTCATTTACCGTCGGGATATGCTGCACCTCGGCAATGGCAACGAACGTGACGACATCGCTCCCTACGGCCATGATAAACGTTTTGCCGGGAGTCAGGCCCAGCGCATTCCAGGCCAGCGCGTCAACAATGGCAGGAACAGCCCCGCCGGAAGAGTCAGCGCGCCTGAGCTGGCTCATCAGCGATGGCAGCGATTGGGACGAGTCCTGGTCGGTCCAGATGGCCGTCTCGGCGAAGGTGTTTGTATCCACCGCCCTGATGGCAATCGGAATCGTCGCGGCGCCCCCAATAGGCAGCGAACTGCCCGCATAGCCCAGCGTGGCAGATGCCACTCCTGGAATCTGGCGATAGGCGGCGGTGCGCTGCGCCAGCGTTTGATGCTCAATGGTAGCCTTAGGAATGCTCGCCTCTACTGGGGCGCCGCTGAAGTCGGCGCCTGTCTGATTGGCAGCCACGTTGTCAATCTGCTGGGCCTGCGAAGCCGTGAAGACCAGGGTAAAGACAGCAAAACTACTCGCCAGCGCCAGGAGTAAGACCATACGCATTGCCTGGCGCGGCGCGCGCGCCATCTGGGCCAGCGCCAGCATCGGGGCAGCATTGGGCCGACGCGCCGCCAACCGCGACGCCTGGCGCAAGAGCAGCGGGAAGAAGCGCAGAAACAACAGCACGCCCGCAATGACCAGAAAAATCGGCGCTATCAAAGCCAGCGGGGCTGAAATCAACAGGTCCACGCGCGTATCGAAGACGCCAGCGTGGGTAATATAAAGCGAGATGCCATAGCCGGTCAGGGCAATGATGGCAGCGATTATATCCAGATAGAGCCGCTGCCAGAGGGGACGGCGCAGCGTGCGGGCGGATTCGCGGCGCATCTCCAGCACATCACGGCTGGCCGAACTCCTGACGGCGACAATCATGGCGACAAATGCGCCAAGGGAGGCCGCCAGCGCGTACCAGCCGATGTCGAGCGCAACCGGGATCGGATTGCCAGCGACGATGTTGAGCGCACCCTGGTCTGCGGAAGGAAGCAGCGTCTGCGTCAGCCAGCGCGTGGCGCCAATCGCCAGCAGCGACCCAACCACCAGTGCAATCAGTCCAAGCGCCAGCCCCTGGTTCACAAAGGAACCGAAGACCTGGCGACGACTGGCCCCTCGGCTGCGCAGCAGGGCAATGACCTCTGTCTGGCGATCAACCAGAAGCGTTGCCATCATGCTTACAAAGAAGACGGCCAGGCAGAAGATTTGGATAGCAACAATATTGACCGGAACCTGCACCACCGAGACCCGATCCCGGTAGTTCTCCAAAGTGCTGGGGTTGCCAAAGAGTTCGACAGCAGGCCCAAGGAGTTCCGTGCCGGTTATAGCCTTCGTATTACCGAATTGCTGGGTAAACTCAAGCTGCACGACATTCAGCCGACCAATCAAATCATCCAGATCAGCATATCTGATTTGGGGCACATTCAGCGCATAATACCAGAAGAGATCGACTTTCGTGAGAAAAGTGCTATCCACCCTCAGATGGGTAAGCGCGGCCAGGAAGCCATCATTCGACATTAGCGCCTTAAACAGCGTAAATTGCCCAATGATGGCCGGATCAAACGTCTCACCATGCCAGAAGGGATCGCCTGGCAGGGGCGAGAAAATGCCGACAACACGCATCTTCAAGGTTGCCTGGATAGGCGCAGTGAAACCATAGAATCCCAGGGTCGTTGTCCACTCGGCTCCCAGCACGTTTGTAAAAGCAGCGGCCATCGCTGGCGTAATGGCAAGCTCTACTTCATTCCTGTTCGTTTGGGGAAGCCGCCCCTGGATCAGCTTGAGATGCGCGGGGCTCGCCTGCATCGAAGCGCCGATCAGATCAAGCTGGTCGCCCGGATTGAGCTGGGGAACATGCACCGAGGGCACATGGATCGATAATTGGGGTGGGCCGCTGAGATAGCGGCCCACTTGCTGCTGCATTAGGCCGTCAAGCGCTTGCGTGTCTTGCGCAGCAATCTCTGTTGAGAGAACATTCGCTTGAGTATGCACGGTGAGTTCGGTGTCCTGGGGCGTGGCACTGAGAACACTGCGCAGGCCCGCCGTGAGCGTGACCTGCGAGAAGAGCGGCGCCGTGCAGACCAGCGCCACTGCCGCCACCATGCCCAGCCCCGTCACCAGCAGCAGGCGCCAGGTCCGGCGCAGCCGCCAGGCGGCTAACGTCATGATCGGTGGGACGAGCGCCCTGTTTGCCCGCTTCCTCTGCTGCTCCTTGCTCTTCTGGCTTTCCGGGCGTGGGGGCGTCTCTGTCGAACGTGCCATGCGATCCTCCAGGCGATACAAAGGTGGCGCAGGCCAGAAAGAGGGCTGATGGCCTGCTGATCTCTATTACGCTTTGCGCTGGGAAAAGCTCACAGGCGCCGGTTGAGCGAGATTACAGCGTCTACAGTGTCTACAGCGTCTACAGCATTTACGGGGTTGACGCGAATGCGGCCAGAAGCGCGGCAATATGTTTGATGCCCAGGATAAAGTCATCGACCACGATATTCTCATCTGGCGCGTGGTTGCGCGAACTGGCGTGGCCGACGCCCGCGCCGCCGACTGCCGGGATGCCATAACGCTGGCAAAGCTGCTCCATCGGGCCGGTTCCGGCAATGCGCGGCAGCACATGCGGCTCCGTGCCATAGACGCGCCGCGCCGAACGCACCAGCGCGTCCATGAGCGGCGTATCGACCGCGCTCTGCGCCGGGCGCTCGGAGTCTTCGAGTTCGACCACCTCGACATCTCCGAATCCCTGCGCGGCCAGATAGCCCCGAAGCTCCGCCAGAATTGCCAGTGGGTCTTGATCGGGCACCAGGCGAAAATCGATCTTGGCCGCCGCTGTCGCGGGCAGGACCGTCTTGCTGCCTGGCCCGCTGTAACCGCCCCAGATGCCACAGATGTTGCAGGTTGGCTCAAAGAGCAGGCGCTCCGTCAGCGCCGCCGGATCGGCTTCTGGCCCAAGCAGATGCTCTACCTGCCAGAGACGCCGCAGGGCCGCGCCGTCTTTTGGGAACTGCGCCATCAACGCCTTCTCGCGCGCGGTTGCCGGACGCACGGCATCATAGAAATGGGGGATCAGCACGCGGCCAGCGGGATCGCGGAGGGTCTTGAGCGCCTCCACCAATCGCCAGGCCGCGCTGGGCGCCAGCGGGGCATTGCTGGAATGCAGGTCATAGGCGACGCCCCGCACGCGCAGTTCGACATAGAGGATACCTTTGACGCCAGCATAGAGGGCGAGCGCGCCACCTGGCTCACGATACCCAGCCTCCCAGAGGCAGGCGTCGGCCAGAATCAAATCCTGATGCGCGGCGGCAAACTCGCCTAGATGCGTGCTGCCGATCTCTTCTTCGCCTTCCACCAGGAAGGTGACGCCGCAGGGCAGCGTGCCCTGGGTCTCGCGCCAGGCGCGCACGGCCCACAGGCGCGCCACCAGATTGCCCTTGTTGTCGGCGACGCCGCGCGCGTAGAGCTTGCCATCGCGGATCACGGCGTCAAAAGGCGGCGTGGTCCAGGCGTCCAGCGGTTCCGGCGGCTGCACGTCATAATGATTGTAGATCGCCAGGCGGCGCGGACTCGCGCCTCCAAGAGAGCCAACGACGACAGGAAAGCCATGTGTTGGCACAAGCTGCGGTTCTATACCCAGCCCACGCATGGCCTCCTGCACCATCGCCGCCATCTCCTCCATGCCCCATTGCTGCGCGGCCACGCTGGGCTGGCGACAGAAACGCTGAAGATCAGCAATGGCCTCTGCGCGGTGCGCATCAATCCAGGCCAGCACAGATGCAACTGAATCAGCAGAGCCAGAAAGCGCCATAGATTCTATTCCTCTTTCTAGAGATTCGATACCTCTTTTAGGAAGAGCACGTGGATGAGCGCCTGGGCTTCATCGCTGCGATGCAGGCAGTCTGGGAAGGCATACTCCAATTCGTCCAGGCTGCGATAGCCCAGCAGCACTTGCAAGAACGTGAGGCCAGGGAAGGCCACGCCACCCTCGTTGCCCGGCCCAGGCAGCCAGGAATCGGCGGTGATCAACTTCCCTTGCTCGAACACCAGCCGCAAGCCATCGCGGTAAAAGCTGATCTTCAGTTCGCCTGAGTACCCCACCAGCGGCGATTCAGCCAGCCTCCGCTCCAGCACGGGCGCGATATGGCGCACAAAGCCGGGGAGATCGGGGATACGCACATACCAGGCATAGCCCCTGGGGGCGCGCGGCAAGAGATCGGGGATGGTCGCGTAGACCGGGTGCGCAGCGCCCACCGCAAAGTTGAAGGTGCCAAAGCTCTTGCCTTCACGGGCGGCATATTCTTCGCCAACGGCGCAGAGGTAGCGCACGACGCTGTAGGTCACGGGCAGCCAGGAGACGCCCGGCGCGAGTTCATAGCCAAGGATCAAGACCTGATGATCGACGCGCAGCCAGGATTGATGAATCAGATACCCAACCGGCGCGCCATCTGGCGTTTCGATCACGCGCACTGCCAGCCGCCAGGGATCAGCCGATTCGGCGCGCACCAGCAGCGCGCGCCAGTGGGCCTCGCCGAACCGGCTCGCCAGCAGATAGCGCCGCTGCGCCTGCGCGTATATCGCCGCGAGCAGGGGAATATCATCCAGCGTCGCCGGGCGCAGGCGATACGGCTCAGATTCACCCTCCTTGAGTTTGGGCACGTAGGACTTGAAGCCAATGCGCATCTTGTCCAGGTCCAGCGCCATCTCATAGCCAAACTGGCGATAATAGTTGGGGATGCCAGCAATGATCTGCATCAGGTCGCCGCGCGCCTCGCTCCAGGCGTGGATGGCCTCCATCTGCGCGCGAATCAGCCCGCGCCGCCGATAGTCTGGATGAGTCGCCACATACTCAGGCTGCCCAACCGTAAAGGGAATCCCGCCATAGGTGCAGGTTTTCGCCAGCAAACATAGCGACGAGACAATCTTGCCCGTGCGCGTGTCCTCGACGAGAGTAAACAGGTCCAGCCGTCCGATGGGCGAAGCGCCGCTCATCACATGATCCACGTCAGCACCCACCCACTGCTCGCCAAAGACCTCGACAAAGAGCGCGATGATCGGCTCACTATCGGCTGGCGTGGCCCGGCGCACGATCAGCCCATCGTCCAGGCCACGCAGCACGGACTGCTGGTGTTCTGGCGTCACTTCTCCTTGCATGCTTTCGATCCTATTCTCATGTATCAACGCCCGCCAGCATTGTGGATGGCAGCGTTGGCTGCCTGCTGCGCAGCGTTCCAATCCTGCGGCTCCAGGTTAACTACAATTGGCTCCTGGGCGTTGCGCACAATCACCCACTGCGAGGGCGCATCGGACGAGGGGTTGATCTCCTGGTGCGGCACAAAGGGCGGCACATAGATGAAATCCCCTGGGTCCACCTCTTGCTCGTGTTCCATCTTTGCGCCCCAGCGAATCTTCCCATGCCCGGAGACGACGTAGATAATCGTTTCAAGCGCGCCATGATGATGCACGCCGCTGGCACTCTGTGGCGCGACCACCGTTACCCCCGCCCACAGGCCGTTTGAGCCTGCCAACTGACGCGAAATGGCTGCCACCCGCTGCATTCCTGGCGTCTGGGGTGTGTTGGCGTCAAACTGATGGGGCTTCACTACCCGCACGCCAACATCGGGCATGGCCTCGCCTGCGTGATGCTCACTCATTAGTTTGCTCCATCTGAGATAATAGGTGTAGTCGCGCAGCAAAATCAGACTGATCGCGTTAAACTCCGTTAGCTTAATAAATACGAGAGCCACGATTAACCATCAGCATTGTTGTCACATCAGGGGCAGCAAAGCAAAGGAGTATCACTCATGTCGCATGCCTGGATTGATGTCTCTGTTCCGCTTCACAGTGGGATGGTTCACTGGCCGGATAACCCTCCGGTCCAGATTAGCCGGATGTTAGATATGGAGCGCGGCGATATATGCAACGTCTCCACCCTGTCGATGGGATCGCACACGGGCACCCATATGGACGCGCCGCGCCATTTCATCCTGGCGGGCAAAGGGCTGGATGAGATGCCACTTGACGCGACGATGGGCCTGGCGCGGGTCATTGAGATTCACGATCCAGTCTCGATCAAGCCTGATGAATTGCGCGCGCAGCACATCCAGCGCGGCGAGCGGTTGCTCTTCAAGACGCGGAATTCCTCCCGCTGCTGGCAGACGGATGCGTTTGTCGAGGATTTTGTCTATATCTCCCAGGAGGCCGCGCGCTATCTGGCGGAGCTTGGAGTCCAGACGGTAGGCGTTGATTACCTCTCCGTCGGAGGCTATACGAAGGATGGACCAGAAACCCATCAGGCACTTCTGGGCGCGGGCATCTGGATCATCGAGGGGCTGAACCTCTCATCGGTGCAGCC
>JBJKSJ010000167.1:0-7905 GCA_046704085.1 Ktedonobacterales bacterium | reverse complement strand
ATAGGATTAGGGTGGGGGGGGGGGCCGCCCCCCCCCCCCACCCCCCCCCCCCCCCCCCCCCACGAGTCTGGTTGTATGCTAAGGTGCGCTGCGCTGCGTCATCAGGTGATGCAGGTGTCGAGCAAAGTATAGCCTCGGTTGCTGGAACTGTCAAGCGTTGTGTGCCAGACGGCGCTTAGCCCAGCGGCGGGCGCAGGCGCTGGAACCAGGCGCTCAGGAATTGGCTGACGGCGCCGCGCGCCAGGAAGAGCGCGCCCAGCGCCCACCAGAAGAGGACAATGCGGATGAAGGAGAGGTGCGTTCCTCCCATGAGCAGGATCAGGCTGCCCAGGGTGATCGAGCCTGCCATCGGCAGGCTGCGCGCGTGGAAGGCGTAGGCGCTCACCAGCAGAATCAGCAGGGCAATGAGTGCCAGCCAGAGGGTCATCAGCCCGCTGAAGAGCAGATAGCTGAGGCTGCCCAGGCCGCTAGCGGCATCGGCGGCATTGGTGAGGGTGGCGTCAGGCGAGGCGCCAAGGGTATGTTCGAGCATGGCGCAGGTCCAGATGACCAGGGGGACCAGCGCGGCGACACCCAGCGCGTCGCTGCCCCAGCGCCAGCCCAGCGGGGCCAGCAGGCACGCCAGCGCCAGGCGTGCCGCCGGGAGCAGGTGCGCCAGCCGCTGCTGGAGGTTGATGGCCTGACGGCGTGGCTTGAACTGATAGTCGCGTCCCTTCCAGGCGACGCCCGCGCCAAAGATGGAACGATAGGCGGCCTGGCTGGTAAGCAGGATGGTCACGAGCATAGTGGCGGGGTGCAGCAAGACCATCAGGCGGTTGGTGTGGAAACGCTGCGCCAGGAGGAGTCGGAAGGTCCAGGCCAGCAGTATCTGGCTGAGCGGCAGCCAGAAGAGGGCGAGGCTGAACTGCCGGGCGGCCAGGCTCCAAATCAGAAAGGCATAGGGCGCGAGGAAGATGGCGGCGCAGGCGATCATTGCTGGAATCAGTGTGCCCAGCGAGTAGTTGAGCGCGGCAAAAGTGCTTTTTGCCAGGCCGCGCCAGGCTTCGCCAAAGGTATGGTAGAAGCGAATGCGCACCAGCGCCGTGCCATCGATCCAGACCAGTTTGCCTCCCTGGCGTTTGACCAGGCGGCTGAGCTTCATGTCCTCGACAATATCGGCGCGAACGGCCTCGTGGCCGCCGATGCGCTGATAGGTTTCGCGCCGAAAGAGCAGGAACGGCCCCAGCGCGCCCGCCAGCGAGGGGATCCTGCGCCCCATAACCAGGCCCATCGGCAGAAAAGCCCCAAACGGCATCGGAACCATCGGCAGGAGCAGGGCTTCCCCAAAGCTCTTTTCGACTACCTGCGGCATCATTGTCAGCAGGTCGGCCTCGCGCTCCAGGGCGATCTGAAGCGTGGTTGAAATGCAGTCCGGCGCGAGGATGGCATCGGCGTCTACAAAGAGCAGCCAATCGCCACGAGCGGCCCGCGCCAGTTGATAGCAGGCGTAGGCTTTGCCGTGCCAGTTGCTGGGCAGCGGCTGCCCACGCAGCAGGCGCACCGAAGGATAACGCTGCGCCAGTTCCGCGACGATGGCTGCCGTCTGGTCCTCGCTCTGGTCGTCCAGCACCAGGATTTCCAACTGGGGGTAATCCTGCTGCGCCAGCGCTTCCACGCAATGGGCAATGGCGCGCTCTTCGTTGCGCGCGGGGACGAGGATGGAAATGAGCGGCCCATCCAGCAGGGGGGGCCGTCTGGCCGGGCGGCGCAGCACGCGCAGGTTGTTGATGGTGTTGAGCAGCATGGCTGCGATGAAGGCGGTAATAATGCTCTGATAGATCAGCATGCAAGCCTCGTTTGGGACTTACTGGGGGCGGGCATCCTGCGGCGCGGTCTGATCGCCGCCTTCAGCCTGGTGGAAGCCTGGTGTGGCGTTGTCTTGCCAGGGACGGGTGGCCCAGACTTGCGCCTCGTGCTGGCGATCCAGCAGCTTCTTGAAGCCGGCCAGCAGCGCCAGGATCATCGCGTAGAGGACGACCTCCAGCGGTTGTCTGAAGAGCAGCGGCAAGAAGATAATGCCGAGCGCGCACACAACGATGCTGCGATTGAAATTACGCAAGATGAGCTGGGACAGCGCCATGAGCGCCAGGCCGCTGAGCGTGGAGAGCGGCGAGAGGCCGAGCAGAAAGCCCGCGATGGTTGCCAGCCCTTTGCCGCCCTGCCCATGCAGGAAGATGCTGAATTGATGGCCCAGCACGACGGCGATTCCGGCCAGCCCGATGCCGATCAGCGGGATGCCCAGGGCCAGCCCGCCCAGGTAGACGCCCAGCCCTTTGAGTGTATCGAACACGAAGGCCAGGGCGCCCCAGGTTGGCCCGGCCACATGCCAGACGTTGCGACTGCCAACGTTGCCCTCGCCGACCTCGTGGATCGCCAGGCCGGTGCGCCATTTGGTGATGAGATGGGAAAATGGGATGGAGCCACAAATGTAGGCAACAAGGATGAAGAAAATTGCGCGTGCGGTCATGCAAGCACCTCCTGATCCTCAGTCCCAGGCTGGGTTCTGCGGGATGGCGAACTCAGGTGATATGAATACAATGACAACTCCCCTCCTCTTCTTCTTATTGTACCTGCCAACCTGAGAAATAGCAACTGTCCGGGCGGGTGATAACCAGAGCTTAACAACTGCTCCACCTTCGTTTAATATGAAGCGCACATAAACAAGGTAGCGGAGGTTGTGATCGAAAGCCATCGCTCATTGAGCGAGCGAGCTATCAACAAACCCCGCAGGAAGAGGGGCTTATGGTGAGCTATGGTGGCCCATTGCTGGCTGCGCGCCGGGTCAGGAGTGGAAGAGGCAGATTTGGCTGTCTGTTCACGACTGGCCTGATTTTCCTGGGCAGCCTGATCCTGGGATTTCTGATAGTCTTTCCCGGTTGGCACGCGCGGCTTGGCGGGATGCAGGCGCAGGGCACAGTGGTGAGCATCTCCGATTGTCCGCAATCTGATTCTGGAGGTGGCGACGTGGCGCTGCGCATGTACCACCCATTGGTGGACATCGTATCGAATGTGCTACCAACGATTCAGTTTACGGATAACCAGGGCAGGCAGCAGACGGTGGATTATTCTACCTGCGGCGATTATGGCGAGGGCGAGACGGTGACGCTCTGGTACGTGCCCAGTGACCCCAGCACGATCTTCTTAGCGCAAGATATGCCCCTCCTCTTTATTCTGACAGGGGTGATGGCGCTGATGGACCTGCCGTTCCTGCTGGCAATTCTCCTGGTGCTGTTTCCGCTGCTGGGCCGACTGGCTTTTGGAGCGATTGGGGCCGCGCGCCGGGGGCCGACGATCCTTCCAGCGTTTGGCTCGATGGGCAGCGTGGACACTGGCCCGCGCAACCACCGGGTTGGGGAAACAGTGGACGTGGACGAGCGCTGGGCTGTGACGCTGACGAGCGCGTACCCGTCGCAGGGCAATGAATACGCCAGGCCCGCGCCCGGCAGATTCTTTCTGATCCTGCTTGTGACGCTGCGCAACGCTTCGAGCCAGCCGCTGGATATGAACAGCGTCGTCTTCAGGCTGGTCGATACGGCTGGGCGCGAGTATCCCGAAGCGTTGGCGCCAGAGGTCTCCGTTCCAACGGGCATGCTTCAGCCTGGCAATCTGGCGTTTGCTACGCTCGCTTTTGATCTGCCTGGTACGACCCGCCAGCTTCACCTGAACTTCTACCCGACGATTGGCCTCCCGGCGGGGGCCACCTGGGACGTGTTTGTTTGATCGAGACCTGTTATTCTCAGAGCGCACTACCGTATGCTGCGTGACCAGGGCTGGAACTGTTGCGTTAGGATATAAGAGCAGAGGAGGCATAGTCGTTGTGCAATGCCTGCTCAGATGGCGGGTACTGCCAGCGTTTCTGAGGCAGTGCTGCCCGGAGTGTGTCAAGAATATCAGGAGCGCGTGATGGCCCATCTGTCGGCGTCCACTGAATCGAACCAGCCCAATGATGCGCGTGGTACGGACACTGGTGCGTCACCGATCCGCGTGCCTGCCAGCGCGCAGCAAGACCCTGGCGCGCTGAAACGCTGCCCCGTCTGCGGGCGGCCCTATAGGGCGGAAGGTCAGCCAGTGGACACCACGCAGCCAGAGGCAGCCTCGGCCTGCGCCAACGCGCCAGAGCCTCTGCCGGAGCCTTCCAGGGAGCGGCGGGTCATCCGCTGCGCCGCTTGTGGCAGCTATAGCGTCGGGACGCTGGATGCCCCACAGGAAGAATGAGGGCATGGTTCTGGGACAAATTGGAGAAAGGGTCAGAAGAGCCAGCCAGGTTTATCGCCTGGTTGGCTCTTGTCCTACTTATCCCCTACTTTGTGGACAGTTGTATATCGCCTGTGGTCACGCCAATGGTGAGGGTGCTAGTGGGGTTCGGGTTCAGGTCGCCAACGGCAGAGGCTCCCGCGCCCTGACGGGAGATGGGAATTGACCAGCCGTTGATGGTGATGTTGCCTACACTGGCAGTGGCGTTGAGATGCGTTGCTGTGGACGCGGGTAGGTGCAGCCTGGCGGAACCTGTCGTCACCGTGACATTCAATACGGCTCCGTCGCTGAGGGCGCCATCAATCGTTGCTGTGCCAGTTGTCACGGAGACGCGCGATGACCCTGTGATGGTCACATTGCTGGCGTCCAGCGTACCAGCATTTACACTGGCAGCCAGATTGCCTGTGATACCATTGATGCTGATAGTGCCCGCCTGCTGAGTGAGATCAAGGGCTGTTGTTGACGGCACGGTGATGCGCAGGTCAGCCGTAAACTGCTGAGGGATCGTCGTGTTCCAGTCACCCGTTGCCATCGCTTGCACCGTGTTCTCATTCTGCGTCAGGCTGATATTGAAGCGGTTCAGATCGCTCTGTGCCGCGCTTTGCGAGCTGTCACGCGCTTTCTTGGTAATCTCTACCTTGACCTGATTGTTGGGGCCAGAGACAATGGTGACATTGCCTGCAACGTTATTGACGACGATGCGCGGCATGCCGCTCACGGTAAATGTGCGGCTGCTGGAACTGGTCACTTGCGGTCCATTGAAGACGTTGGTTAGAACGCCAACGAAGATGCCAATCGCAGCCGCGATGATCAGCCCGATCACCAGTATTACTGCCAGGATTGCGCCTATCAGCCAGACATACCAGGGAACACGTTGGCGCTGCGGCGGGGGGACAGGCGGCCCATAGAATGTGGCTGGTCCATAGGGTGGTCCATAAGGCGGCCCAACCGGGCGCGGAGGGCCATAGTATGGTGGGCCTGCCAGGCGCGGGGGTGCGTTGGATGGTGGCGCAGCCTGACGCGGCGGGGCATCGGGCGGATTGTTCGGCGCGGGCGACGCAACGTTGTCTAGATTCGGTAACGGTTTTGTGGCTGGCGCAGGCGTCGCGGGAATGGGGGGCGCCTCGCGCTCCGCGCTGGCGACTCCTCCAGCAGCTTCATTGGATGTTTGTTGAGAGATCATCAGCCTTCACTCCTTTCCAGGGTGTATTACTGCTCATAAGAAGTGTAGGATGTGTCTGTTACCACAGGGCTTATTGCTGGTAAAGAAAAGGATGCACTTCACGCCATTGCTGGTTTGCGAAGGGCGTACTTTTGGGGTGTCGCTGCTCGTGCGTGGCTTCGCGCAGTCCCAGAAGTTGCCAACTGGGGTGATGAGGAGGCCAGGTGGTTGCGCGTTGCGTTCGCGGCCAGGATGGAGTATCATAGGTCCACGAGTCGTTCTGCGCCAGGAAGCTTCCACTCGATGGGCTGCCTGGCCCTCTGTACGAGAGGAGTTGTAGACCCCTATGGATCACGAGACACTCTCCCAGGCGATTGCCCTGGTTGATCGGTTTCAGCCGTTTCAATTGCCCAGCGGCGCGGTGGATAGCGTCCACCTGGACGAAGCGCGGGGCATCCTGACGCACCTGATCCAGATACTGGAGACGCACGCGAGCGAGTATCCGAACCTGTCGCATGGGTTGGTCGACATGCGCGATTGGCTGGGAGATGGCTTGGAGACCGAGCCGCAGATCGCGCATCTGGCGGCGAACTATGAGGATGTGCCCGAAGGCCACGAGGACATCATCTTCACCGTGACCAGCACGGTCAACTATTCCCCTGACCATCGCCTGGAGATTGTACTCTATGAGCGCAAGGAAGGCGCGCCAGCCCAGGAACTACGCCGCATCTATGATTGCCCGCTGCTCCAGATTGTGAAGATGCTCGACGGCAGCAGTGGTTTTGGCCCCAATAGCAACTGCATTGTCGAATTCACCGAATGCCTCTCTGGTCCCAAAGGCCGCCCCGATACGTTTGCAATCTTCTTCACCTCTAAGAATGCGCTGCGCGGCAAGCGTATTACCCAGGCGCTGATGGAGCAGGTGATTGCGCCCAAGACTTTTACGCGGCTGCGCCAGGCAACATTGGAAGAACTGAACCTGGCGATTCCCTGCAAGACGGTCTTTCACGAGTGGTTCCATCGCCAGGGCGTGATGCCGCTGCAATACTTCCACACGCTGCTGGATACGGTGGCGGGCGGCGCGTTTGAAGAGGCGCGCGTGGAGACGGGCGCGGCGCTCAAGCTCTTTGAACTGGCGCAGACCAGCCACCCTTACGCGGAAATCTACGAACTGGCGGCCATGTTCATCATCGTAGATCGGACACTGCGCTACCCATACGCCCATCATCCCAACGACAACTGCGACGCGCTCAGCGGCCAGTACATCCTGGCGCAGTTGATTCAGAAGGGCTGCGCGCACTTCGACGCCGCGCAGTTGCACTTTGAGACGCCCGCGCGCTTTGTGGAGGTGCTGCGCGAGGTGCAGAACGAACTGCTGGAGGTTGCCAACAAGGCGCTGCTGAGCAGCCACGACGCGGCGATTCAGGCCATCCACGAGCATATCTTCAAGTACACGCCGACGAAGGGGCAGGACGGCTTTATCCACCGCAGCGTGTTCCACGAGTGGCTGGAGCGCCGGGCCTCGGCCACGATTGGGCGCCTGATTGCCGAAACGTCTGCGCGCGCGGGCGAAGAGGTGACGGCGAACGTCGTTGGCGATTAGCCCCCAGGGATGATCAGAGCAGGGGGCAGCGTCGCTGCCTCCTGCTCTCTACGATGGCGCCGCCAGAGGGCGGGCGAAAGGACCTGGCCGCGCAGGTCGTGGCGTTTTGCCGCACCGAGAGCGTGACGGGCCAGGTGCTGCCCATCGATGGTGGCCTCTTCCCGCGCTAGCGGGTGGCTGGAGGCCGCGCCCCCCGCCCTGGCGATTGAAATCGCGGCTAGGGGCCTGCGGCCACCAAGTCCGCCTGTGCGGACTCTCCACCCTTATGAGCGCAGCGTGGCAGCAAAGAGCGAACGACTGGCATGCCAGGGATGGGGAACCTGCGCAGGCAGGTTTGGTGGCCGCAGGCTCATAGGCCGAATCGTTCCCGCCTGCGGGTGGGGCGTCTCCAATCGCTTGCCATGTTAACCAGATTGAGCATCTCATAGGGAGCCATATTATGCCAACTGAGCGCCTGTATTGGAATGTTGCGTATCTGCGCCAGTTCGAGGCGCGGATCGCTGCTGTCAGTGAGTACGCGGGCAAGCCAGCCGTGACGTTGGATGCCACCGCGTTCTATCCCGAAGGCGGCGGCCAGCCCGCTGATCACGGGACGCTGGGCGGAGTCCCAGTGATCGATGTACAGGAGGCTGGCGGCGATATTTTCCACGTGCTGGGCGTGGCGCCGGAGGCCGCCGGGCTGACGCCGGGAACGAGGATCAGCGGCGAGATCGACTGGCAGCGCCGCTTTGATTTCATGCAGCAGCACAGCGGCCAGCACATCCTCTCTGGCGGCTTCTGGCGGCTCTGCCAGGGCGAGACGGTCTCCTGGCATCTGGGTGACGAGTATACATCCGTTGATATTGCC
>JBJKSJ010000166.1:0-17930 GCA_046704085.1 Ktedonobacterales bacterium | reverse complement strand
ACAGCGTCGTGCGTACAAGATCAGCCGAACCTGGCCGATTCGATTGAGCAATCGGGCCGGACATGGGTCGCTTACTTTGAGTCGATGCCTACCCCTTGTGACACCGCGACTTATCTCCCCTATACTGTTCACTACAATCCCTTCGTCTATTACAGCGATATTGTGCATAACTCGCAGCGATGCCAATCGCATGTGCTGCCTTACAATCAGGCACAGTTCTTCAGCAGCCTCAACGCCAATCATGTGCCTGATTATGTCTGGCTGGCCCCTAACCTCAACCATGATCTGCATGCGGGTCTGAAAACGCTCCCCAAAGTCGATCAGTGGCTTTCCACGAATGTCTCCAAGATTATCGCTTCCCAGGCATTCAAGGATAACGGCCTACTCATCCTCACCTTTGATGAAGGCGATGAGGGCGCCTCTGCTGATACCGCCGGGTGCTGCGGGTTTCAATATGGCGGCGGCCATATCGCCACCCTGCTGATTTCGCCCCTGGTGAACGAAGGCTACCAATCAACGATCCCTGAAACGGAGTATAATCTGCTGAGTACGATTGAGGCGGCCTGGGGTCTTCCCTCATTGGGGGACAGTGCGAAGTTTCCGGCAATGAGTGAGTTTTTCGGTCCGGCTCACTGAATCAGGCCGGGATCGCCTTTGACCGCCGATTGGGTGTCATAGGTGAGTGTGACCCCGCTGCCGCTGAAGCTCACCTGGGCCGCAAAGAGTTCGCCGTTGAAGTTATTGGCGCCCGAACCGTGAAAGGTGATCCCTCCATAGGGCGCCATTACAAAGCCGTTGACCGATTGATTGGAGCCATCAAAGTGCAGCGCCTCGACAGGCGGGGAACTACTGCAATCGGTTGGGAGTGGCGCGGCAAAGGTCGTATACAGCACCGTGCGCGGCACATAGAGCGTCCCTAGCGCCCCCCAGCCATAGTAGTAGACTTTCTCTGCCGGGTGGCTTGCCTGCTTGTAGCCCCACCCATAGATCGCCCCAGCGGCGCTGTTTTTCCCATACAAGAATTCAACATTGGTGAGGATGCTCACTCCGGCATTGCCCACCACTGCCCCGTTGGCCGGATTCTTCCAGGCGGTGTTCAGGTTGGTCATCGTGATGCACGGCTCCTTACTCCCCGAACACTGAAAGTTCGTCGGCCAGTTCAGCGCCCACCAGATGCCTGATGGGAAACAATTGGCGGTGGGGCATTGCCCGCCAAAGCTGTTGACCGGGTGCTGGGTGGTCTGTGCGCTGAACCCCAGAAGGCCGCCTAGCAGCGTTGGGGTCAGGGTATACCACGTTGTTGGGTCGTCGGGGCTGCTGGACCCAGCAATATCGACCCAATGTAGCCAGGGATAGGTCGTGCCCGGAGTCAGAGCCGCCGCATAGGTTTGCTGCACCCACTGATGGAAAAAGGTGTTGTAATGTCCTTGATACGCCGAAAAATAGTTTGCCAGCGTGACATCGGGAATCTGATTCAGCACGTTTGACATCGAGACATTGCCCAGCAGGTCTGGCGCGATATTGACGACATAGTACATATCTGCGTAATCGCCATTGTTGTAGGCGCCGCTGGGCAGGGGCGGATTGCCTGTTTGTCCCTGGCCCGGCAAGGTGCCAGTGTTATAGCCCAGATAAAAATCCCAGTAGGCTTCCTGGTCGAACTCTGGATAGGCCGGGGTAGGCGCATAGGCAGACGTGCCGGTGTTGTAGATCGCGCTGTTGGGGTTGCCGCTGCTATTGAGCGGGAAGGCGACATTCGGGAGCGTAAATTGCTGTGGCGGCTGATTCTGGCTGATGCCGCCAGTGGCTTGAATGCCGCTGCCAGTGATCGTGCCCGACGCGCCAAAGGTGCCACTCACGTTGATCGTGCCGCCGCTCGCTTTGGCACTGCCATTTACGAAGATGCTGCCAGTGATCGTATCGGCGTTGCCGCCGCCCCCACCGCTGAGGGTTAAGTTTTCGGTTGCCTGGCTGCCGCTATAGGGAGGGCAATTGACGAAGACGGTATCTGCGCCGGGAATCGTGCCAGAGGCTGCTGTGGCGTTGGCAGTAATGGTGAAACTGTTGATGCCCAGCACGTCAAACAGAAAAGGTGTCCAGGGTTCCTGCACGACCACCCGCACTCCGGCTGCGCCTGCGGGAATCTTCGTGCCGGCAATGGAGCCGACAGTACCAAGGTTCGTGCTGCCGGACTCATCAACATAGATGGCGCTGCGTAGGGATGCCGGGACATTGCCGCTGGCATTCACCGTCAGATTATAGGCAATGATATATTGTTTGATCGCCAGCAAGACCTGATTATCCGCGCCAGCCTGGTTTCCGTTGGAGATTTGGGCATCCATTTCTCGCGCGCCATTCAGCGCGGAGGCATCGGCGGCGTTCTGAATCTGGCGCCGCTCACTATAGCCATAGCCGACATCAATCGCTAGCCCCAACATGCCTATCAAGATCGTCATCAAGAGGGCCACCATGACGAGCGTTTGGCCTTGTTCTCCTCGTCGGCGCTTGTAGTACGCGTGGTTCTTGCTTCTCTGCATGGACGCTGGTCGTATGCCTTGTTGATCTGGCATTGCGCTTGTATGCGCAGCAATGCAGCGGTCTCTTGCTCGACGCCTGATCATAGGATTCCTCATTTGTTTCATTTATTCACTCAAATAACATGGTCGTTTGAGCGACGGCGATTAAGTTGTTCACCAGCCCAAAGCCAGGGATCACGCTGTCGGCATTGAGGGGATAATAGATTGCCACCGTTAGCGCGGCGGTCCCTGGAGGGATTACCCGCAGGTTTGTCTGACAATTCTGATTCTCCCGCGCATAGGAAAACCAGTCCAGGTGGCCGCTGAAACCGCTGGCGTTCGGCCCATAGACCGAATCTACTTGAAGCGTATCGCTCTGGGTGCGGCAGGTGTCCCCAGGACTGATATAGATGCCTACAGTTGCCGGGGAGGGCGTGGGCAGGCCATTCTGGGCCGCCAGCGTCCCTGCGACCAGATACTGGCGATCTAGCCCAGTTCCATAGATAGGGACGACATCACCCAGGATCGTCCCTGGTGTATTGATGTCGCCGATGGGTTCGCGCTGATGCTGCACGGCAATGGTATAGCGCGCAATCTCGCGGGTCAGGTTGGAGACCGTATCATAGAGCCAGACAATCCGCGCAAACTCCAGCGTGCCGATGATGACCATGAAAAAGAGGACGATGGTCAGGGAAAACTCAACCAGCGCCTGGCCGCGTTGCCAACGTGACCAGGCGGTATGAGCAAAAGGTTGATCGGTTTTGGTCAGGTGCAGAACAGGTTGGCGCTTCACGACAACCACCTTTCCTTATTACGTTGCTGGTGTTGGTGTTGGCGTGGGATACGGGTTGCCTGGCGCCGTCAGGATCGCCACTGAAACCGTGCGCTCCAACGTCAGATTGGTATTGGTGCCGTTTAAGAGCATCACCAGCGGCGTAGCAAAGGTGAAATTGTAGGTCACGGTCACGGTCACTTCCTGAGCGCCGCTGGCATCGGTACTCAAGTTATAGCCCCAACCGACACATCCAGGACCAACAGGCGGTCTCAAGGCGCTGGGCGAAGGAATGATGGGGAGCGTGACCGTCGGATTGGGCGACTGAGGCAGTGTGCAATCAGTAGGATCAGTAACCGCGTCTTCAAACAGGTTGCCCAGTTCGCAGCGCACTGTTGAATAGATCGACGTGAGTTGATAAGTATCGCCGGCCTGGGCATCAGATTGATAGGTTTGGTCTGTGCTGGGGCAAAGCTGGTTTTGCATGGTGGTTGTGTTGCATTCGGTGCCGGTTGAATCTAGTACACACGGTTGATACAGATAACCGCCGCGCGCTGCCTGACGGGCAGCTTCATAGGCAGCATTACTGATAGCCGCGTAGGCAAAAAAGACCCGTCCCAGGTCGATAGCGCCAAGCAAGATGAGCAGCAGCAGCGGCAATACGACGGCCAACTCTACCAGACCCTGGCCTCGCCTGCGCCGACGCGCCAGATCGGGCCTGGGTAGAGGTGTTCTCCAGCAGCGAGGGAGAAACCGCCCCATAGGAACCTCCCTGTATCTATTAGCCCTGCTCTCGCAGGAGGGATAGGTTGGAATTAGCCTGGATCGATCTCTCGAAAGCAGGCTTCGTTTCTCAACAGAGCGAAGGACGCGCAAAGCGTCCTGGCGTACGAGCGATTATGCGAACGCTCGCATTGCGCCTGTATGGAAAGGCAGTTGCGATTTGGATGATTTGGTTATGGGCATAGCTAGAATACCTCAGTCCCCTATGCCCTACCAAGAGAACCACCCAAAAGGGTCATGGCATTGCCATTTTGCTTGCCCGTAACTATAATGGGCTTCATTGCAACTGTTTCTTCTGAGGAGCCTTCCACGCAGAGACCATAGCGCTCGTTTTCTAGCGCAACGCGCTATCAGAACGACTGCGCGTGGTTTCCAGGCTGCCGGGGTTCCCTCCGTTCCCTCTACAGGGGCGCCTGTGGGAGAGTATGTGGCGATGTTTTCCTGGCAGCGGAGTTCTGGGAATGGTGCTTCCACCGCAGAGGAACCGTTACGGAACTTTGGGCGACAGCTTGATCAGGCGCGGCAAGGCGATAGTGAAGCGCTCAGCGCCCTTTATCGCCAGTTCCTCCCAGGGGTGTTTGCCTATATTGCTGCCCGTGTGCCAGATCGCGCGACAGCAGAAGATCTGACCGCTGAGGTGTTCTTAAAGATGGTTGAAGGCATCAGCCAGGTGCGCGCCAGCGAAGAGGCGAGTTTTACCGCCTGGATGTTTCAGATCGCACGCATTACGGTAGCGGGCTATTATCGCAGGCGCGAAGGCCAGCCCACGCTCGTTCCACTGGAGCCGTCGTACTGGGGTGAAGAAGCGGAGGAGCGAGATGATTTGAGCCTGCCTGCGACCTACCCAGAGGCCGATCCTGTGCGCTGGGCTGAGGCGCGCGAGGAGTGGGGACAGGTTGCCAGAGCCATCAATGCCCTGACCGAAGAGCAGCGCCAGGTGCTGATTAGCCGTCTCATTATGGGCTACGATGTCGCCACCGTAGCGCGCATGCTTGGCAAAAAGGCCAATGCCGTCAAAGCCTTACAGTTTCGCGCACTCCAGAGTTTATATCGCCTGCTAGGGATAGACGCCTCACCTCGGCAGGCTTCCCATGCTCGTGCCCGGCGTCAGCGGGGGCCGCATGAAACCGCTCCCTGACCGGCTCGATGATGAACTTGAGCGATGGCGCAGCCGCCAGGCATATGACGGTCGGCAGCCGGTCCGTCCCCGCGCAAGTGACCCCCAGGTGGATGCGCTCGCTCATCTGGCGCGCCGCTTTCAATCTGCGCCTCCCTTACAGGTGGACCCGCACTTTGCCCAATGGCTGGAGGACCGGGTGCTGGCGCGTCAGGAGGCGCTTCAGCGCCACCGTCCGCCGCCTCGACGCTGGGGCTGGCGTTTCCCTGGGCCGCTGCGCGCGCACCCCGCGCTGGGTATGGCGCTGAGCCTTCTACTGCTGGTGATCCTCCTGGGAACAGGTGTCCTGGTAGCAGCGGCACAGGTTTCCGATCCTGCCAATCCCCTCTATGCTATCAATCGCTGGGAACGCCAGGCACAGACCACGCTCTTCGGTACGCCAGCCGATCAGGAGGAATTGGACCTGCAATTGGCACGCGACCAGCTTGGTTCGCTCTCCAATCTCGCCGATGCTGCGCACGCAGGCGCCTATCGGCAGGCTCTGAATGACCTGGCCCAGCAACTGGGCGTTGCTGCGCAAGACATCAACGCGCTTCCCGCTGGAGCAGATCGCACCCGGCTCTCTGGCGAACTTGCCAGCCTGCTCGCTGACGCTCGCCGCACGCTGCGCGGACTCTTGCTACGGCTAGCTGTGCCGGAGCGCCTGGCGACCACTGCTGAACTGGGCCTCCTGGGCGATACGATTCCCCAACTCACCCAGGTAGACCTGACCCTACCCGCGCAGCCCAACGGACAGGCTACTGTCCGCCTGAGTGGCGCTGATCTTCAGGCGGGGGCGCAACTGCTGATCGATGACAAGCTAGTTGTTGCCAGTGGCGCGCTCCAGCAGGGTGTCTATGAGTTCACGACCAACTGGACGGGCAACCAACATCCCCATAGCATCGGCCTGATGAATCCCGATGGCACAGGTGCCCAGACGACTGCCATCACCTTTCACACGGCTGGCAGTGGCAACGGCGGAGGGACTGGTGGTGGGGTCGGCAATGGAGGAGGCAACGGCAAGGGCGGAGGCAATGGTGGGGGGAACAGCGGAGGGAAAGGTGGCGGAAATGGGCAAGGACATCCGTGATCATTGGCTAAACAGCACCAGTATACTCTAATGGGCTGGAGAGAAGCCCCGCCGAATGTTTTTCCGGGTTGCTGCCATTGTTGCTGCCAAACGCCTGAAAGTGGCACACTTCATAAAGAAAGAGACCAGGCTGTGCCTGGTCTCTCAGTATTTGGGGAAGCCTTTTGGTAGCGCATACGGGATTCGAACCCGTGATCTCCGCCTTGAGAGGGCGGCGTCCTGGGCCGCTAGACGAATGCGCCTCGCATCTATCAGTGTAAGCAGCTTTTGTATTGTACTCTGATTTGCCGTGCTTGTCAAGCCAGTTTTCTGGTATTCTGCTATGTGACGTGTCATATGGGTGATGCCTGATCGATCAGCAGGGAGGGAGACCCTATGAACTCAGAGATCATCATCGAGCGCGCGCTGGCCGCGCGCCTGCGTCTGGTTCGTTTTCTCTACTGCGACAATGGTGGGATTATCCGGGGCAAAGCCACCCATGTGCATGGTCTGCGCCAGCGCATGGATGAGGGCATTGGGCAGTCGCTTGCCATGCAGGCATTTGCGGGCGTCGATGCGCTGGCTGCTGTTGAGGGGATGGGTCCGGTTGGCGAGTTTCGGCTGGTTCCTGATCCTGAGACGTTTGTGATTCTGCCCTATGCGCCCAATACGGGCATGCTGCTCTGCGATCTGCTGACCCAGGATCGCCAGCCCTGGGACGCCTGTCCGCGTACTTTTCTCAAGCGCATGATTGCAGCGGCGCAGCAGATGGGTCTGGTCGTGCAGGCAGCAGTTGAACATGAGTTTTACCTGGCGCGCGAGACTCCGGACGGCTACGAACCCTTTGACCGGAGCCTCTGTTATAGCAGTATCGGCTTCGATTCCTCGGCGCAGATCATCGATGCGATCATTGCCGCGCTGGAGCTTCAGGGGATTCAAGTGGAGCAATTCATGCCTGAGCTTGGCCCCGGTCAACAGGAGCTTTCGATTCAGCATGCCGATGCGCTGCGCGCTGCCGATCACGTGCTGATGGTGCGCGAGACGGCGCGCGGAGTTGCCCGCCAGCATGGAGTGATCGCTTCATTTGCAGCCAAACCGTTTCTTGACCAGGCTGGCAGCGGTGCGCATATTCACTTTAGCCTGTGGGGCACGCCTGGGTCGCCAGACCAGGGCAAGAACCTCTTGTTCGACCCGCAGGGACCGGGGAAGATCAGCCAGGCTGGTTTTCACTTCATTGGCGGGGTGCTGGCACATTTGCCAGGGCTGCTCGCCCTGACCTGTGCCAGTCCCAATTCTTATCGCCGATTGCTGCCGCATTTCTGGAGTTCGGCCTATACAGCCTATGGTTTTGATAACCGCGAGGGCGCGATTCGCATCCCCTCGCAATTCTGGGGACGCGAAGCCGAATCGACCAATCTTGAACTGAAGCCCGCCGACCACAGCGGCAACCCCTATCTGGCGTTGGGCGGCTTGATTGCCGCTGGGCTGGATGGGCTGCGCCGTCAGCTTGATCCGGGCGCGCCGGTCGCTATCGACCCTGGCAACTTCAGCGATGCCGAACGGGAGCAGCGAGGGATCAAGCGCCTGCCTGAGACGCTTGATGTCGCGCTGGATGCGCTCCAGGCAGATAGCGTGTTGATGGAAGCGATGGGGCCGGTGCTGGCGCCCGCCTATCTGGCGGTCAAACGCCTGGAGAGCCGCTTTTTTGCCGATACGTCGCCAGAAGAGGAGACGCGCCAGCACTTCTATAAATACTGAAAGCTCTAACGGTCTGCTGCTTCCACGATGCGATGCGTGACGGTGATCTGGGCGGTTTTGCTCATCATGGCTTGCGCGCCGCAATATTTCGTCACGGAGAGTTCGATGGCGCGCATGACGGCCTGCTCATCGATCTGATGGCCGGTGACAATATGCTCGATGGTGATGTCGGTGAAGACCATCGGGTGGGTGGGCGCGCGCGTGCCATGAATGCGTACCTGATAGGCGGTTACATCCTGGCGTTTCTTGCGCAGAATCGAAATGACATCCATCGCGGTGCAGCCAGCCGTCCCCATCAAGAGCAACTCCATTGGTGTTGGCCCCTGGTTTTGCCCGCCATCCGCCGTCCCGCTGTCAATGGTAATTTCGTGGTCGCTGCCAGAACTGGCGGTAAAAGCCATTCCCGCTTGCAGCGTCACGCTGGCATCCAGTTCTCTCGCCATCGCTCAATTTTGCTCGCTTTCTTGAACTATGCTATCCGTCTGAGGGGAGTTCGCAGGTTCCTCTAGCTGTGAGCGGCTGATCGGCAGCGAGAAACGGAAGCTTGACCCCCGTTCCTCGCGCGCTTCGACCCAGAGATGGCCCCCATGCCGCTCGATAATCTCGCGGCTGATATACAGGCCCAGGCCGCTGCCCGAAGCATACTGAGCGCCCCGGCCCCGAAAAGATCGCTCGAATATACGCTCGCGCTCCCCTGGGAGGATGCCGATGCCCTGATCGTCGACTGTTACCAGCACGGCCTGGAGGAATGATCCCTGCTGAGGTTGCCCATCCACCTGGGAGGTATTGCTTGCCTCCGATGGCGCTGCGCTCAATGTGACTTCGATAGCTCCGCCCTGGGGAGAGTAACGCATCGCATTGGTCAGCAAGTTAGTGAGAACCTGGATAAGCCGGTTGCGATCAGCCTCAACGATTATCTGCTCAAAAGTACTCTGAAACGTGATCTGGTACTTCTCGCCAGCGGTCTCCTGGAGCGTGGCGATTTCCTCCTGGAGTAGTTCTACCAGATCGACTGGCTCAATAAACAACTGGAAGAGGCCAATCTCCATCTGGTTGACATCCACCATATCGTTCACAAGCTGGATCGCCTGCCCGGAGCGGGCAGCAATCACCTTGAGTGTCTGCTCTCCACTGTCAATGTCCCCTTTAGCGACACGCCGCAGGGCCAACTGCGCATTGCCGCGAATCGTTGTCAGCGCATTTTTCAGATCGTGGGCCACCAGCAGCAGGTAGTTCTCGCGTTCGGCCCGCGCCAGCCGCTCAGTCTCCGCTTGAGCCAGTTCTTTGGAGAGTTCCTGGTGATGGAGCATATGGCCCAACCGGGTGCTGATAAGGCTGAGAAAGGGAAGGTCATCGTCGCTGAAGACACCAGGCAGACTGCTCATCACGCTAATCAGGCCGCGCCGCTTATCTTCGACCTCCAGCGACACCACCAGCGCCGCTTTCAGCCCTAGTTTTTCCTTCAGCAGGGCCGGGAAATGAGGCGTGGCTTCGAGATTATTCGACAAAAACGGCTGGCCGGTGAGAAAGACATCGGCCAGAGCGCCTGCTTTCCCTAGCGGCATATGATCAAGGCCCAGTTCGTGCTGCGCGCGGCCAAGCGTTGTATCGCTAGCGCCCAACGAGACGAGTTCATCGGTCTCCTGATTGTAAAGCAGCACCTCCACTTTTTGGACGCCCATGACCTCACCAATGCGTTCTTCCATAGCCTGGGCGACTTCCTTGAGCATCTTGTTGGGCAGGTCCGATGCCATGTAGTGGAGCAGCTTGATGAGCTTCGAGCGTCGTTCCTCTCGTGCCAGGATGCGCGTGTTTTCCAGGGCCAGGGAGATGAGATCAGCCAGCACAGAGAGGAGCGGGAGCAGGCTGCTGAATGAGGACGGCGAGCCAGCCGGAGGCGCTGGCTCGCCGGGAGGAGCAAAATCAACGATAGAGAGAACGCCTGCTATCTGGCGGCTTGACCAGATGGGAACGGCAGCCACTTTGAACGGTTCGCGTTGAGCGTTACGCGCTGCGCGTGATGGCGCCTGCCCCACTGGCTTAAAGCGCCGATCAGCGCGCGCATCCTCCAGCGCGATGGCGCGCCCTCGCCTGGCAACCCAACCCTCGATCCCTTCATCCAACGCGAGTTTGGCAAGCAGAGGCGTTTCTCCTGATGCCTGGCATGAGGCTTTTCTCACCAGTTCCTGGCCCGCCTTAAGAAAGATATGGGCTTCAGCGATGCTGAGAACCTGGCAGGTGCGCTGCGCAATCAATGCCAGAATTTGCTCTGGCTCCAGGCCGCTGGCAAGCGCCTCACTCAGGCTCTCCAGGTCTCCCTGGGCGGTTGGATCAAAGGGTGGTGGCATAAGCCTATCTCTTCTAGCTGTTGCTGAGCAATGCCAGAAGCACAACTGGCCGCTCTCTAGAGCCAGGTTTATTCTAGCATAATACGAAGAGAACGAGAATCTTCGCACTGCCCCAGGGATGGGCGCTGCCGCGTGCGGTAGCCAGTAAGAGGATCGTTGGATTGGGCGCCTTCAGGAGGAAATTGGCACGGAGATTCACAGCAAAGCGCGCGGCTGGTGAAAGAGGATAGCGTTCACCAGCCGCGCATCAATGAAGAGCATGGAGTTAGTCGAGGGCGCGATTACATCGGCTCCCTCGGCCTTGTTGTGGGTGGTTGGGTTGGACCGGGCGGCTCGGCAGGTCTGGGCAAGGGCGGTTCCACCGGGCCAGGCAGCGGCGGCTCGACGGGCCGCGTCAGTGGTGGCTCTCCCGGACGCCCCGGCGGCTCAGCCGGGTTCGGAAGCGGCGGTTCCACTGGTTGGGGCAGGGGCGGCTCGACGGGTTGCTCTGGCCTGGTAATATCTGTCGGTTCTTGCACGCATAGCTCCTTTTTCGCTCGGCATCCAACTCGGTTGATCTTTCTTACCTGTTGGCCCGGCTGCGGGGCGTTCAGGCAAGCGTATCCTCCAGCGCAAAACCAACCTCGAGCGTGACCTGATATTCGATGTTGTTATTGATGATCCGTCCACGCTGCTCTGTGATCTCAAACCAGGCCAGGTTGCGCAGGGTTTTCTGCGCTCGCTCTATTGCCTGCCTGATAGCATCGTCGTAGCCAGCGGTGGAGGTTCCCACCAGTTCAGTCTTGCGGTACACCGTTCCAGGCTTGACGGCCATAGCGTTACTCCTCTCGTCTGTATCGCTGTGGGAAGAATGCGTTATTGGTTCGGACTTCCGGCGCTGCGTCTCTTTGTTGCAGGAATAGGGCCATCACCCTGGCATCAGCCCTGCGCCAGCCGCTTGATCTCATCCAGCAGGTCTAAAAGCTCAAATGGTTTGACGATATAGCCCTACCCTCCATCTCAAGGGCCATCTCCTGCGTTTCTTGAATTCCTGGGTCATCTTCGACGACGAGTATCGTCTTTCCCATACACCAGACCGTTCTATTTAACCGTTTATTGGCAGCGAGAGCGTAAGTCTGGAACCCTGGCCCTCGAGGCTCCGGCAACATCGCTGCCCAGGATGCCTTCATTGAGGTGGCCCAGGCTGGAGAGGATTTGGCGCATAAAGCTGTCGCTTTCCCACTATCCTATCTTGCTGGTCTCAGCATGCCCCACATATTCTATCGTAGCAAGAGATAAGCATCGCTACTGTCTGCGCTCTTCCGTGATCAGCCGCGCGCCGCGTTGGTAAGTGAGATAGCTCCAGGCCCACTGAATCATCACCAGCATGCGGTTGCGGAAACCGATCAAATAGAAGATATGGACGACCAGCCACGTCACCCAGGCGATGAAGCCGCTCAGCTTGATAGCGCCGAGATCGGCGATGGCATAGGAGCGCCCAACAGTGGCTAGATTGCCCTTATCACGGTAGTGAAAGGGGATGCGTCCCTTCTCTCCGGCGACGCGGCGGCGAATCATTTTTGCCACGTAGCGTCCCTGCTGCATGGCAACCGGAGCTACACCTGGCAAGGGTTTGCCGCGCTGGGTCAGGCTGGCGGTATCACCGATCACAAAGATCTCTGGATGCCCAGGCACGGTCAGGTCGCGCTCGACGAGAACGCGGCCTGCGCGGTCAGTTTCTGCGCACAACCACTTGCCCGCTGGCGAGGCTTTGACTCCGGCGGCCCAGATGACTGTCTGCGTCGCCAGCCGCTGACCGGCGATGATCACCCCATCGATATCCACCCCCTCGACGGCTTCGCCTATCTTGACCTCGACGCCCAGATGCTCCAGTTCGCGCTGCGCCTTGCGGGCAAGCGATTCTGGAAAGGCTGCTAGCAGACGGGGGCCAGCCTCCACCAACAGAATGCGCGACATAGACGAATCGATATGCCGAAAGTCGCGCACGATGCTCTTATGTGCCAGGTCAGCGATGGCTCCGGCCAGTTCGACGCCGGTTGGCCCACCGCCAACCACCACGAACGTCAGGAGCGCCCGGCGTTTATCTGGATTCGGCTCGATCTCGGCAGCCTCGAAAGCCATCAGGATTTCGCGCCGAAGGACTGTCGCATCCGTATTGGATTTCAGCCCTGGCGCAAAGGGCGCCCAATCGTCGTGCCCGAAATAACTATGCTGCGCGCCGGTTGCCAGAATAAGAAAATCATACGAGACGGAGCGATCACCCATCAGCACCCGACGGCCCGCAACATCCACTCCGGTTACTTCGCCGAGCAGCACTTCAGTGTTGCGCTGATGGCGCACGGCGGCACGAATCGGGATGCTGATGTCCGCTGGCGAGAGGTCTGCTGTGGCGACCTGATATAAGAGTGGCTGGAAGAGATGGTGGTTGCGGCGATCAATGACCGTCACCTGTACCGGCGCCCTGCCCAGTGCGCGCGCCGCCTTCAATCCCCCAAAACCTGCTCCAACGATCACGACCCTTGGCCGCGCTTCATTCGCTTGTTTGCTCATACTCTACGCGCTCCTCTGGCCCACACGGGCTGACTCGTACCAGCCTCAACCCGCTCCCCTTCTAGATTATAGGCCGATCTTGCAAAAGTGGCACCTGCACCCCTGGTGGATATGCTGTCTCTGTTGCAATATCCTTTCCTTACCACTTGACCTTGTCCCTGGGGCAAGGTGCTATGCTTTTCAAGGAAGCTGAAACCACTGGAGGGGCGCGATGAGAACAGAACTGCACATTGGCGAGGTGGCCCGACTGCTGGGCATCACGCCCAAGGCGATCCGCCACTATCACAACGTCGGGCTGTTGGCCGAGCCAGAACGCTCGGCGGGGGGCTATCGCCTCTATCGGGCGCGCGATCTGGTGCGCCTGCTGCGCATTCGCCGCCTGCAATCGCTGGGACTATCGCTCAAGCAAGTTAAAAGCGTCCTGGGAAAACCCGATCAAGAACGCTCCTTGAGCGCTGTGCTGCCCTTTGTCATCGATTCGGTCTGATCATCGGTCACACCCGTTTATGCCCACTCCTGGCGAGCAACTGCGCTGCAAACAAGATCAGTGCCGCGGCGCTCCATGCCTGCACGGCGCAGGCAGACGGGTACTCAACCAGCGCCTCTGAACTGTTCCCATCCAGGGCGTGAACCTGCGCGGCGGGGATCACACCAAATAACTCTACTGGCGTGCCAAACCGCTCGATGGCGGCAATGTCCCGGCGAGCGATCAGACACGCATCGTCATATCTCCCCATATGCCAGAGCGCCGCAGCAGCGATGGCGTTATCAAACGGCCAGACGCTGCCGCGATGATAGGAAGCGGGATCAAAGGCATAGGAACGCGACGAGAGCGTGCGCACGCCCCAGGCAGTCAGCAGGTCGTCACGCAGCAGGCGATTCGCTGTCGCCTCAGCAGCAGCCGCGTCGCTCAGAGCGCCACACCAGAGGACATGCCCTATGTTGGAAGAGACCAGGGGAACCGGGTGTTTTTCGTGTGTCAGCGCCATCGCCAGGCAGTCCTCTTCGGGCAACCAGAACTGCAATAGCCGCTGCTCGATGAGCGCGATCCGTTGGGTGATGACGTGTTGTAGAGTGGACTCTTCCCCGCGCGCCTGAAGGATGGCGCGCATCTGGCGAAAAGCGGCAACAGCATAGCCCTGGACTTCTACCCAGGCGACGGGAGGGTCCGGGCGGCTGCCATCTTCCAGAACCAGCGAATCGCTGCTATCTTTCCAGACGTGATTGCGCAGCCCCAGGCCGCTCGGCTGGCGTGGCTGCACTTCAATCAACCCGTCTCCATCGACATCGCCATACTCCAGCGCCCAATGCAGCGCGGCCAGCACATGATCCCAGAGGCTCTCTACAATTTCCTGGCCCGCTTTTACCTGCTCCCAGACTTTGCCAACGGCCATGAGATAGAGATAGGTGCTATCGACTGCGCCGTAATAGCGCCCCTGTATGAGGGGCCAGTGACTCTGCGACTCGGCGCCCCGAAAGCGGTCGGGGATTTCGGGCCAGTATTCATGGACGATCTTGCCTGGCTGCTCCTCATTCTCATCGCGCTCTTGTGTGCCCTGGGTTGCAGCGAGCCTGTCCAGGTTGCTGAGCGCAAGGTTTGCCGCCCAGCGATTCAGGTCTTCATCCGCAGGCCGCAGCCGTGCCGCCTCTAGCGCGAGCATCACGGTCAAGAGGGTATCGCGCCCGAAGAGGGCGTGGTAGCGGCCTGCCGCGCTGCTGGCGCGCAAGCCAATGGGCGTCTGCAATTCATCCAACCAGGCTCGTCCGCGGTGCAGCCACGCCTCCAGCGCCTGATCGGTGTCGAACGAGGGAATCTCAAAAGTCGTCATCGTTTGTTCCCTTTGCTTCTCCTACCAGTATGGCTGATGCTTGCGGTGAGGCTATCGCCCGGCCAATCCAGCGGTAGAAATGCCTTTGATAAAGTACCGCTGGAAGAAGAGGAAGATCACCACAAGCGGGAGCAGGTTAATGGCAGAGCCAGCCAGGAGCAGGTTGTAGGCGATATAGTTCTGGCGGCCAAAGAAGGCCAGACCCACCGTCAGGGTGTAGTTCTGCTGGCTGGACTGGACAATCAGCGGCCAGAGGAAGTCGTTCCAGGCTCCCTGGAAGGAGAGAATCGCTACGGCGGTCATGGCCGGGCGCACCAGCGGCAGGATGATCTGCCAGAAGATGCGGAAGCGCGAAGCGCCATCAATCATCGCCGACTCTTCCAGTTCTCTGGGCAAACTCTTGAGAAATTGGGTCATCAGGAAGACCATCGTCGGCTGGACCATTGCCGGAACAATCAGCGCGCCGAGGTTATTCGTCAGACCCAGCGAATCGGCCACCAGAAACTTGGGGATCAGGATCAGTTGCGAGGGAATCATCAGCACCGCGATGGTCAGCGCGAAGAGGACATTTTTGCCGAAGAACTCCATGCGGCCAAAGGCATAGCCTGCCATCGAAGCCAGCAAAACGTTTAGCGCGGCTACGGTGGCTGCATAGATGAGGGAGTTGAAGATATAGCGTGGAAAGAGATCGGCGCCGCTAAAGATCTCCTGATAATTGCTCAGCGTGAACGGGTGTGGGATCAGGCTGGGCGTCAGCACGTCAGCATAGGTCTTGAAGGATGAAATTAAGGCGAAGAGAAACGGTCCGAGCGAAAACACGCTGTAGAAGATCAAGATCGCATACAGGAGAACATGCCAACTACGCTGTCTCGTTGGAACCTCGTTGCCGGTACGGCTGATTGCTCTGGGCAGTGCCTGGGGGGACGTTCGGCTGATGCTCGTCGCCATGCGTCACCTGCTTTCTGCTAAAACTGGATATTGGTATCGATGAAGCGCCGCTGAAGGATCGTGAAGACAAAGATCACCACAAACAGCACAACTGCCTCCGCGCAGGCACGCCCCATTGCCTGGTCTGCAAACGCCGTATTATAAATCTCCAGAACAGGGGTCAGTGTGCTTTTGAGCGGACCACCACTCGCCCCACCCATCAGATAGGACTGGTCGAACATCTGGAAGGAGCCAATCGTACCCAGGGCTGTGACCAGGAAGGTCGTTGGGCGCAGCAATGGTATGGTGATCTTGCGCGTTATCTGCCAGGAACTCGCGCCATCGACTCGCGCGGCCTCGAAGAGATGGTCGGGAATATCCTGCAAGGCCGCCAGATAGAGCAACATGAAGGTTGGCGCTGTCGTCCAGATATTCAGCACCATAATCGATGGAAGCGCAGTCGTTGGGTCGTACAGCCAGGCTGGCCCATGAATGCCTACCAGAGAAAGCAGATAATTGATGACGCCTTGCGAGTTATAGAGCCAGATGAAGATGAGCGAGATAGCAACCGAGGAGGTGAGCGCCGGGAGATAAAAGGCCGTTCGGAAGATGCCGCGCCCGCGCACCTTCTGATTGAGCAGCAGCGCCAGCGCCAGCGCCAGAACAGTCTGGAGGATAACCACCCCAACGGTGTAAAAGAGAATGTTCTTCAGGCTCATGAAGAAATCACCGTTATGCGTCAGGTCATACCAGATATGCTGATAGTTCTTCGTCCCGTAAAACACTGGTTCTGAGAAGCCGAAGTCTACGTAGAAGAAACTGAGATAGAAAGCGTAGCCAGTGGCAATCAGCGTAAATGTGGCAAGGATGAGGAGATATGGGGCCAGAAATCCGTAGGCTGTCAGCGTCTCGCGCAGCTTACGGCCCATGCCTTTCCCACGTTTGCGCTTACTCGCGGCTCCTGGCAAACGCAATGCGCCCTGCATGTTGGAAGCTCCTTTGCAGGTTGGCGAGAGTAGCAGATTGCGCCACTACTCTCGCCAACACATCAGGTCACTGCTCGCACCTACGATGGTCGATACTGGCCCATTGTACCAGGCAACGCTACGGGCCGACGTTCTGCTGAATCCAGCTATCCACGTTCTGCGCAGCGGTATTCAGCGCGTCCTGCACGGATGACTTGCCCAGCATGATGGCTGTCAGCGCGTTGGCAACCTCGGTATGGACCTCGCTGTCTGCCGAGCCATAGAAGTCAGCCGTGCCATAATTCGCGCCCTGCTGCAAGACAGCCACGCCAGGGTTCTTCTGGAAGTAGGGATCGTTCGCCAGAGACTTGATCGTTGGCAGCGCGAACCCATCATGCAGTACATCGCCCTGATGGCCGACGCTGGTCAGGAACTGGATGAGTTTCCAGGCCGCATCGGGGTACTTCGTCCCAGAATAGGCCGCCCAGGCGTTGGTATAGAGCAGGTTGCCGCGCTTGCCATTTGGCGCCATCGGCACGGGCGCAATACCATACTGGACATTGGGGAAGCTCTGCGTCATAAAGGGGATCATCCAGCCGCCTTCAAAGGTCATTGCCACCTCTTGCTTGCCGAAGGCGTCGCCGTCCCAGCCAGCGCCAACATCACCAGGCCGCACGCCCGTATGGTTCAGTTGGAAGGAGGTGTAGAAGTTTGCCGCGTCCAAGCCTTGCTGGCTGTTGAATGTCGCTTGCTGTCCGTTGCTGGAAAGCATCTGGCCGCCATTGGCATAGAGGAACGCGCCCCAGCGCGAGGCATCTGGCGGCAGGGCGATGCCAAAGACATTGCCCTGGGTCAGCTTTTGCGCGGCGCTTTGCAAGTCGCTCCATGTCCAGTTCGAGGGATCGCCCAGGCCAGCCGCCTGGAACATGCTCTTGTTATAGAACAGGCCAAGCGAGTTCCAGTCTTTGGCAATGCCATAGACAGTGCCGTCGGCGCAGTCGAACGGCTGCATCAGCGAGCCATAGAAATCAGACGCGGGAACGTTATCGCGCGCCATATAGGGGCTGAGGTTCAGCAGCTTGCCCGCTTTGATGTACTCCTGTGCCATGCCTGGCTGGAGGTAGAAGACATCTGGCACGTTACCGCTGGCAACATTCGCGCGCATCTTGGTCGGGTAATCGCCAGGGATCACCTGCCAGGTGAGTTTGATGTTGGGGTTCTGCTGCATGAACTGATTCAGCGCCTGCTGAACCAGTT
>JBJKSJ010000165.1:0-9432 GCA_046704085.1 Ktedonobacterales bacterium | reverse complement strand
GGTTTCAGGCAGCACGGATAAGACGGCCCAGGTCTGGGACGCCGCCGGAAACTGGCTCTTGAGCTATCGCGGCCACGCGGGGTATGTCAACGCGCTCGACTGGTCGCCCGATGGGAGCAGGATTGTCTCTGGCTCGTGGGATAGCACGGCGCAGGTCTGGGATGCCACCACAGGCGCAAACCTGCTGACCTACCTCGGTCATTCAGGCTATATCAACACGGTGGCCTGGTCGCCCAATGGCAGCCAGATCGCTTCTGCAAGCCTGGATGGAACGGTGCAGGTCTGGGATTTACAGGGGAACCGGCTCTTCAGCTTTAACACACAGGCCAATGGGGTGCTGGCGCTGGCCTGGTCGCCGGATGGGACCAAGATCGCCTCGGCGGGCTACGACAATAACGTCATTGTCTGGGGCGTGACAGCCCAGACGCCCGTACTGCTTACCTATCTGGGCCACAAGAATACCGTGAATACGGTCGCGTGGTCGCCCGACGGCAAGCATATTGCCTCTGGCAGCAGCGACGCGCAGGTGTGGAGTCCGACGTCGGGCGAGACCTTGCTGACCTATCGCGGCCACGCCAATTACGTGACCGCGCTGGCGTGGTCAGCGGACAGCCTCACCGTCGTTTCGGCCAGCGCCGATGAGACGGCGCAGGTCTGGCGCGCCACGACGGGCGAGAGCCTGCTGGTCTATGCAGGGCACCGCGATGTAGTCAACGCGGTGCGCTGGTCGCCCAAAAGCGCCCTGATCGTCTCCGGCAGCGCCGATGAGACGGCGCAGGTCTGGCAGCCTGGGGTCTAGAACAGCGGTCAAGTAGTCGTGTGTTCGTCTCAGCCCGCGCAGGCGGGCTTGGTGGCGCGAGCGCAGCCTTACTTCGTGGCGCCACAGCGCCTCAAGCCGCGACCTTCATTCGCCAGGCCCGTGCCCTGATGCGGACTGTTGCATAGCCCTGATCCCCGGCTGGCGATGGTTTGCGCTCTCTGGGCGCTCAGGACGGCTTCTGCTCGGTCGGTTCTTCCGCGTGCAAGATGGCTTCGAGCGCGGCGACATGCTCGGCAAAGGCTTGCCTGCCCAACGGGGTCGCGCTGAGAAAGGTCTGGGGCTTGCGCGCCACAAAGGTTTTCGTGACGCTGATATAGCCCGCCTCTTCCAGCTTGCGCAGATGCGCGCCCAGGTTGCCATCCGTCAGGTCCAGCAGATCGCGCAGGGCCGTGAAGCCAATCTGCCCATCTGGTTCCAGCGCCACCAGGACAGCCATGAGACGCAAGCGCAAGGGCTGGTGAATCAGTTCGTTGAGTGTACTCATCGTTTATCGTCCATAGCGCAGTTGGTACAGCCCTGAGCCAAGGAAGGCGCCACCGACCAGCACGGCCATCCAGATGCCAAAGTAAGCCGGAAGCGCGTAGTAGCCCAGCAGCGACAGGGCGCTGATCACGCCGCCAAAAACGATCAGAAAAGAGACACGCAGCCAGAGTCCCATAGCCATCATGCCCAACATGATCGCCAGGGTCAGCAGGAGTTCCATCTGCTCCAGTTTGAGCGGCTGAGCAATCCAGAGGCTCAGATAGGCGTAGCCGATCAGCAGCGCAAAGAAGATGCCGATGCGCCCGCCGTTCGTTGAGCGGACCTGATGCTCCATGCGCGCGCCGACAAAGCCAGAGGCGCTCCCGCCCAGCACGAGGAGCGCCACCCAGAGCAGCGATGCCTGGAGGAATGGCAAGAATTGATAGCCCAGAAAGCCGCCAACGCAGACCAGTCCCCAGATGATCGGGAAATAGCCGGTTTTTTGGTACAGGGTGCGGCGGGTCTGACAGGTGATCTGCTGGATGGCCTGAAGCGATGCCTGCGCTTCTTCTGGTGTCATGCTCATGGTGATCCTCCTTTGATGCGCAAAGTACTCTATTCTACAGAGTAGTATAGCTGGCAAAGGCTCATTTGTCAAGAGGGCAGCACCATCTGGCCCGTATCCGGCTCGTCACGAGCCGCCAGGAGGAGGTGGCATTGGAGGCTGGTCTTGTCGCACAGCAGCCCGCCCTGGGTTGCTGATCGCGTGCTTCACACCGAACTGACGGTGATGGTCGCCATCTGTTCGGCGTAGAGCAACATCTGGCGGGCGCCGTCCAGGTTCTGGGTATCACTGGTCGCGCCGTTGAGGATCATATCTGCTTGATTGATCAGGCTGTTGGCGTCGCCCTGGCTGACATCCGAGGCTTGCTGTGCGGTGATGACCTTGTGCGCAATCTGCTCGATAGACGTGACCCACGAGACGATATTCATCCCGGCGGTCTGGATGGACTGGAACAGGCGCTGAAGCGTGGACGAGCCGCCCGCCACCGTGGCATTGCAGGCGTGTTCAACGACAAAAGCAAGGTAGTTTGTCTTCTGGGGGCTGCATCCCTGGGGAGGGTGGCTGCTGGCAACCGTATCGCCCAGGCCAAAGCCGTCATCGCCTGCGGTGACATCAGTGTTGGTGTCGCCATCCTGGTCCCAATCCTGAATGCCCGTCTTGCCAGCAATGAGGTTGAGGATATAGGTTGCGGTTTCCTGCATATTCGCTAAATCACCAGCTGACTGATAGTGTTGGAATTGGAGACTGAGGTGTTGCAAAACAATGGCATCCATTCCCAGGCCGGAAGCCAGCGGCGTAGTATTGCCCTGGAAGAGATTCTCCTTGGGAAAGAGCGTGAGTTCGTGCCGCACATGCAAGACAACCCCGGCTGGGAGAACCCCGGAATACACCACCTGACCTGATGGGCCGCCTGGTGACGTTGAGGCCGGGGCGTGTTCCGCTGTGATCTGAAAGGTCACTACCGAGTCCAGTTTGTTGGGATCGCTCTGCTGGCTGCCAAGCAAGCTGGTGGACTGCGAGAAGCGCAGGGACGCGCTGCTGTTGCTCTGCACCTGGACTGGCCCCAGCGCCGCGCAACCTGACGCTCCAGCGTCACAGAGCCAGGCGAAATAGGTCAACCCCTGCGCGGGCGGCTTCAGGCTGGTCAGGGTCGCGGTGAGCGTGTTGGCTGGGTGGCTGAAGTCATTGGCATCGGTATCAGAGAAGGTCACGGTCCCGACCATGAGCCTGGAGATGCCCCCACCAGCGCGCGGCGCGGGGTTTCCCCGGTTGCCCAGCGCGAACACCAGGAAACTGCCCGTGAGCGCGAGCAACATGACCAGCAACCCGGCCAGCAGCCAGCGGCCCAGCCGACGGCGTGGAGGGCGTTTCTCAACGGTGATCCCTGGCCTGGCGTCTGGCGCTGTCGGCGGCGGCGCGAGGGACGCCGCGCCAATCCCCGCGCCGACCAGTGGTGGTGTCAGCGCGCCTCTGTCTGGAGATGGCCCGGAGGCGAGCGGAGGGGTGCTGGCAGCCAGGTCTGGGGGCGTTGGGGGGCTGGCTGCCGCGTCCGAGGGCACGGGTGTCCTGACCTGTATACCCAGCGGGCTGGCCGGGCTGGCCTCACTCTTTGCAGCGGTGGGCCATACCGTTGGCGCTGTCGGGGGCGCAGAGGCCGTAGGCGAGTCAGGCGTCTCGGAAAGCCTGGTTGGCAGCAGATAAATGGTGTTGATGGACTCTGCCGCTAGTTCCGAGGCGGTCGTATCGCCGCCGAGGGGGTCGAGGAGCGGCGTCAGCGGAGACAGAGCCGCCGCAGTGGCCCGGCCCAGAGCGCCAGCGGTGCGGAAGCGCTCATTCGGATTTTTTGCCAGACCAACCAGCGGCACTTCCGCCAGTTTGGGCGGGACCGCCGGATTGACCGCTGTGATGGGCAACGGCGGCGTCATCACATGCTGCATTACCATACCAACGGGTGTATCGGCGACAAAGGGGAGGGTGCCCGTCAGCAGTTCATAGAGGATCAGGCTAAGCGAGTAGACATCACTGCGCTCATCTATCGGCAGACCCTGCGCCTGCTCTGGAGACATATAGCGTGGGGTGCCGAGGATGATGCCCGTCCCCGTCAGGCCAGCGATCCCGGCAATCCTGGCGGTGCCAAAATCGGTCAGGATCGCGTCGTTCTGACGATTGATAATGACGTTGGCCGGTTTGATGTCCCGGTGCAGCATGCCCTGCTGGTGCGCGTAGTTGACGGCCAGACAGAGTTGTTGAAAGAGCCGGACGACTTCAGGGATGGGGAGCAGACGGCCATCCTGATGGGAGCGCGCCATTCGCTGCGCCAACGTCTCTCCCTCGATAAACTCCATGACCATATAGGGCCGGTTGTCGGCAATATCGAAGTCATGGACCTGCACAATATGGGGGTGACGCAGGCGGGCGACAGCCATCGCTTCATGTTGAAAGCGGGTGATCAACCCAGGATCGTCGTCGGTGCTGGTCAGCAGCAGCTTGATAGCAACGTAGCGTTGAAGCTGGGGATGAAACGCCTGGTAGACTTCTCCCATGCCACCGCGCCCAATGCGTTTGATGAGGTGATACTTGCCAAGTTGTCCAGGCACTGCGAGCATACAGCCCATCCCTTCCGCAAAGACAACACTCCAACGATGCTACACTGATGTGTCCGGTTCCTGGCGAGGATGCCAGGAAACCCGGCGCTAGTTTTCCTGCCCGCGTGACCGCAAATCGGCGCCATCCTGGCCGCAGAGGGAAGACCTGCTTCACTGATTCAGCCCATCCCTATGCCCTGTTGACCCGACTGCCCATTGCTGCATAAAACGTACCGCGCTCCTGTCCTTTTCCGCGCCCTTGACTTCTTGCCGGTTGTCAGGTATACTCTTCGATAAGCAGACATGACGTTCTGCGATATTGTCTCTTCACGACATGCTGTGGGTTCTCAACTGGAGTGCAGTTGCTGAGTGCGACCCATGTAGCGCGGCCACAGAGTGCTACCCCGTAGCGCGACTCTTGTAGTTCGGCCTGTTCAGTACAGGACCAGGAAACCATCTCACAAACACCTGGTCGGCCTCTTACCCCTGACCCAATCGGTCTTTTTCTCTCGGTTTACTTGTGATGCGCGAACGCTCGCCATGAAAGCTGAGCGTGCCCCTGGCAGTGCTGCCACCATCATGCAACCGGGCGACACCCTCCAGTGGGCATCCTCTTGAAATTGGGCGCTTTGCGCGCAGCCTCGACCAAGTTTAGAGGAGATCTCGGTATGCCAACATCCCTTTTCACCGCGTCAACCTTTGCACCCCTTGCCATCGGCTTTTTTGGCCTCGGCACCGGCTACTTTGTCTGGGGTGGTCAGGCTTTCTTTGGCTTCCCCAAAGAGGAGAAGCCGGATGTCAGCCAGACAATGGGCCTGTGGGGACTCTGGATGCCTGGATTCATGCAGTTCGTCACCGGCATTACCCTGCTTATCGGCTTGACCTGGTTCCGCGTCTTTGATGTCGGCAAGTCTACTGCGCCGACTTACATGGCGGCATTGGCCTTCACCGCCTATGGCATCCATTGGTTTGCGCTGGCCCATCGGCGCTACATTCGCGCCAGTTCCCTGCCTGATGGCTGGATGGCAATTCCCTTCCTGGTATTGTCTGTCCTCGGCGCCACCGTCTTTATGATTGCAAGCGATATCCCCGTCTTCATCCTGTTCATCGGCCTCTCCCTGATCTATCTGACCGAAATCTTCACGCGCTTTGGCGTCTTGCCAATGGGAGGCCGCATCATTGGCCTCTTGCAGTTGCTGACAGGCGTCTGGCTGATGTATCTCACCTTCGCGGTCACGTTGAATTTCACCGGGAACGCAGGTTGGTGGATTTAAGTCCATCAGGGCAACCCAGCAGGGGGCGCTTGATAGGGTCATCTGGCCCTATCAAGCGTTCCCCGTCTCTGGCCCTTGACTTCTTGCCGGTTGTCTGATATGCTCTCAATAACAGGCTTAGGTCGTTCTCCGATAGTTCTTCCTCATGGATTGCCAACACGTTTGGCCCCCTCACCTGGGAGCCATAGCCCGGCTAGCCCGCTGCCGCCTGCTCTCATCACACGCATGGATGCCCATGACTGACCGCCGCGAGCCAGCCGCTTGCACGAGGTATTGCACATGGCAAAGCTGATTGCCCCCTCACTCTGGGCAGACTGGAAACCCTTTGGACTTGGCGAAAAGAAGCCGCATCATTTCTGGGAAATCTTCAAAACCGCGTGGCAGAATAAGCGCCACCCGCTCTACGCCTGGCGTATTCTCAACAAGGGCTGCTGCGATGGCTGCGCCCTGGGCACGACGGGGATGCACGACTGGACGATGGATGGCATCCATCTCTGCACCATTCGCCTGAACCTGCTGACGCTGAACACGATGGGCGCCATGCCCTGGCAGCGGCTGGAAAACGATGTGGAGGGTCTGAAAAAACTCTCCAGCACCGAACTGCGCAAGCTGGGCCGCCTGCCCTATCCGATGGTGCGGCGGCGCGGCGAGGCCGGGTTCAAGCGCGCCTCCTGGGATGAGGCGCTGAACCTGATCGCCGACAAGTTCCGCGCAACGAAGCCGGATCGGTTCGCCTTCTATCTCACTTCGCGCGGCCTGACCAACGAGACCTACTACGTCGCGCAAAAGGTGGCGCGCTTCCTGGGCACCACCCATGTGGATAACTCCGCGCGCGTCTGCCACTCGCCCAGCGCGGTGGGCCTCAAGCAGACGGTTGGCGTCGGCGCCTCCTCGGTCTCTTATAAAGATTGGATCGGCACGGACCTGCTGGTCTTTGTCGGCAGCAACGTCGCCAACAACGAGCCGGTGACGACCAAGTACCTCTATTATGCCAAGAAAGCCGGGACTAAGCTGGCCGTTGTCAACCCGTATAAAGAGCCAGGGCTGGTGCGCTACTGGGTGCCCTCCGTGCCAGAGAGCGCGGTGATGGGCACGAAACTGATGGATGCCTTCTATCAGATCGCTACCGGCGGCGACATCGCCTTCCTCAACGGCACGCTCAAATACCTGCTTGAGCAGGGCTGGGTCGATCAGGATTTCATTGACAAGCACACGGTTGGCTGGGACGACGTGAAGGCCACGCTTGCCAAACAGGATTGGGAGACGCTGGAGCGCTCCAGCGGGACGACGCGCGCCGAGATGCAGCGCTTCGCCGAGATGATTCACGCGGCGAAGTCGGGCATCTTTGTCTGGAGCATGGGCATCACCCAGCATACCTTTGGCGTGCAGAACGTCAAGGCGATTGTCAACCTGGCGCTCTCGGAGGGCTGGCTGGGCAACGAACACTGCGGTGTCGTGCCCATTCGCGGGCACAGCGGCGTGCAGGGCGGCGCGGAGGTGGGCGCCGTGCCCGATCTCCTGCCCGGCGGCGCGGCGGTGAACAATCCAGAAAACATCGAGCGCTTCAGCCAGCTTTGGGGCTTCGATGTGCCTGAAATGCAGGGGCTGCGCGCCACCAGCATGATTGACGCCGCCTATGATGGCGATCTCGACATCCTCTATTGCAGCGGCGGCAACTTCCTGGAAATCCTGCCGGAGCCGGAGTACGTGCGCGAGGCGCTGGCGAAGGTGCCCCTGCGCGTTCATCAGGACATCTACGTGACGACGCAGATGCTGCTTGACCCGGCAGATACCGTCGTGCTGCTGCCCGCGCAGACGCGCTACGAGAACCCCGGCGGCGGCACCGAGACGACCACCGCGCCCCGCATCATCTTCTCGCCCGAGGTCCCCGGCCCGCGCGTGGGCGAGGCGGGCTGCGAGTGGGAAATCTTCCAGGAACTGGCCGCCCGCGTCCATCCCGACAGGCGCGACAAGATCATCTTCCCTGACGCGCAGGCCATCCGCAACGAGATCGCGCAGGCCGCGCCAACCTACAATGGCATCGAGACGCTGCGCAAGCAGGGCGATCAGGTGCAGTATGGCGGGCGCTTCCTCTATAAAGATGGGCAGTTCAAGACGCCGGACGGCAAGGGGCACTTCTTCGCCCTGACGCCGCCGGAACTGGAATTGCCCGCTGGCAAGTTTATCCTCTCCACCCGACGCGGCAAGCAATTCAACAGCTTGATCTACGCGAAGAAGGATAATCTGAACTCCGCCCGGCGCGACGCCCTCTTGATCTCGGCGGAGGACGCCGCCGCGCTGCATGTGGGCGAGGGCGAGCGCGTGCTGGTCAAGAGTGACAACGGGCAGAGCATGGAGTGCCGCGTCCATATTGACACGATCAAGCCGCGCAGCGTGCAGGCATACTGGCCGGAGTGCAACGTGCTGGTCCGCCGTCGTGTCTGCGATCTCGCCGCTGGCGTCCCCGACTACAACGCCATCGTCGAGATCGAACCGCTGCGCGCTGCTGTCCCCGTCGGCGCGAGCGCCAGTGTGGCAGCGGCGGATTAGAGGCAAAGGCTTGGCTGACCAAAGCGCGTGAGAGCGGCCACCGTTGGGGATACTGGCGGTGGCCGCTCTCTTATCTGGCCCCCTCTTTTTTGGGGAGTATTGAACAAGCGAGCGCCTGATGCTATGATAGGCTATCATTCATTGTGCTATACTTGGGAGGATAGGTGCATGCCGCTCAAGATACGTGAGTTGAAGGTGAAACTGAGGAGGGCAGGATTTGTGCAGCGCAGCGCGAAAGGCAGTCACACCCGCTGGAAACATCCGTTGCTGCCAGCCGTTCAAGTGACCATCTCTGGACACGATGGCGATGATGCTAAGCCTTACCAGGAAGACGACGTAGAAGACGCCCTGAAGGCTCTAGAGCAGCTTGGGAAAGGAAAGAAGCGACCATGAATGCACAGACGGCCAGAGAACGCTATTCCTTGCTCATTCAGTGGTCTGAGAAAGACGGGGCGTATATTGTGACGTTCCCAGAGTTTCCTATTGCGCATACGCATGGAGCAACCCGACAGGAAGCACTGAAGAATGCAGAGGAAGTGCTTGAGATGCTGGTTGAAGGGGAGCAGGAAGATGGGCAACCCTTGCCCTCGCCCGCGCTCTACTCCTCGGACATGACTGATGCTTTACTCGCTGAGTTGGAGCAAGCAGGCTAATTCAGGTTGCTTGCGGGCTTCGTCGAGCGAACGAAGCAGCGCCAGTTCTGCGCTCATCTCTCGAAAGCCTGCCGCAAACTCAGGATTTTCCAATGAAATCAGCCTCTGGCGTGTGAACTTCGCTATGATATACTTCCTGTGGGAGTCGCAAGCAGCGAGGATGCAGCATCTCGCGGCGGCTCGCCAGGAGGGCTTTGGCTATGTCGCAACCATCCTCCACACCGGACCTCTCGCTTGTCCATCTGGTGCGGGCGCCCAAGACGCCCGGTGCGGGCAAGCCGCCGCTGCTCCTCCAGTTGCATGGCGTGGGCAGCAATGAACGCGATCTCTTTGCTTTTGCAGGTCTGCTGGACCCGCGCTTTGTCGTGGTCAGCGCGCGCGCGCCGCTGGTCGCCGGGCCGGACAGCTTTGCCTGGTTCGATGTGCGCTTTTTGCCCCAGGGGAATGTGATCAACGTCGAGCAGGTGCGCTCCAGCCTGGCTGCGCTTGTGCAGTTCATCGGCGAGGCAGTGGAGGCATATCA
>JBJKSJ010000164.1:0-6818 GCA_046704085.1 Ktedonobacterales bacterium | reverse complement strand
CAAGAAAACCTCCGCCACACTCCCTTCAACACCAGCATACTCCACCACAGACGGCGCACCCTGACGCAGCGCCTTAAGCGCCGCCTCCTGGATCGCTGGTGCCAGGGCGCTCTCCAAACCGAGCGCGCCGGTAATTTCGCCATCTTCGCGGACGAGCATCTGCGCGCCCAGGCGTTCGCGCCAGAGTCCAGTGGCATGAATCACCGTCGCCAGAGCAACGGCCTGATTCTTCGCCAGCGCCGCCTCCGCAGCGCGCGCGTAGCGATCCATCGGCAGATCAACAGCCGCCAGATGTGAGGCGCCTGACCAGGGCTGGACAAAGACTTCATACGTCCCACCGCAAACGCCCTGGCTGCTCAGCGCAATCTCTTCGGTCAGATCAACATAGACCGACTGCGGGCGCCCGCTCTCAATCGCGCTCAGCGCGCTGCGCCAGATTTCGGCCTCGCCGCAGCCGCCGCCGACTGTGCCGGTAATCGCTCCTCCGGGATGCACGATCATCTTGGCGCCCACCTCGCGCGGCACAGAGCCGCGCCGCTTAACGATGGTCGCCAGCGCAACTGTCTCTCCCTTTTCTAGCGACTCAGCCAGTTCTTGAAAGAACGCGCGCATGATGATCTCCTGGGGTTATCCCGGCTTTTGCCCTTCAAGATAGAGCATCGGGATGGTCATCCGCAGCTCGCCATCCTTATGGGCTATGTCATTGAGCTTTGCTTCGATGCGTCCAAAGACTTCCTGCTCATCCTCTCGATTCACCACTCCTCGCCAGCCATCCAGAAAGCCACGCTTCGTGAGACTGTGATTGAAGAGCGCGCTGCCATCCAGGTAACGCATCTGGAAGCTGTCCTCGATAGCTTTGATAATGGTTAATCCCGCCTGCTCCATCAGGGCAGAGAGCGCAGCCCTTGTGCCGCGATGTACCTCGTGCTGTTCTAATCGCGCCAGGTATTCCGCGTTATCTTGCTCCAGCAACACCTCTCGAAAGACGGCATAAAACTCGCGCATATGCCCTCGAATATTGGTCGTGAAGACCACACGGGCGTTGGGCTTCGCCACGCGGAAGCACTCTGCCAGAACCACAGGGGGATCGGCAAAATTGTTCAGGCCCAGATTGCAGGTAATCACATCAAACTGCGCCTCTTCGAAGGGCATCGCTGCGCCGTCGCCTTCGACAATCGCCACATTGGTCAGGCCATAGGTCTGCAATTTTGTTCTGGCTCTGGCTAACCCATCCTGCCAAATATCGATTCCTGTCACCTGGCAGGAGCAACCATAGACATCTGCCAGCTCGAACAAGGGAAAGCCAGTTCCGCAGCCCAGATCAAGGATGCTGATATTACGGCGCAGTTCCAGGTGCGCGAACAGCAAGGCGCCAAACCTGGCGCACCAGAACGATGTCTGGTCAAAGGCCGAGGCTTCCTCTGGTCGGTTGAAATCGTTTTTGTGTTGCAGGTAATCGGTCATAGCTCTTTCCCCTGGCGATCAAGCGCCGCGAGAATCTTTTCCGGCGTAATCGGCAGATCGCGGATACGCACGCCGATGGCGTCAAAGATAGCGTTGGCAATGGCGGGCGCTGCGCCATTCACGGGAACCTCGCCCGCCGATTTGGCTCCGAACGGGCCGCTCGGTTCCGGGTCTTCCACCAGAATGGTTGTCATCTGGGGCATATCCAGCGTCGAGAAGAGCTTGTAATCGACAAAGCCAGGATTGCGCACCCGACCCTTGTCGTCCAGCTTGATCTCCTCACTGAGCGCGTAGCCCAGCGCCATCGCTACTGCGCCCTCCACCTGGCCGCTGGCGAGCGTGGGATTGATCGCGCGGCCCAGGTCCAGCGCATTCACCATGCGCGTCACCCGCACCTGTCCGGTTTCGGTATCGACCTCGACCTCGGCGAACTGTGCATAGAACGGTGCGGGCGAATCATGCGTCGAGAAATCGCCCTTGCCCATAATTTGCTGGCGGTGATCGCCGTAAAGCGTCTCGATGGCAATAGCAGCCAGCGTCAGCCGCGTCGGAGCGCCTACGGCGGCTGGCGCTTGCGGGAACCCGGTTCCCGCATTCTCGATCCCCCTGGTCGCTCGTGCGCCCGCACCCGCCGTCCAGATCACACCATCGTGAATATCCAGTTGATCAGCAGGGATTGTGAGCATATCGGCAGCGACATCCAGAATCTGGCGGCGCACCTCTCTGGCGGCCATCTCCACGCCCTTGCCGCTGATATAGGTCGTCGAAGAAGCGTAGGAGCCATAATCGAAGACGCTGATGTCGGTATCCGTGCCGTGCATGATGATCTTCTCCAGCCCCACCCCCAGCGCCTCGGCGGCGATCTGCCCCAGCACCGTATCGCTGCCCTGGCCGATGTCGGTTGCGCCAGTCATTACATTGAACGAGCCATCCTCATTCAGCTTGATCGATGCGCCGCCAAGCTCGAAGCGCGCCACGCCGCTGCCCTGCATGGCCGTCGCCATGCCTCGCCCCTGGCGGATGGGACCATCCACACGCGCCAGCGGCGTTCCCCAGCCAATCACCGCCGCGCCGCGCTCGACGCAATCTGGTAGTCCACATGAATTGAACTGGCGGTGATGGATGGTAATGCCCTCAATCACCTCGGTATCGATAGGATCATAATCGCCTTTCTGTACATGGTTCTGGCGGCGAAAGGCCAGTGGGTCCATGCCGAGGGCATGCGCGCACTCATCGATATGGCTCTCCAGCGCGAAGAAGCCCTGCGGCGCGCCGTAGCCGCGCATCGCTCCGGCAATCGGCCAGTTTGTATAGACGACATCCGCCCGAAAGCGATAGGCGCTGGCGCGATAGAGGCAGAGCGTCTTGTGCCCGGCGCTGCGCACGACGGTAAAGCCATGTGTACCATACGCCCCAGTGTTGCCGATGCTGTGCATATCGATGGCAAGGATGGTTCCATCGCGCTTGAGGCCAGTGCGCAGACGGATGATCATCGGATGCCGGAAGCGCCCGGCGCTGAACTCCTCGGTGCGCGAGTAATCAACCCGCACCGGATGGCGCGTCGCCAGCGCCAGCGCGCCCGCCACCGGCTCCAGCAGCATCTCCTGCTTGCTCCCGAAGCCTCCGCCCACGCGCGGCTTGATGATGCGCACTTTGGAGAGTGGCAGCGCCAGCGCCTCCGCAAGCTGTCGCCGGGTGTGATAGGGCACCTGCGTGCTGCTCACCACGTTCAGGCGCTCATAGGGGTCCAGATAGGCCGTGCAGACATGCGGCTCAAGCGCGCAGTGCGAAACCATCTGCACACGATACTCGCCTTCAACGACCAGTTCCGCCTCGGCCATTGCCGCGTCAAAATTGTCGCGCACCAGTTCTTCATGCGCCGCCAGATTATGGCTGGCGTCGTAAATCTCGCCGTTATGCTTGCCATAATTAGGATGGTGGGTATCCGGCTCGTGGAGCGTCGGCGCGCCGTCCTTCAGCGCCTCCAGTGGATCAAAAACAGCGGGCAGAGGCTCATAGGTCACATCGATCAGCCCCAGCGCCTCCTCGGCCAGTTCGGGCGTCTCGGCGGCGACAAACGCGACCCAATCCCCGACGTAGCGCACGCGATGATCGAGCAGGTAGGCATCATAGGGGGAGGGTTCGGGATACGGCTGCCCAGCCGTCGAATGGCGCACGCGCGGCACATCGCGCCAGGTCAGCACCGCATGTACGCCTGGCAGCGCCAGCGCCTTGCTCGCGTCAATGTTCAGGATGTTGGCGTGCGCGTGCGGCGAGTGCAGGATGCGACCATAGAGCATATCGGGCATCTCGAACTCCGCCGCAAAAACGGGCGCGCCGCTCACCAGCGCGCGCGCATCCACGCGGCGCTCGGCGCGGCCAATGACATTGAGGTCAGGCAATGTGACCGCTGCTGTCTTTTCAGGAGTGCTGGTACTCATCGGCTTTCCCTACTTATTGTACGCCTGTAGCGTGCTTTCAATCTGCCGCAGGTGAACAGTATCATGCTCAACCCACTGCCCTAACCACTCCCCAGCAGTAAAGAGACCATACTCAGGTTGGTAGCCCTGGCGCGCCAAATCCGACTCGCGGAGCATGTTGATGATGCCAAGGCTCGCGGCACGTTGCAGGCGAAAGTCGGCCAGCAGTTCATTCAGATGGTCACGCGTGGTGTTGCGGCTGGCATACCACTTCTGCTCATCATGCGGAGCCAGGTCAGGGCGCTCTTCTTTCACAATACGCTCTAATCGGGTGCGCATCACGTACATCTCATCATCCACCAGATGCGCCAGGATTTCCCGAATGCTCCATTCGCTGGAGCCTGGGCGGAAATCCAGCGCAGTATCAGGGAGACCAGCCGTTAAGCGGACTAATGCTGGCTCCGTCTGTTCAAGCGTTGCAATGCGTTCGGCGCGAGAGGTTTCCATAGCTCCTGCCTTCATATCAAGAGTACCAGGCGTTCATAATACAGCACCCTTTCACATTCGGGGGTGTCGCTGGAAGAACTCCCAGATCGCCTGACTGGCATCCATCTGCTGACTTGTCTTGCCGATGATTCGTTCTGGCAGGTATTGTATTCCACCCGGCCAGGTATGGCCGCCACCCTCAACCACATACAAGACCACCTCCGCGCCCTCCTGGCAGCCGCCATAGACCTCGCAGCGCACCCGCGTTCCATCATTGACGCGATCTGGCAAATAGTTGACCACCGGAACGGGTGCGCAGCCAGCCAGCCTTGCCCAATGCTGCGCAGTGGCAGGCGCCGAGAGCAATATCTGCCGCCTGCGACCACCACCCGCAAAAGGCACCAGTGGATCATTCGTTCCGTGAAACATCAGCACCGACGCTGGCCGCGAGGGATGACAGAGATGCGTCATAAACGAACTAATCGTCGCCGCTACCACAACAAAGGCGGCAAACAGGTCAGCGCGCTGGCAGGCCAGCAGCTCTACCAACCCGCCGCCATTCGACATGCCCAACACATAGATACGCGCCTGGTCGATACGCAGGTCGCCAGACAGCGCCATTACCAGCGCGCCGATAAAGCCCGCATCATCAATGCCCCCAAGCAGCGGCAGCCTGCCAAACGACCAGCGCCTTCGGTAGCCATCAGGATAGGCCACGACGAACCCGCCTTGATCGGCAATCGTGTTGAAATGGGTCAGCCGCGCCATACCAGACCCATCGCCGCCCATGCCATGCAGCGCCAACACCAGCGGGACCGCGCGGCTGCCATCATAGCCAGGCGGCAAATGCACATAACAGGTGCGAGAGAGGTTATCAAGGACGAGCGACCTCGTGTAATCACGTTGGCCGCGACCGGGCAGTTGCGCTGGCATTGGTCTAAACATGATGGCTCCTCGCTACTTCGTCAACCATCACAATGAATGCTCTCGCAGCATTGCAGCGGCGCGCAAAGCGGCCTCAATCGGCTTGACAAAGCCGGTGCAGCGGCAGATATTGCCAGCGAACGCCGCGCGCACATCCTCTTCCGTCGGGTCAAGATTTTCCTGCAAGAGCGCGTAAGCGCGGATAATAAAGCCGGGCGTGCAATAGCCGCACTGCGCCGCGCCAGCCATTGCAAAGGCTTCCTGAATGGGATGCAACTTCGCTCCCTGCGCCAACGCTTCCACCGTCAGAACCTCCGCCCCCTCTGCCTGGATGGCGAGCATGCAGCAGGCATTGATCGATGCGCCGTTCACGATGACTCCGCAGGCACAGCAGTCGCCTGTTCCACAGACCAGCTTTGGCCCCTTGATGTTATGCTGCTGAAGCGCCTCAAGTAGCGTCTCGCCCGGCTGGACACGCCAGCGATGCGCCCGCCTATTAACGGTCAGCGCCATTTCCAGTGCTTCGCGCTCTTCAGGCATGATGCCACTCCTCTGGATGGGGCGCAAGCCCTGCCGCCTGGCGCAGCGCACGCTGCGTCGCCACGCCGCTCATTCTGCGCCGATAGTCGGCTGAGGCGCGATGATCACTGATTGGCCTTGCCTCTTCCGCAGCGACGGCTGACGCCTGCTGGAAGACTTCCTCAGTCGGGGGCTGGCCTTCCAGCCTGGCCTCTGCGGCGCGCGCCCGCAAAGGAGTCGGAGCTACCGCGCCAATTGCTACCCGCGCCTTAGCAATCAGGCCATCGCGTATCCTAAGCGTCACAGCGGCATTGACGATGGAAATATCTTCAGCCGTGCGCCCGATTTTGTAAAAGCCGCCACGCATGGGAGCGCCAGTCTGAGGAAGCTGAAACTCGACGATGATCTCTCCCGGCTGGCGGATGGTCTGAGCCGGGCCGGTAAAAAACTCGGCCAGTGGCACACTGCGTTTGCCCTGTGGCCCCGCCAGAACGATCAGCGCATCCAAAGCCAACAGCGCGGGCGGCGTATCTGCCGAGGGGAGTGCCGAGGCCGTATTGCCGCCCAGCGTCGCCATGTTGCGAATGTTGGGCGAACCGCAGACGGCAGCGCCGCGCGCCAGAATGCCATCCGCCAGCGTTTGAATCAGGGGCGAGCGCGCAACCTGGCGCATCGTTGCGCACGCGCCAATGAGTATTTGCCCCTTGACCCCATCTTCCGGCCCACTGATAGATGTCAGGCCCAGATCGCGCAGATCGACCACCTCGCGCACGCCAACCAGATAGCGCGGATTGACCAGCAGATCAGTCCCGCCGGCAATGATGGTGCGACCTGCCTCTGGTTCGCTCAGCAGCCTGATCGCCTCCTCAAGACGCTGTGGGCGATGATACGCCCGAATCTTTAGCATAGGACGCTCCGAGAATCGCTTATGTAGATGTTCCCAGCAGATACAAGATCGCTTCCAGCACGCCGCCCGCAATCGCGCGCGACTTATCTGAGATGCTG
>JBJKSJ010000163.1:0-16464 GCA_046704085.1 Ktedonobacterales bacterium | reverse complement strand
CAGCGAACCTCATCCCGCCTGCGACAGGCGTCTGTCGGCTAGTGGTTCAGCGCACGATGTGTGCGACCTGCGGCGCTCCTCTTCATGTTGTACATCACACGCATCGCGCAGTTCGCCGGCTGGATGGTGTCTGGCGCGTGACCATACCGCCTTGAAAAAAAGGACGCTGCAACAGACTTCTGCTGCAACGTCCCTCTGTCTCTACATTCTCTGACTGAGCCTGGAATCCTTTCGCCGCTATCCCCCTCCACTGCAAACCCGACGATTTTGGTCTGGCGAAAGAAGAGGACCAGCTCCGCTGCCGATTATACCGCTTCCTTGTAAAAGCTCAGCGGAGCAGACCACCAGGCCGTCGAAGTCGCCAGCGATGCCTGGGTCAGCGCCTGCAAGGCAGCCACCTGCTTCTGCGACTGCTCTGCCAGTTCCTGGCTCAAGGCAAGCGCACTATCCGCCTGGCTCTTGAACACTTCCATCCCCTGCTCCAACACCCACTGCGCGAAGCGCACATTGCGCTCTTGCGTCGCAATCGTCCAGCTCATCATGGACTGCGCCGTCTGGTAGGGACGCCGGGACTCCTGGACTAGCTCTTGCAAGAGATTGCGCGTATCTTCCGCGTGTCCCCTGGCCGCCTCGATCCCCTGCTCCACCAGATTCTGCGTGACGCGGGCAGCCTGCTGCTGGGCAGCCGCTGTCCGCTCGACAACGGCTTGCTGACTCTGGCGCACCGCGGCGCTCAACGTCTCTGCCGCCTCAGTGATATTCTTCTCTGCCAAGATTGATTCCTCTCTTTGTGCCATCACGACTCCTCCGGCTTTTTCTCTCCGGTGGGCCGTCCCGTATACAATTGGGCAAAGGTCGTCAACAACTGCTGATACTGCTCCAGCGAGTTGGCCCACAGTTTCAAGTAGGCTTCGCCCGCTGCGGTAATCGCATACATCCGACGGGCTGGTCCCGCCTGGGTCGTCTCCCACTGCGATGTCACCAGCCCCTCCTGCTCAAGCTGCCGTAACATCCGGTAGAATGTCCCCGGATTGATCAACTGCCAGCCAAAAGTGGTCAGGCGCTCCATCAACTCATAACCATAGGAACTCCACTGCCGCAGCAGCAAGAGAACCAACGGCGTCAGCCAATCCCTGGGCATGGCACCAGGCGCCGCTGCCCCGGTGGGCTGGCCCTCATTTCCCTTCGTCATGGTATAACCTCGAGGCCCCGCAGGATCGTTTCCTTGCGGGAAAAGACGCCAGCGGCATCTATGTGTATTCTACACATAGATGCCGCTGGCGTCAAGCCCCCCATTGCTGCTCAGCCATGAATGCCCTGGTCAACCGCCCTATTATTGGGCTTCTGGAACCGTCCGCACGGGTGCGGCGCTCTTCAGCGCGTTCCCGCTCCGCCAGAGAACCACCCCCAGCCAGATATACCACAGCGGGGAGACAACAAAGCCGGTGAGCGCCGCCGCGGCTAGCAAGAACGGATTCGTTGGTTGCAGCAGAATCAAGCGCCCCAGATACACCACGATGAGCAGGATGGACAAGAGATAGGTGACATAGCCCAGCCCCTTCGGAAATTGCCCGCCGCGCACGATCAGCCACGCGATGATCAGCAGCGCGATGCCGGTCAGGCCAAAGGTCATCAGGCCGCGCGGATCGACCTGGCTGGGCAAGGTGTTGAGGTCCGTCTGGAAACTGGCGCTGAGTGCGGGCGGGTTAATGGCGTTCGCCAGATCATAGCCGCCGTGTGCAGCCGTTCCCAGCGACGCCACCACACCGAGCAGCGCGGCCCAGAGCGCAAAGATTGCCTCTGTCTCGCGCAAACGGTTATACAGCGCGAGCAACACAGCAGTAGTGAGAATTCCGCCCAAAAGCAGAAACAAGGGACTGAGGATATTGCTGACATCTGGCGCGCTCTTGCTGATGATCACAAAAGAGACTGAATAGCACAGCCCGCCAACACCAGCGATCATGGCACACAGGCCACCAAAGCTTTCAAATGTGCTTGTCTTCATCAGGCGCCTCCCTTTATGCCTTGTACCGCAGCAGCAGAATGCCATACCAGAGCCAGAAAATCGGCCCGCCGACCCCACCAGCAATCACTGCTGCGTAGACCGGCAAAGTGGCGCTGCCTGCAAGCGCGGTGACGAAGCCAAACGCCAGATCGGCCACCGCCACAAAGCCCAGCACGGCCAGCAGCTTTGGCAAAGTTGTGCGCAGCATCAATATTGCCACCACCAGGAACCAGACCCCCGTCAGCGCGAAGGTCATCACGCCAAACGGATTCGTGGCAGGCTGCGCGTTAAACAACGTGGTCACAAGAGTATCCGGCGGATTGGACGCAGCGAGCGATCCGAGGTACTTCAGGTTCGCCAGTTGATAGAGGCCATTGGCAATCGTGCCCACAGCCGCGACGGCGCCGACAATGGTCGCAAAAAACGTCCAGGCTTCCCCGGCCTCGCGGACGCGATAGTAGCTGGCGATAATACCGATCAGCGCCAAGAAGGCCAGCAGCGCGTACAGCCCATTGAAGATCAGCGTGCCCGTCGGGTTCGCATGCAGCGAAACCAGATAGGCGTTCACATCGGCGACTGGCAACTGCTGGGCGGTGGGCACGAGGGCATAGTATTCTGCCACCGAGGTCCAGGAGGTCACCGCCAGCAGAATGCCGGCCAGCCCGCCAAACCAGAGAAACGACTGATCGCTGAGTTTCCGCGCCTGCTGCGTGGTCGGCTCAGTCGCCAGGGATGAATGACTGCTCATCAGCATGACTCCTCTTCTAAACTGTCAGGATGGAACAAGCTACACAGGGACACTCGTCGTCGCAGGCGTGGCCTGCGGCCAGGCGCGCAGCAGGCCAATCAGCGTGCCCACCAGAAGTGCCATGCCCTAGCGTGGCTGCTCCAGCCAGCCAGTACATGAAGAGGTCATTGTCAGCGCCCCTATAGCCGATGATCTGCACGAAGAGTCTGGCCGCCAGCAGCGGCCCCAGCCCAAAGACAAACCCGGCAATCGCCGGTATCACCAGCAGCAGCCGCTCCAGGCCGCTCAACGTCACCACTTGCTCGGTTTTTTCGCTCACTGGGGTCTGTACCATGCGCAATGCCCTCCTCTGGTGCTGCGCCTGATCACCTGGGCGATCAGGCGCAATGAAAGAGCGCAGCATCTAGCTGCCGCTTACTGTCCTGAGGTTGGGGCCAGACCCAGTTGCTGAAGCATTCCAAGCTGGTCAATCGTGGCCCAATGTTCCACCAGCCTGCCATTGGCATACCGACCAATATGAATCTCTGTCCAGGTCGCCGTCTTCCCGGTTGCCTTCATCCCCACGAAATCGCCCTTCATCGTGCCCCGCACCGTGGCGCGCCCCACGACTTTGTCACCCTCGGCGATGAGATCCTCGATGGTGTAATGAAGGTCGGGGAAGGCTGCGCGCATCATCGAAAAGAAGGCTTGGAAGCCCGCGAGTCCCGGAGGCGCCCCTGGAGGCGCATCGTGATCGACATAATTGGCGGCAAAATACTGATCAGCAGTAGAGAAGTCGCCCGTGTTGATCAGCTTCTCAGGAATCGCCCGGAAGGCTGCCTTGTTCTGTTCAGACATAGATGTTCTCCTTTCTGGACTCTGGGCGCGCTCGTGTGAGCGCGCCGCGTTCATCTGATCTCCCGTGAACAAGTATGCAGGAGTAGCGTCGTTTCCCAAATAGCATCCACTTATCATCTTCTAGGCAATTTTGCTGATCTTGCCTCTTGCAGACTGTGGTAGTATCTTCGTCAAGTGATCTTTCAAGCGGCTAGCGGTGTATCAACGAGCAGGATGCGTGGCGAGGGGAAGTAGCCATGAAGAAAGCAGCACAAGCCGTTCCAAATCAGCGCCTCAAGGCAGCGCGTGAACTGCGTGGCTGGTCACAAAAATATGTGGCCGAGCAGATTGGAGCCGATCACTACTACCTCAGCCGCTGGGAGCGCGGCACGGCCTCGCCCAGCCCCTACTACCGCAGCAAGCTTTGTACGCTCTTTGGGCTGGATGCCAGAGCCTTGGGGCTGCTGCCAGAGGCGCCTGAGAAGCGCGAGGAGGCGGCTGACGCCCCCGCAACGCCTCCACCAGACACTGGCGCGCCTGCTCCAGCCATCGTGCATGATCCAGCCATCCCTCCCCTCCTGGTCCACTCTGAAGACCTGATTGGGCGGGATCAGTTGCTTTCCCAATTACGCGCCTACCTGTGTGTCGAGACTGAGCCTGGTCTGGTCGCGCTCTATGGACTGCCTGGCGTGGGCAAAACGACACTGGCTGTGGCGCTCATGCACGATCAAGCCATCCAGCAGCACTTTCAGGGTGGCCTCCTCTGGGCCGGGCTTGGCCCTCAACCGGACATCACTGGCCTGCTGAGCCACTGGGGCTCGCTGCTGGGCGTGCCGGAAAGCGAGCGCCAGAAGCTCCGCAGCCCGGAGGCATGGATACGGCGGATTCGCGCCTTCATTGGCCCCCGTCGGATGCTTCTGGTGATCGATGACGCCTGGGAGATCGAGCAGGCGCTCGCCTTCAAAGTGGGCGGGCCAGGCTGCGCCTATCTTATCACAACCCGCTTCCCTGCCCTGGCGCTTCAGCTTGCCGGGAGCGGCGCCACGCAGGTCAAGGAACTGGACGATCACGACGGCGTGCGCCTGCTCGCCAGGCTTGCGCCGCAGGTCGTCACCGATGAACCCAAAATCGCCCAGAGCCTGGTCCAATCCGTTGGCGGGCTGCCCCTGGCCCTCACCCTGATGGGCAACTATCTGCGCCTGCAAACCTATAGTGGACAGCCGCGCCGTCTGCACGCCGCCATTGATCGGCTGCGCATCGCCGAAGAACGCCTGCGCCTCGCCGGACCCCAATCCCTGCTGGAACGCTCGCCAGGTCTCCCAGAGGGCACACTCATCTCCCTCCAAACGGTCATTGCCGTCAGCGAGCAGCAGCTATCGTCATCAGCGCGGGCTGCCCTGCGCGCCATCTCCGTCTTTCCGGCCAAACCCAACAGCTTTTCCGAAGAGGCCGCGCTGGCCGTCTGCCAGGAGCCGGTCGAGGCGCTGGACGCCTTGAGCGATACTGGCCTCCTGGAAAGTTTTGGACCAGGACGCTACACCCTGCACCAGACCATTGCCGATTATGCGCGCGCGCATCTGCACGAGCCAGGCGTCTACACACGCCTGGCGGGCTACTTTGTCTTGTATGTGGAGCAGCACGAAAGGGACTCTGACCTGCTCAACCAGGAGATACTCAACATCTTTGCCGCCCTGGATGCTGCCAGCGCCGACCAGCCAGAACTCTTTGCGCGCGGCGCCAACGCTTTTTTCAATTTCCTCTTCACCAGGGGTCTCCACGCCCAGGAAGCTGGCCGCTATATCGAGCAGGCAGTAGAGGCTGCCCGCCAGGTGAAGGATGACACCCTCTTAGCGACAGCTCTGCTCCATCAAGGCAAAGCCCTGTATAAGCAGGGCAAATACGCCCCGGCGCAGCACTGCGTGCAGGAGGCGCACGAACACGCCAGCCTCCTTGGCGATCCCCGGCTGCTCAGCGAAATCTTGCTCATGTTGGGCATTCTTGCGCGCTTTAGCGGATCCCATGAGGCAGCCGAAACCGCTCTCCAGGAAAGCCTCTCCCTGGCGCGCCAGGCCAATGACCCGAAATTGACCAGCAACGTGCTGTCAAACCTGGGCAACCTCCTCAGCGACAAAGGGCACTCCGGCGCTGCCCTCTCCTATTATGCGGAGGCGCTGACGCTGGCCCGCAGCATCAATGATCGCCACGAAATGACGCAACTCTTTGCCAATCTCTGTTCTCTTGCACTCCAGCGCGGCGACTATGCGGCGGGAGAAACCTACGGGCAGGAAGCCCTGGCGCTGGCCCGCGACCTCGGCTTCCTCAGTGCGATCAGCCCGATCTTGACCAACCTGGGCAGCGCTGCGGAGGAGCAGGGCGAATATGCCAAAGCCGAAGCCTATTTTGTCGAAGCGCTTGAGGTTGCCCGCCAGCTCGGCGATGCCAAACTCATTAGCGTCGATCTGGGTTCGCTTGGCGACATGGCGATCCTGCAAAGCCGGAATGAACAGGCAGCAAGTTATCTGCAAGAAGCCTTACAGATCGCGCGCCAGGTCGGCGACACCTGGCTCCTCGGCGCCATTCTGCTCGAATGCGGCGACCTCGCCTTGAAGCAGCGTCAGCTTGATGACGCCTTCGCCGCCTTTGAGGAAGCCAGAACGATTTCCTCCAAAGGCAACCAGGAAGTCGTCGCCTCCGCACTCTACGGGCTGGCGCGGGTGGCTGCCGCTCGTGGCGAGACTGCCACAGCGCAGCGTCAGGGCCAGGAAAGCCTCAGCCTCTTCGAGGCGATGGGCCACCGCCTGAAAGACCCTGTAAAGACCTGGCTCCAAACCATCCCCGGAGACGGTTAATCGTGTTCCCTGCTTTAGCAGTGGAAAGTTGTCACTGCTGATAGTGTTCTACAATCGCCGCGTCGCGCACATTGGCGTCGTTCGGATTCTGCCCGGCCTGCCGACGCGCGCGGCGCTGGCGCAGGAGATCCCAGCACTGATCCAGGTTGACCTCCAACTCCTTCATGCGGGCATGCTGCTCATCATCCAGGCCGCCTTGCTCCGCCAGTTGCAGCAGCTCGTGTTCTTCTTCCACCAGTTGATTGATATGCGCGAAAATCTCGCTGTCGTTCATCAGCTTTTCTCCTATTCAATAGGCTCATGGCACAGAACAACTGCCATTAAACCACATCGAAGCGTCGGCCAACCACCAGGCAATACAGGCCGCCTCGCTCCCTTTGACGCCCCCCGCGCCTCATGCTATACTTTTTAAAGTAAGAAGAGCAGAAACGTTTTGCGCCCCCCGACCGCGCGCTGTTTGCACCAGGAACGGCGACGCGCCTGATGACCCCCGATGTTTGGCGCCAGGCGTTACCAGGCATTTGAGCGAGAGAGAGAAAGAAGCGTCCATTATGACCACTTCAGACCGCGTGATCTATCTGGACCATGCTGCCACGACCCCGACGGACCCGCGCGTCGTCGAGGCCAAGCTGCCCTATTTCTCAGAGAGCTATGGCAACGCCAGCAGCATCTACGCGCTGGGCCGCGCCGCGCACAAGGCGCTCGATGAGGCGCGCGAGCAGATTGCAGCCATCCTGGGCTGTCGCCCCACCGAACTGATCTTCACTGGATGCGGCTCTGAGAGCGACAATCTGGCGATCAAGGGCGTAGCGCAGGCCAGCCAGAAAAAGGGCACCCACATCATCACCTCAGCCATAGAGCATCACGCCGTCCTGCATACCTGCCAGTATCTCGAAAAGTTCGGCTATGAGATCACCTATCTGCCTGTCGATTCCTATGGCCGCGTCGATCCCGCCGATGTCGCGCGCGCCATTACCGACCGAACGATCCTCGTCTCGATCATGTATGTCAACAACGAGGTCGGCACGATCCAGCCGATCAGCGATATCAGCCAGATATGCCGGGCGCGGCGCGTCCCCTTCCATACCGACGCTGTGCAGGCGGGCGGCGCGCTCGACCTTGATGTCAACCGGCTGGGCGTGGACCTGCTCTCGCTCTCCGCGCACAAGTTCTATGGCCCAAAGGGCGTAGGCATCCTCTATCTCCGCCAGGGCACGCGCATCCTGTCCCAGATGCAGGGCGGCTCGCAGGAGCGCAACCGCCGCGCAGGCACCGAGAACGTACCCGGCATCGTCGGCGCGGGTGAGGCGCTGCGCCTGGCTTATGCAGAACTGGAAACAACCAACGCCCGCCTGTGCGCCCTGCGTGATCAGTTGATCAAGCGTCTGGGCACCATTCCAGGCGCGCATCTGACCGGCCATCCTACTGAGCGCCTGCCCAATAACGCCAGCTTCTGCTTCGAGCGTATCGAGGGCGAATCCGTCCTGCTGAACCTCGATCTGCTGGGCTTCGCCGCCTCAAGCGGCTCCGCCTGTACCTCAGCCTCGCTGGACCCCTCGCACGTCCTGCTGGCAATGGGCATCCCGACGGAACTGGCGCACGGCAGCCTACGGCTCACCCTCGGCAAAGAAAACACCCAGGAGGATGTCGATAGCATCACCCAGGCGCTCCCTGGCATCATCGAGCAGCTACGCTCGCTCTCCCCGCTCCCCGTAGCAGGCTAGGCGCCTCAATAGCGACCTGCCTCACCAGGAATCCTGGCAGATTTTCTGCAATGAAGGGCCACGAATCACTCTGGGCTTTATATCGCCGTTGAAAGCTGCGTGGCCCACCAGTTGCAAAGCCTTTCTTCGAGAGTCCAGCCACCGGAGAGGCAGGGAGAGTCCTATATGAATGATGTAAGGCAGCAGTTCTCATCTGGCAAAGAGAATGTGACCCGGGGCCACTTTGACATGATCGTCACCTTCACAGAAGACATCCAGGCGCGCGAGGCGCTGGCGGAACTGCGCGCCGCAGGCTTTGGCCCCGAACAGGCGCTCTTGCTCCTGCCAGAGCAGTCAGGCTTAAGCAGTGGGCAGGTATCATTCGATGGGCAGATCAAGTTCTCGCCTGATGAACTCGTGACTGATGCTGTCATTGCCCACTGGATTATCATCTGTGTCGAGTTTGTCGTCGGTGCAGTGGCTGGTGCAACCATAGGCTGGCTAGTCGCTCTATTCCTCAACGCGCCAAATATTGGTCCCGTCTGGTACTGGATGCTCATTCTCGGCGGCGCCGGAGCTATCGGCGGTCTCGCGCTGGGATCGCTGGAATGGAAGAAGTGGCGCGGTCAGATCGAGAAGCTGAAGAAGCAGGTAGCCATCGGCATGCTCTTCACCGGAAACAACCAGGGGCCAGAGGTGGCCCTCGCGCGCGCCATCCTGGAGCAGCACGGCGGCTTAGGGATCGATAACACCTGACCAGGCAGCAGATGCCTGCGCAAAACCGTTCTCTACCTCTCCTCACCATTCATCCAGCCGCGCGTTCCAGCAGAAGAAAACCAGCCGCGTTGCTGCCGACCACCAGTGGAACGCTCGCGCTGACATCCATCGCAGCGCACAGCGCCAGATCATGCTCCAGCCCAACGCTCACAATTGCCTGACCCGCCGCCGAGGCCCGCAGCAGATCGAAGATCGCGAGCGTTCCCGCCGAGACAGCCCGCGCCAAGCGCGCCCCATCGCGCATCTGAAGCGCGTATCCATATCTCGGCGCCAGGCGCTCCAGATGATCGAGCAGCGCGCCAGCGCAGAGCGTATCATCCACTGCTGGCCGGCCCAACCGTCCTGAACAGACGATCACCACATCAGCCACCCGCTCCTCCGGCTCAACGCGCGCTTCGCTGGCCGTCTCGGTCGTCGCCTCCCGCGTCTGAACAGGCGTCGCAAGCGTCGCCGGTGACAGCGCCGCCACCCGACCAAGCGCCACCCGGCAGACTGCCTCGGCATTGCGCAGCGACCCGGCCAGAATCGCCCGTGCCCCGGCAGAGGCCCGCAGCGCCCGTGTCCCATTCGTGGTGCAGAACACCAGTTCACGCCCGGCCAGAGGCGCCGACGCCAGTTCCACTGGCGAGTTTCCAAAGTCAAAGCCGGGCGGGCGCAAACCACCCGACTCACCCGCCAGCAGATACCGGCCAGGATGTCCGGCCACAAACGCCCGCGCCTCTGGTATATCCCCTGCCACCAGCACACGCGCGCAGCCGCGATCAAACACCACCGCGAGCGTGGTCGTCGCGCGAATCACATCGATGACAATAGCAACCACCGCTGCCCCAACCTTGTGCCCCCCGCCCAATTCTGCGGGGGTCAACAGCACGTCCACAATCAGCGGACGCCGCTCATTTCCATCTCCAGCCATCAACAAACGCTCCTTGTTCCTGTCTCCAGGCAATTCGCCTCTAGCCCGCTTCATAGCGGCGCCAAAGCGCGCCACCACTACTATAGCTATTGAGAGTCAACGCATACAAAAACACATACTCGCCTCAGAAAAGCTTAGGGTAGATGCTTGACACAAACGACCCTCGAAGTTTAGAATTGGCACAGCAGTTGCTGGCAAACGGACTAGTTGCTCGGAGCAAGAGGGCATTCGTGCTGATGGTATGAGCGGTCTGAGCAGTATGAAGCTCCATCGAGTGATGGAGATTGGAGCGCCTTATGCCAAGGCTTGTTTTGCCTGGTATCGCAGTCCACCCACAGCGTGCCCAGCGCGGCCAGACCATCATCATCATCGGCTTTGTTATCCTGTTCGTTATCCTGCTCCTGGGTCTGGTGATCGATTCCGTCCGGCTCTACATCCTCTCCGCGCAGGCCGAGCGGGCGGCGGAGGCGGGCGCGCTGGCAGGCGCGCTCTACATGCCTACCTATTTTAGCACCACCTCACCCGACGGAGAGGACGCCATCATGCGCGCCTGCGCCGTCCTCCAGCAGAATGGGATTACCAATTGCCCCGCGCCGCCTGGACAGGTCGGCGCCGCCATCTCCGTCGTCACTGGCAATCAATACGAACTGCAAGTGACCGTTACGCTTCAGGCCGACGTCTTCTTCCTGGCCTACGTGGACCCCAACCTCGCATCGGCCACCGTCAGCCGCGACGCGCGGGCCGAATACCTGCCGCCCATCCAACTCGGCTCGCGCAGCACCTACTTTGGCGACCCAGTCGATGAGCAGGCCAACCAGTCCTTCTGGGCACGCATCAATGGTCCCTGGGAACTGAAAGAAAACGGCGACGCCTATACCCCACTCTGGGAGGAAGGACCAACCGACCCCATCGCGCATCCCGACGGCGGAAGCTACTCGTTTAACCGCTGGACTCCGGCGGTCTGCTGCACCAATCATCAGCAGTGGCCCTCCCCAATCACCAATCCCGACCAGCATCCACCCAACTTTACCGGCGCGGCAGGCACACTGGGCTATAACTATGCCATTGTCGTGCCTGCTGGCGCGCAAGTAAAGGTGCAGATTTTCAATCCAGCCTTTGACCCGTCAGGTTCGAACCTGACCGATGACGATATCGGCAGCGCCTGCAATGACCCTACCTTCGGCTGCGCGGCGTTTGATAAACCCAACGAATATCTGCAAATGACCTATTCGCTCTACTCCGCGCCGATCCCCTTCGAGCGCAGCCAGGATACCCTGCTAACCAGCCCGGCCTTCTCGCCACACTCGCTTGATCTCTACTCCTCCGATCTCAGCAAACATAGTTGCACAGGCCAGGCGTATGATCCGCTGCTGGCGGCCTGCGTAGCGATCCCCAGCTATGTGGACGGCTGGCATACCCTCTACACGATCACCAACCCAGGCACCTATCGCCTGGTCGCGGAAGCCACCGGCTATTACGGCGAGCATGGCTACGGCGTCAAGCTCACCGGAGATGATGGCAGCAGCCCCCCGCCCGCAGGCACACAGTTGTGGGGCTGGAACGACATGTGCGTCTACTTCAAGACCTCCGGCGCCGACTCGATCTTCGATCTCGGCGAGATTCCCGCGGCCTACGCGGGCAAAACGCTCGACTTCAGCCTCTTCGACCCCGGCGACTCCAGCGGCAACGTCTATATGAAGATTCTGGACCCAAGCGGCAACCCGGTGCAACTCCCCTCCTGGGTACGCACCGTTGGCGGCAGCGGCGGCACGGAACTGGATGCCACCGGGCGCATCTATAATGGCCTCTGGCTGCATATGCCTATCGCCATCCCCGCGACCTATAACCCAACACCAGGCAATGATTGGTGGCAGATCGAATACCTCACGCCCAATGGGCAGCCAACGGACACCATCACCATCAACATCTCGCTTAACGGCAGTCCGATCCATCTGGTCTCTGAAGTAACCTGAACGCAGCCCGAATGACAAGTAGCAAGCCTTGCTCATCGACCCTGGCAAAGTCGGTGGTATCGACAGTCATCAGCGCAGCGCCATCTGGGCTGAGCGGCCCATAGACGCCGCGCGCCAGCTTGGCGCGCAGATCCACATCTTGCACCTGCACCTGCGCCTGTTCTCCATGCCCAATGTGCCACTTCACCGAACAGGCTTCCCCGCTCCCGCTTGTGACCTCGTGTTAACCGGAATTCATGCTGGTGATGATCCCTCTCGGCTAGACTGGGAATACTGGAAGAGATCAGGTGAGCAAGCAGCCTCGCAGGCTAGGTAGATGAGTCGGGGGGATGTGGGGTGAGATCCGGCATGAACCGCTGACCTTGCCTGCCGCAGTCGCTCAGGAGACCGACCGCCTCCTGGGGATCTCTACTGTGCTGGGCGGTCCGAAGCAGTTGGCCTGCGCGTCGTCAAGAACGAATGGTCGTCAACTCGTGGCAGAAAAGGAGCGGACGATGTCACCCTCAACGAACCAGACACCCGTGCTGCTCACAGGTGCCGCGGGTCCTGCGCCACCACGAGCAGCAAAGGCAGCGTCACCGCGACCTCGCCTCTTGTTTATTGATAACCTACGGATCGTGTTAGTCTGTGGGGTGCTGATCCTGCACCTGGCGGTGACCTATGGCGGCGTGGGGGACTGGTATTATCGTGATGCCACCACGCCGCTGGCTGGGGCGCTGCTGTCCATTCTGACCAGCATCGGCATGTCCTGTGGCATGGGCGTCTTTTTCTTGCTCTCCGGCTACTTTACCTTCGGCTCGTATGAACGCAAGGGAGCCGTATCCTTGCTGCGGGATCGGTTCCTCCGGCTGGGCATCCCCTTGCTGCTCTACGACCTGCTGCTGGATCCGCTGGTAGTCTACCTCGCGCGGGGGCTGCCCGGATCGTATTGGCGTTTCTATGGGGTCTATCTGCTCCAGGTGGGCGGGATTGGCACTGGCCCGGTCTGGTTCCTGGAGGTACTCTTGCTCTTCACGCTCCTCTATGTGGCCTGGCGGGAACTGACCAGGCATCACCCACCCGCTGCGGTCAGGATCAGCCTCCTGCCCAGCACGCGCGTGATCGGGGGGTTCATCGTCGCCCTTGGGCTGGTAAGCTTTGTGGTACGCCTCTGGTGCCCGCTCATCTGGAAGTTCCCTCCCTTGAACCTGCCTGTAGCCTACCTGCCCCAATATCTCAGCTTCTTCCTCCTGGGGCTACTGGCTGCGCGCCGCAACTGGTTCTTTGCCTTCCCTCCGCAGTTGGGAAAGGTCTGGTGGCGAACGGCGCTCCTGGCAATGCTGCTGCCGCTGCTCTTGGCGCTGCTCTTTCTGCTCCTGGACAGAGGCGGCACGGGCACATCTGTCACCCAGACGCCCCCGGAGATTGCAGATGTGGAAGGGGGATTCCACTGGGAGGCGTTGGTCTACGCGCTGTGGGAAGCCGTCATGGTGGTGGGGGTGTCGATTGGCCTGGTGGTGCGCTTGCGGGAGCAGTGGAATCGGCAGGGACGGCTGGCGAAAGGCTTAGCCGCCAATGCCTACACAGTCTACCTGATCCATCCGGTGGTGCTGGTCGGTTTTGCTGTGGCCCTCCACCCGGTGGCGCTCGATCCCTTGCTCAAGTTTGGCCTCGCGGTGCTGATCACGCTCCCGCTCTGTTTCCTGCTCAGCAGCGCCATCCGGAAGCTGCCCTGGGCCAACCGGCTCTTGTGAAGGGCAGCACCTGCTCAGGCACCAGGGTATGCTTTTCGGGATTCAACTGAGAAAGCGCAAGCTGAAAAAACGAGCGTTCTTATTTCTCATTCTATGCCCAGACATAGAAAGTGGCCCAACTTCCTGGTTGCCGAGTATCCAGAGGCGCGCTATACTACCAATAATCTCCTTACAATTTAAAGAGACGCCGCACAGTGCTGTGTGGCCTGAACGCAGGTTTGTTGAGAAGGAGGACCACGCGAGATGGCAACCGCCAAGTCAAACATGGCCGACTACGAGGCCGAGCGCCAGAGCTTTCATTGGCAAGCGCCAGAGCATTTCAACTTCGCCGCCGATGTGATCGGCAGGTGGGCCGCCGACCCCAAGAAGGAGGCCATGTGGCATGTGGCCGCCGAGGGACAGGAGCGCCACGTCACCTTTGCCGAGTTCGCCCGCCGCTCCAACCAGGCCGCCGACGCCTTCAGCAAGCTCGGCATCCAGAAAGACGACCGCGTGCTGGTCATGCTCCCGCGCCTGGTGGAATGGTGGGAGGTCGTGCTGGGCTTGATGAAGCTAGGCGCCGTCCCCATCCCCTGCACCGTCCTGCTCACGCCCAAGGATATTCAGTTCCGCGCCGAAACCGCCAGGCCCACCGCCATCGTGACCGACAACGACAACGCCCCCAAATACGACGAAGTGCGCGACCACTGCCCCAGCATCAAAGGCGCGATCATCGTTGGCGCCTTCCGGCCCCGCTGGACCTCCTACGCCGAGGTCGTCGCCGAGGGCAATCCGCAGTATCAGCCCACGCCGACCAGAAGCACCGACCCTTGCCTGATCTATTTCACCAGCGGCACCGTCGGCTATCCCAAGATGGTGCTGCACACCCACGCCTCCTATGGCATCGGCCACAACATCACCGGCAAATACTGGCTGGACCTGCGCCCCGACGACCTGCACTGGAACGTCAGTGAAATGGGTTGGGCCAAGGCCGCCTGGAGCAACCTCTTTGGCCCCTGGAGTCAGGGCGCCTCCATGTTCATTCAGGATGCGCGCGGCAAGTTCAACCCCAAAGAGACGCTCGCCTTCCTGGAAAAGTATCCGATTACCACCTTCTGCGCACCGCCGACAGTCTATCGCCTGCTCGTTCTCGAAGACCTCAAGAGCTTCAAGGCGAAATCGCTGCGCCACTGCGTCGGCGCGGGCGAGCCGCTCAACCCGGAGGTCATCGAAACCTGGCAGGAGGCCACTGGCATCACCATCCGCGACGGCTACGGCCAGACCGAAACCGTGCTGATCTGCGGCAACTTCCCGCCGCTGACCGTTAAGCCCGGCTCGATGGGCAAACCCTCGCCCGGCTTCTATCTCTCGGTCATCGACGACGCGGGCAACGAACTGCCGCCCCACAAAGAGGGCGACATCGCCATCAGGATCAAGCCAGACCGTCCGCTGGGACTCTTCCAGGAATACTGGAACAACCCCGACGCGATGGCCCGCTCCTTCCGGGGCGACTGGTATATCACTGGCGACCGCGCCTATAAGGACGAGGATGGCTACTTCTGGTTCGTGGGCCGCGCCGATGATGTGATCATCTCCGCAGGCTATCGCATCGGGCCGTTCGAGGTCGAAAGCGCGCTGGTCGAGCATCCAGCGGTGGCCGAGTCCGCCGTTGTCGCCAGCCCCGACGAACTGCGTGGCGAGATCGTCAAAGCCTATGTCATCCTCGCCCCAGGCTACACCGCTTCCGAGAGGCTGGCCGAGGAGTTGCAAGAACATGTCAAGACCGTGACCGCGCCGTATAAGTATCCGCGCGAGATCGAGTTTGTGACCGAACTGCCCAAGACGATCAGCGGCAAGATTCGCCGTGTCGAACTGCGCGAGCGCGAGCGCGCCCGAAAAGCTGGGAAATGAGAGTTGAGAAACTGAATAGCCAGGGGCAGGTCGTCGTCAGCTACCAGGCCAAACTGGCCTGGCGCCTGCCCACTGGCGTGGTCCTGGACGCCCGCTGGACCTGGCCGACCCGCGACCTGGGCTACATCGTCTTTGAGACCGGCGATCACTTCAGCGAATATTTCTACACCGACCGCTGGCACAATATCTTTGCCATCCGCTCCGTCCACAGCGGCGCGCTCAAGGGCTGGTATTGCAACATCGCCCGCCCGGCCACCATCACCGACGAGGTAGTCGCCGCCGAAGACCTGATCCTGGATGTCTGGGTCGCGCCCGACGGCGCCTGGCAGGTGCTGGACGAAGACGAATTCGCCGCCGACTACACCCTGGACCAGTTGACCCGCGAGGAGGCGCTGCGCGCGCTAGGCATCCTACTGGCTCAGATCGCCGCCCGCGAGCCGCCTTTCGATGACGCCGCTGGCTCCCAATAGACCAGCATATAGCTGATATTCTCGCAGATGTTGCCGACGCGGTTGCCCACACACTCCATCTCGTGCGCCGCAAAGAGCAGGCGCGTCAGCATCAGCGCCTGGCCGGGATCGCGAGTCATCCCCTCCTGAAGCGCGGCCACCAGGCGCAGATAGACGCGATCCACCACCTCGGCGTCGGCATCGGCAAGCTGCTTTGCGCGTGCCGTGTCGGGCGCGGAGAGCAACTCCACGCCGCCGCGAAGCTGGGCCGCCACCGCGCGGATCAGCTCCAGCAGATCGCCCCCAATCGTGCGCCCCAGCGACGCCAGCCCGCCGCCAGCGCCATCACTCAGCGCCAGGGCGTGCGTAGCAATGCGCCGGGAGTGATCGCCGATGCGCTCCAGTTCCGTTGCCGACTGCTGAATCATCAGCAGGCTGCGCACATTGCCCACCACGTTGGTCCACTCTTGCAGCAGCGCCAGCGTGCGCGCATGCACCGTCTCGCCCGCCTCTTCCTGGGACGGCCCCACGCCCGCGCCCTCGGCCACCTTGCGCGCCAGCGCGCGGTCACGTCCCACCAGCGCGCGGGCGCTCGCGCCGAATAATTC
>JBJKSJ010000162.1:0-11856 GCA_046704085.1 Ktedonobacterales bacterium | reverse complement strand
GGGGACAGCAATGGAAAGAGACACGGTGCTGGAGGTCCAGCACGTCAGCGTCGAGTATGGCAGCGCCACAGGAAAGGTGCAAGCCGTCGATGATGTCAGCATCACCCAGGCGCGTGGGCAAATCTTTGGCCTGGCGGGCGAGAGCGGCAGCGGCAAATCGACCCTGGCCTTTGCCATTGCGCGCCTGCTGCGTCCGCCTGCCATCGTCACCAAGGGGGAGATACTCTTCTATCCGCGCGCGGGACTGGAAGACAAAAACGCCGATGATAGCCTGAATCCGATCAACCTGCTGGACCTGACGCCGGAGGAGTTGCGCAACTTCCGCTGGCGCAAGCTCTCCATCGTCTTTCAGAGCGCGATGAACGCCCTCAACCCGGTGCTGGACATCGGCACGCAGATCATCGATGTGCTGCGCGCGCACAATCCCTCTATGCCGCACCGCGTGCAGAAACAGCGCGCCATAGAACTGCTGCGCCTGGTCGGCATCGCGCCAGATCGGCTGCACAGCTATCCGCACGAACTCAGCGGCGGCATGCGCCAGCGCGCGATCATCGCCATCGCTCTGGCCCTCAATCCCGACATCATCATCATGGATGAGCCAACCACCGCGCTGGATGTGGTCGTGCAGCGCGAGATTCTCGCGGAGATCATGGCGCTGCGGCGGGAGTTTGGCTTCTCGGTAATCTTCATCACCCATGACCTCTCGCTGCTGCTGGAGATTGCCGATCAGGTGGCGATCATGTATGCCGGGCGCATCGTCGAGACGGCCACGCGCGCGCAACTCTATCGCCAGCCGCGCCATCCCTACACCTATGGCCTGCTGCATTCTTTCCCGACGCTGCACGGTCCCCGGCGCAGCATGATCGGCATCCCTGGCTCGCCGCCCGATCTTCGAGCGGTGCCTGCCGGCTGTGCCTTTCACCCGCGCTGTTCGTTCGCGTTCGGACCCTGCCAGACTGCTGTTCCGGCGCTGCTCCTGCCCTCCTCGGCGGCGCCGGAACAACAGGTGGCCTGCCATCTGTATGACGCCAGCCTCAATCCCGATGGGATTCCCAGCCAACTGCTCCCGGCCTCTGCCGAGGAGGGCAGTGATTCAGAACTCGCGCTGCGCAAGGGGGACCAATAAACAATGAGTATGCTGCATCGTTCCGCTGCATCTTCAGAGAACCATCGGGCTGGCGCGAACGGCAAGATGGGAATGCTCCCCGGCGTGGCGGCCCTGGAAGACCCCGTGCTGGAGGCTGTCCATCTGCGCAAGGTCTTCCCCTTGCGGCGGCTGCGCTTCGTCGGGCCGTCGCGCAGCGTGAAGGCTGTTGAGGATGTCTCCCTGGCGCTGCGTCCTGGGCGCTCCACCGCGCTGGTGGGCGAAAGCGGCAGTGGCAAGACCACCGTCGCGCGCCTGCTCGCGCAGCTCTATACGCGCACCTCCGGCGAACTACGCTTTCGTGGTCAGCCGATCACTGGCAGAGGCAGCAAGGCGCTGCGCCGCTATCGCCGCTATGTGCAGTTGATCTTTCAAGACCCGTTCTCTTCGCTCAATCCGGTGCATACCATTCAGTATCACCTCAGCCGCCCACTGCGTCTGCATAGGCATGCCCATTCGGCTGCCGAGGAGGAGCAGCAGGTGAAAGCCTTGCTGGAGCGTGTGAACCTGACGCCCGCTGAGCAGTTTATGCAGAAGTTCCCGCATCAACTCAGCGGCGGCCAGCGCCAGCGCGTCGCCATTGCCCGCGCGCTGGCAGCGCAGCCAGAGGTGCTGCTGGCCGATGAGCCGGTCTCGATGCTGGATGTCTCCATCCGCCTGGATGTCTTGAACCTGCTGCTGCGCCTCAAGGAAGAAGACCGCCTGGCATTGTTGTATATTACTCACGACATTGCCAGCGCTCGCTACTTTGCCGATGAGACCCTGGTGATGTACGCGGGCCAGATGGTTGAGGGCGGACCCAGCGAGGCGGTCATCCAAGCGCCAAAGCACCCCTATACCCAACTCTTGATCCAGGCCGCGCCGGACCCTGATCGCCTGGCGGCGGACGAGCAGCAGGCCGATGCGCCTCTGCTGGCGACGCGTGGCGAGCCGCCCAGCCTGATAAACCCGCCGGGTGGCTGTCGGTTCCATCCGCGCTGCCCCTTTGCCATGCCCGTCTGCCGCGAGCAGTTTCCCCCGCGCACCGACCTGGGCGCGGGCCACTGGACACACTGTTTTCTCTACGGAGCCGAAGCCTCCGTTGCCAATACAAACATACAATCAGCCATGCCGTTGAAGGAGGGTTAATGGGCGCCACTGACCAGCCGAAAAGTGTTGTAAAGCCGGATATTTCCAACGTCGGCGCGTTCCCGCCTGTTTTTCTTTGGGGCGCGGCCACCTCATCCTATCAGGTTGAAGGGGCCACGCGCGAAGATGGGCGCGGCCCGTCCATCTGGGACCAGTTTGCCGCCACGCCAGGCAAGATCTATCAAGGCCAGACAGGCGATATTGCCAGCGACCACTATCACCGTATGCAGGATGATGTCAACCTGATGGCCGCGATGGGCCTGAGCGCCTATCGCTTCTCCATCGCCTGGCCGCGCATCCTGCCGGAAGGTGTCGGCAAGGTCAACCCGCCGGGCCTGGACTTTTATGATCGCCTGGTCGATGCCTTGCTGGCAAAGGGCATCACCCCCGTTGCCACCCTCTACCACTGGGACCTGCCCCTGCCCCTGCACGAGCGCGGCGGCTGGCTCAACCGTGAGACCGTCTCGGCCTTCGCCGACTATGCCGAACTCGTCGCCAGACGCCTGGGTGATCGCGTGGATTGGTGGATTACGCATAACGAACCCTGGGTCGCCGCGTACCTGGGCTATGGCGTGGGTATCCATGCTCCAGGCATGCGCGATGTGCATGCCTCGGTGGTGGCTGGGCATCATCTCCTGCTCTCGCATGGGCTGGCGCTGCCCCGCCTGCGCGCGCATCTCCGCCCGACGGCGCAGGTCGGCATCACCCTCAACCTCTATCCGATCTATCCGGCAGATGATCGCCCGGAGACGGCCCAGGCCATCCAGCGCGCCGATGCGTTTGTCAATCGCTGGTTCCTCGATCCCGTCTTCAAGGGCAGCTATCCCGCCGACCTCTTCCCCCACCTTGGCGTGGCGGACCCGCCGGTTGAGGATGGCGATCTGGCGCTGATCGCCGCGCCGATTGATTTCCTGGGCGTCAATTACTATTCGCGCAAGGTCGTGCGTGCCCAACCAGAAGGGGCCACGCCAAATCCCTGGACGCCGACGGGTTATGATGAACTGACACAGATGCCCGGCTCGGTCTATACCCAGATGGGGCCAGGCTGGGAGGTCTATCCCGCCGGGCTGACCAATCTGCTCGTCCGGCTCAAGGACGACTATGCCCCGCGCAGCATGCTCATCACCGAGAACGGCGCGGCTTTTGAGGATCGCTGGGATGGCGATGGGCATGTCAGCGATCCCCAGCGCCTCGATTACCTGCGCGGCCATATCCAGGCCATTGCCGACGCCATCGCGCAGGGCGCGCCAGTGAAGGGCTATATGCTCTGGTCCCTGCTGGATAACTTCGAGTGGGGCGAAGGTTACAGCAAGCGTTTTGGCGTGGTCTATGTCGATTATCCCACCCAGCGCCGCATCCTCAAGGAGAGCGGGCGCTGGTACTCGGCCTTCATCGCCGCCCAGCGCCAGCGTTGATCGCCCGTGCTTGCCTGCTTGCGCGCAGTTTTGAATACACCCATACGCCCTCCTGAAAAGGGAAAGGCCGCTGCTCTCTGCTCCAGCGGCCTCTCTCTTTGTCTGCCAGAAACCTGCTCTGGCTGCCATCGCGCTCGCTGTATGCCGCAGCGTATGCCTGGCAACGGCTGCCAGGAATTGCTATACTATCCATAGATGGCTGCTCTCTCGCGGAAGCCTCGCGCTCCCACGCAGCCGAACACCGAAAACGTTCAGCACGTTTCTCCTCTGCTGCTTGATCAAACCAGATCACTGAAGGAGGGCCACCCGGCATGAATCAGGATGTGATTGCTCAGATGCGCGCCATCACTATCTCGCGGGAGTATGGCAGCGGCGGCGGCGAGATGGCCGCGCGCCTGGCGCGCCGCCTGGGTTGGCGGCTGATCGACCATGAGATCGTCGTGCGCGTGGCGCAGGCGCTCCAGGTGAGCGAAGCTGATGCCGAGGCGCGCGATGAACACGCGCAAAGCCTGCTGGAGCGCCTGCTGGTTGGCCTGCGTGCCCTTCAGTCGGCCTCGCCGACGGCTGGCGCCGACCTTCCGTCGGATGCGCCCGATCTGCTCAGAACCGACGCGCAGGCATACACTGCTGCTCTGCGCCAGACCGTCGAAGGGGCGGTGGCTGCCGGGCATGTCGTCATCGTTGGGCGTGGCGCGCAGGTGCTGCTGGCCGGGCGGCGCGATGTGCTGCATGCGCGTGTTGTGGCGCCCCTTGGCGCCCGCGTCGCTTATGTTATGCGCCGCGAAGACTTGAACGAAGCCGCTGCCCGCGAGCGCATTCAGAACAAGGATCGTGATCGCATCCGCTACCTGCAAGCGCAGTATAATCGACACGTTGGCGACGCGCACCTGTATGATCTGGTGGTGAATACTGCCATCCTCGACCTGGAGAGCGCCGTCGATCTCATCTGCCTGGCCCTGGAGCGCAAAGCGGCGCGGCTCTCGGCGCAGCCAGAGGAGCTTGGCCCGGCGACTGGCATGGCGGCCTATCCCACCGCGCCCGCTGATATTCGTCCGCCGGAACAGGCATTGGAGCCGAAGCCAGAAGCTGCGCCCCCGCCGAAGCAGCCGGGCGAGCAGGAGCCAGGCGCCCAGGAGCCAACCTCCTGAGAGCAGGCAAAGCCACCTGTACCGCCGCCGTCTCGGCGGCAGGGGTCGGGGGTCTGGCGCGCGTCGCCTGGCTCGCCCAGCGGGTGTTTCCAGCGGCGGGCACGAGTTTGGCAGGCGCGCCTTCTTTGGGCAGGCGCCTGTGGGCATGGTATCGCCCAGCGCGACCCCCGCCCCTGCCGGCGAGACGCCGGCGCTACAAGGAAGGCTACGCGCCGCGCGGTGGGCCTTGCCGGATGCGGGCGCGCACGTCATCTGGTCCATTGGGCGCCGACGACATGGCCTCCAGCCACCATGTCGCCCCTGCCTCGGCCCACTGGCGCACCTGGGAGACTGCCTGCGCGTGGTTCTCGCCGGGCGTTCGGCCTTCGACGACAATATCAAACGGCGTCGTCTGGGCGCGATGCTCGTCAATATATGCCTGCATCGCCTGAATATCAGCGGGCGTGACCTCGCCAAAACTGCCATCGGCATTCAGTTTGTTTGGCAGCAGCCCGTCCCAGCGCAGCACGCGCTGCATCGACTTCTGGCGCGGCCAGGCGCCCACCACCCAGATGGGGATACGCGGCGACTGCACAGGCGGCGGCAGAAAGGTCAGGTTCTCGACCTGATAGTGCTTGCCATGAAAGCTGAAGGTCTGGCCGCTCCATAACCCTGCCAGGATGTCCAGCCCTTCATCCAGCAGTTCTGCCCTCGTCTTGCGGTCCGTCGCCTCGCCGACTCCGCCAAAGCCGCGATCATCCAGCGCGCCCAGGCCCACCGGCAGGATCAGGCGGCCACGCGAGAGGTGATCGAGCGTGACTGTCTCGCGGGCAAGCTTCCAGGGACGCCGTCGCGAGATGGGCGTGAGCATGGTGCCCAGGCGGATCCGCTCGGTGCGCAGGGCGATGGCGCTCAGCATGACCCAGGGATCGTAGCCGGGGGACATCTCGGCACCTGGCGCATCAATATAGATGCTATCGGGGAGAAAAACTCCATCCCAGCCCGCCTCCTCGGCCTCCTGGGCCAGTTCGGGGATGATCAGCATATCCCAAATGGGGATGACGAAACCATACTGCATAGGCGCCTCCTCTAGAACCTGCTATGAACTCGGACGTTGAGCTGCCAGACTGAAAGCATGCTAGAAACGCCGCGACCCGGTAAAACGCCAGTTGGTAGGAGCGCGGCAGGGACGCTCCCACCTCCTGGCGCTGCCCTAGCCAGAAGCTGGTTCCAGTGGAGCGCCGCCGAACCCGATCTCGTTTCCGTCGGGATCGCGGTACGTGGTCTTGCGCACGCCGTTCGCGTAGGTTTCCCGCTTCACGGGGTCGATTCCCCTATCGGCTATCTGCGCGACGAGCGCATCGAGGTCCTCGACGAAGAGCGTGTGCCTGGCGTGGCCGGCGTGTTCTGGCTGTTGCACAATGTAGACGTACCGATGCTCCGCAAGCTCCCACACGGCCTCGGTGTCGTGGGGAAAGAAGGTGGGCGGGAAGCCCAGCAGTCGTTCGTACCACGAGAGTGCCGCCGCGTAGTCGGCGACCGGGATTCCCGCGAACAGGTCGAACTGCGTGGTCTGAAGCATGCGTATTGTTCCCCTCTCTTCACAACGAGATCATCTCAGACGCAGGGGTCTACTTTTCTGTCCATGCCCCAGAGTAGCACGATCTCCGTTTGAAAAGTGCATCACAGGCTCTAACTTCGATACGTTCGCATCAGGGACAACAGAGAGAGTATAGCCGCTTCATCTTGACATCTTCTGTCAACTTTTGCCAGGAAGTAGGGGTTTGCTGTGTTGGTTCCTCCAAAGGCGAGCTGGTTTCGCTAGCTTACGCGGCAAAAGTATCTTATTGCACAGCTATTGTGTGATCCAGGTCATTGACAGTAACAGTGTTACTGTGTATACTAGCAGCATGCAAGACAGCGAAGTGGCCCTGAGCATCGAGGAACTGGCAGAACTGGTGGGCACGCCGATACGCACCATTCGCTATTACATTAGCGAGGGATTGCTGGCGGGGCCAGGCACACGCGGGAAGGCGGCGACCTACAGCGGCGAGCATCTGCTGCGCCTGCGGCTGATTCGTTTGCTTTCGGAGCAGCGCGTGCCGCTGGCGACGATGCGCGAGATGCTCGCGCGTCTCTTGCCAGAGGAGGCAGAACTCTTGCTGGCTGAGGAGGAGCGGCGCGCGAAGGATCGCGAGCAGGCAGCGCAGGCGACTTCGCCCAAAGAGTATCTGGCGGCGCTGCTGAACCAGGCGCGTGAGGCGCGCCAGCATCCGCCGGGCAGCGGGGCGTCTTCGGTTGGCGCGGCGCCTGTGCCTGCGGCCACGGCTGTTGGGAGCGCGTCTCGACCTGTCGCGCCCCTGGCGCCTGCTTTGCTAGCCGATGTCTGGCAGCGTTGGGAACTGGCGCCGGGGATCGAGCTACATGTCAGGATGGATGTTGCCAATCAGCAGCGCCGCCTGATCGAGCGTCTGCTGGCGGCCAGCGCGTCCCAAACGCGACACCACCCGTAACGCGGCGCTGGCGCGTCATCCTGGCTGATCGGATCTATTTTGTTATCGAGGAGGCGTTTTTATGGAGGCTGGCAGTGGCAACGTTGGCGGGAGCAAGGCAAACATCACGCTGAGGATGTGCCCAGAGCGACGCCTCATTCGTCAGGGGGGCAGTTTCCGCCATATCGATTTTCATCTTGCTGTCGAGCAGACGGCAGATGCGGCGAGCGTGGAACGCGCGCCCTTGACCCTGGCGCTGGTGCTGGATCGCAGCGGCTCGATGCAGGGCGAGAAGCTGCGCACGGCCAAACGCGCGGCGCTGGCGGTGCTGGATCGCCTGGAGGAGCGCGATCAGGCGGCGCTGGTGATCTTCGATGATCGCATTGATATGCTTCAGCCGCTGGGGCATGTGACGGCGGAGTTCAAGGCCAGCGCGCGCGCGGCGCTCTCGCGCATCGAGGCGCGCGCCAATACGGCTCTGCACGAGGGCTGGCTGACCGGCTGCAAGGCCATCGCCAGTGACGCTCCACCGGCCCAGGCGGTCGGGTTAGCGCGCTGTTTTCTCTTGACCGATGGCCTGGCGAATGTGGGTGTGACCGACCCGGAGCAGATCGCCAGCGAGGCTGCCGGCATTCGAGAACATGCCGGGATCGGCACCAGCACGTTTGGCATCGGCTCCGACTATAACGAACTCTTGCTAGGGCCAATGGCAGTGGCGGGCGGCGGCCAGTTCCACCACCTGCGCACGGCCAGCGAGATTGCCGATACCTTCATTGGCGAGCTTGGCGATCTGCTAGCGGTCTCTGCCCGTCAGGTGCGTCTGGAGGTGCAGGTGGACCCCGGCATTCAGGTAGACCTGATCAGCGCCTACTGGACACATCATTCCAGCGACGATCCCTCGCGCTGGTCGGTGGCGCTTGGTGATCTGCTGCGCGGTGACGAGCGCCATGTCGTCGTGCGCTTTGGCTTTCCAGCGCAGGGCGAGCAGGATGGGCACAGCGTGCGGGCGCGTATCCTCTGGGTGGCCGATGGCGCCGAGCAGAGCAGCGATTGGCAGGAGCTTCGCTTTCTGTACGCGGACAGGCCCGCCTGCGACGCAGAGCAGCGCGACGCATCAGTGATGCACTGGGTTGGCCTGAGCCATGCCGACCGCGCGCACCGCGAGGCGATCAAAAGCAGCCAGGGCGGCGATCTACACGGCGCGCGTGAGAAACTGCGCAAAGTCGCCATCAGGATCACCGAGTACGCCGGGGACGATGCGGAACTGAGCGCCTCTATCAACGAACTGCGCAGCCTGGAGCGCCAGTTGACCGATACGCCCTTACCCTCCGAAACCTCGAAAGAAGTCTGGTATCAGCATCAAACGCGCTCGCGCGGGCAAAAAGATCATCGCGGGCCGACGCCCACCTGAAACCCTGGCGCTTCCTCCTCGCAGCGGTGGAACTCATCTTGCTATTCCCCGTCCGGGTGTCAGTTCATGGACTTCATAAGGTATACTATAAGTGAGTAGCTGACACCCAGGGAAGCAGACGAGATTGTTCCTCTCAAGAACCAGGCGAGGAGGAGGCGTGAAAAAACTCTGGCGCCCGAAGGTCATTGTCCCAACGCTGCTGAGCGCAGGATGTCTAGCCTTTGTCCTGACGTTTGCGAATGCGCATACCGTCTCGTATGAGATCGTCACGGCGCTGCCCAGGGCGCTAGTTCCAGTCTTCTTGCTCACGCTGATCTATCTGTTCGCCAAAGCGATCCAATGGCGGCTCTATCTGGCCCGGCTGAATATCCGGCCAGACTGGCAGGCGCTGCTCGTTCCCTTCGCGGGAGGCGAGATTGGCAACAGCCTGCCGATGGGTGTCTTCCTGGAGAACTATCTGCTCAAGGGGTCGCTTGGCTCGGAGATTTGGCGCTCCTCGGCGGCCACGACCTGGATGCTGATTACCGAGATTGCCATTTGTCTGAGCGCGCTGCTGGTGGTGGGTGTGCCCGGCTGGCCCTGGCTGCGCCCGCTGGCGCTGGCGATCCTGCTGGGCATGCTGCTGGTGGGCTTCTTGCTCTTCAGGCTGCGTTTTATCGACGCCACGCTGGAAACCTGGGTGCGGCGCTCAAAGCGCCTGCGTCCGCTGGCCGAAGGCGCGCGGCAGTTCCTGGAAAGCGGAAAGCTGCTCTTCTCCTGGCGCACGTTTTTCTATGGCCTGCCGCTGACGACGGTTTATCTTGGGGCGCAGGTGACGGCGCTCAAGATCATTGGCTCCATCCTGTCCCCCGGCTTTGGCTGGCACGAGGCGCTGGCCTCTTTTGCCTTCTCGCTGGGGGTGGTGCTGGTCGTGCCAGTCTTGCCACATCTGGGGTCCGTCGAGGCGTCGGGGCTGGGCGTGCTGCTGCAATTTGGGCTGAGCAGGAATCTGGCGGTGGGGAGTTTTCTCACCCTGCGCCTGCTGACGACGGGCACGATTATGCTCGTGGGGGCCATTGTGCTGGCCCTGCTGCATCAAGAAGTCGGGCTGGTGCTGCGCGCCCTGGCGCCCAAGGAGGAGCAGCCTGTCGAGACAGGCATTGAAGAAGCGGCGTGCTAAGGCGTTTGCTGCGCGTTCTTCCACGCCTGGAAGATGTGCGTGAGCTTCTGGCGGGATTCAGGAAAGTCTGGTTCTTCTGCGAGCGCGCGCAGCATGCCGATGGTTTGCTGGAGTTGCTGAAAGTAGGCGCTACAGTCGGGGCAGTCAGCGATATGCTTCTCGAACTGCGCCCGCGTCGCCGGAAGCAGGGCCGCTTCCAGGTAGTCAGTGACCAGTCCTACGACTTCTTTGCAACTGAGTTCATCTGTTGTCATCATCCCTGTACCTACTCTTCCTTGAAATAGCGTTCGAGCGCGCGCCGCACCTGCGCTCGCGCGCGATGGAGCAGGACGCGCTGATTGGCTGAAGAGATGCTCAGCAAGGCGCAGACCTCATCGGAGGACCAGCCATCGATGTCGCGCAGCGTAATCACCTCGCGCTGGCCCGGCGGCAGCATCTGGACGGCCTGCTCGATGCGCCCGCGTGTCTCCAGCGAGAGCAGGCGGTCTTCGGGCACGTCCTCCCAGCCTGGTGGAAATGAAATCCACTGACCGGGCATGGTCGGGTGGTCCGGCGGGTAGAAGCGATCAGCGTCGGGCTGCCCATCGGTCTGCTCGGCGTCTAAATCCACCAGCGACGAGAAGGGAACGCTGCGGCCTTCGCGCTGTGCGAGGGTGCGCGCGCGGTTCATCAGAATGCGGAAGATCCACGTCTTCAGCGAAGAGCGCCTCTCAAAGTTATGGATGCCCCGAAGCACGCCGATCCAGGTATCCTGCACCACTTCTTCAGCCAGCGTGCGATCCGGCACGTAGAGCAGCGCCAGCCGCAAGAGCGGCGCGTGGTATTGATTGATCAGCATCACAAAAGCCGCCTCTTCGCCCCGACGCAGCGCCTCGACCAGACGCAGGTCTTCCGGCGACGCCGACGGGGCTGAAAAATCAGCGCCCGCCTGGCTCTGCTGGATGGTCATCGGATTGGCCGCTTCGCCGGGCTGGCGCGCTTGCTCGCTCATAACTTCCCACTTTCGGCTCCTTTTACGTCCTCCACCTCATCCGCACGGGAGGACAATCCGTTGCCTGGCCTTGCCGCAGGAAAGTATAGCGCAACGCGCCTGCCTCGTCAAACTTGCTGGCGGTTGAAACCGCGCCTAAGGGCTATGCCACCAAGTCCGCCTGCGCGGACTCCCCACTCCACCTCCGCTGACTGGAAGCCGACGCTACAAAGGGCTTTCGTCCTAACCCGCGCAGGCGGGTTTCGTGGCAGCCTCTGGCAGCCCTTAGGCGCGACTTTAGTCGCCAGCGTCTCGTCTACATCGCTACCGCTTCTTCCATCAGCATGCCATGTCTGGGCATGCCGCTGGTGAGCGGCTCGATATAGCGCCGCAGCGCCAGCGCGGCGGCGGCGCCTTCGCCCGCGGCAGATGCCGCCTGCTTTGTGCTGTCGGCGCGGCAGTCGCCAGCGGCAAAGATGCCCGGCACGCTGGTCTGGAGCATGCCATCGGTAAGGATGAAGCCGTAGCCATCCAGCTTCACCAGTTCTTTGACGATCTGGGTATTGGGCGTCAGGCCGATGAAGACAAAGACCCCCGCCGGATGCGCCTCGCTCGTCTCGCCGGTCTGGGTGTTGCGCAAGATGACCGTCTCCAGTTTGGTCTTGCCCTTGAACTCGACCGGCGCCACGTTGGTAATGACCTGAATCTGCGGCGTCTCCTGCACCTTCTCGACGACGACCTTGCTGGCCTTGAGTTGATCGCCCCTGGTGGCGATGGTCACGTGGCTGGCAAACTTGGTCAGGAAGAGGCTCTCTTCGCCCGCCGAGTTCCCCCCGCCGACGACCAGCACTTCTTTGCCGCGATAGAATGGGCCATCGCAGGTGGCGCAAAAATGGACGCCCGCGCCGATGAAATCTTCCTCGCCGGGGATGCCCAGCCGTCGATAGGTGGAACCCGTCGCCAGCAAGATCGCCCAGGCGCAATACTCATTGCCGTCCGCCGTGCGCACC
>JBJKSJ010000161.1:0-5999 GCA_046704085.1 Ktedonobacterales bacterium | reverse complement strand
CCGCCAGCCCGTCTTATCCCTCAGCCTGCTCCAGCAGACGCAGCAGGCGATAGCCGCCTTCCTCGATGTCAACTGCCAGTTCGTGCAGGTCTTCGGCGCGGCTGGTCTCCCCCTCAATCCACGCATTGCGCTCGCTGTTATACATCTCCGAGTGATAGGTCTTGCCGTCTTGCAGCGCGCCATCCAGCCGCAGCGGGACGAGCATCGTCTGCTTCGAGGCCGACCCCAGGCAGATCATGATCTCGCCGGGGCGCTTGAAGGCGACGTGATGGGCCAGGGCGTTGAGTGCGTGAATCTGGTCGGAGATGTCCTCCTCGTAGAGATGTTTGCAGTAGCCCTCGGTCGTGTCGAAGTCGGCTGTGCCAAAGACGTGGAAATCTTCGTCCTGGCGGGCGGCAAAGAAGCCCAGTTCGCGGCCATGATAGGCGAGCCGCCGCAGTCCCACCCACTGCCAGTCGCGCGGCAGGAGCGGACTGAGGCCGATGGAGCCAGTCCCCAGCATCACGCCGCAGACCCCCTCGACGGCGGCCCAGAGGAAGCGCGGCGGCTCCCAGGGCGAAAGGCGCATGCCCCGGTTGACCAGCGATTCGCCGTCCACCCACTCGCTGAACTGACCAGGAACGGTGTTGTTCTTCTTGGGGTCGCGGGCGTAATGCTCGAAGCTGGAGCGCAGCGCGCGGACCATGAACTCCGGGTGATAGGCTTTGGCGGCGAAGGCGTACCACCACGTCACGCCCGGCCAGACGCCGCCCATCAAGCCCCAACACTCATAGGGGTGGTAATCCGGGCTGTCTCGGCTCACAGTGCGAATGCCCGCCGGGGTCCAGAAGTCCGGGCTGTTCAGGCGACTAATGATCCGATAGGAGACCTCATCGGGCGCCACGCGGAAGATCACCGGGAAGAGTTCATCGGAAGTCACATCCGTGCGGTAATTGCCGTCCATATCGATAGTCAGGTAGTACAGGCCGGTTTCAGGGTTGAGCAGATGGGTGTTGATAGCCCTGGTGAGCGCCCTGGCCGCCTTGTAGAAATCGCCCGCGTCTTGCTGGCACTCCAGCGTGCCGACCTCCTCGCCCAGATGCGCGGCGGCGCGCAAAGCGGCGGCGCATTCGGCGTTGAGTTCGGTCACGGCGCCGTTGATCGTGTAGCCCTCGATGATGTTGCGCCAGCCGCAGATGCCCCTGCCGCCTGTGCCCCGCGCGGTGCAGATGACTAGCCCGCGCTTCTGGCCGTTGGGCGCTTCGTCCAATTCGGTGTCGCGCTGGCTCAGAATGTAGCGGGCGGCACGGCGCACCGCCGGATAAATGGTGCGCAGATAGGCGTCGTCTCTGGTCTCGCGGTAATGGTGATTGACGGCCAGAATGAAGAGCGGCGTGTCATCGTTGATATTCAGCCCATTGTCCTCTTCCGCGTCGGTGACGGCGTTGTAATATTCCAGAATCTTGCCGTTGGGTTCCTGGCGCTGGGCAAAGGCGTCGAGCAGATGGCGCGAAAACTCCGGCAGCAGGTGGTCGCAGCCGAAAACAAACCAGGCAGCGTCGCGGCCAACCACCGCCGAGGAGCGGCTGGGGTCGTTGGTGAAGGCCGGGCCGCTGGGATAGTCCGACATGACGCGCAGCATATTGACCTTGGCCCAGATCACGCCCTGGTTGATCAGCGGGTCGGGCGTCATAATATGCGTGGTGCGCGCAGCCTCAGTATAGTAGTTGATCGTCTTGCGCAGCGCGCGCTCATAATTCCAGGCCCAATCAAAAAGCTGCCGCGCCGCCGCTTCGCCCTCGTGCGAGAAGGCGGCGATGAAGGCAAATTGCTTCTTCTCGTCTGGTTGCAGTTCCACATCGACTTGCAGCGCGCCCAGCACATCCCCGGTGGCATCGGTCGTGTTATCCAGCGGGAAGACATGCGTCGTTTCATAAATCTGGCTGGCGTCGAAGGTCGTCTCCCAGGCCGCCACCTGTGCTTGCGCTCCAGAGAGGCCAAAGACGCGCACCCACTCTGGGTGGCTAGCATTTTTGGCGACCAGCGCGCCCTGGCAGAGCGTCGGATCGTAGATGGCGCTGATGTCGGCGGGCGTGGCCCCGTGCAGCCGCGCATAGCTGTAGATGCGCATCCGACGTGGGAGGGGGGAATGGTTGTGCAGTTGCACAATCTGATAGAGTAAGGTGGCCTCCAGGTCGGGATGATGCTTTGCCTGGGACGGCGCGGCGACATGCGGAACAAAGGTCGTTTCTTCTACTTCAAGATTGCCGGGCAGGTGATAGCGATGGCGCTGGTAGGCCGGGTGAATCTCGTATTCGCCTGGCGTTTCCTGGCGCAAGTGCATGAAGGCTTCCGGGGTTCCCGCGTGCAGCGCGTGTTCCAGCGCCTCCTCTGGGACGCCCGGCAGCGGCACTGGCTCTTCGTCGCCTGCCTCTCCATAGGTGGTGGATGCCCTTCTGGCGTTGACTTCGGCGCGGTCTTGCGCCTGGTTGGCGATGGAGGCTTCCTCGTGGCGCCCAGGGCGCACGATGCGATGACCCACGCCGCTGTAGCGCAGACAGACCGCCCCGACGACGCTCTTGCCCAGATCATTGCTGAAGATTCCTTCAATATCCCCGGTGCCCTTCGTTGTCACCCAGCAGCGGCTGTTGCCCAGGCTGGCGCCCATCTCCAGATCGGTATCCGGAATAAAGTACGATGGCAATTCATTGGGCTGGCGCGCCCTGGAGGTGACGGGATGCCGGGCGGGTCCGGCGTCGTGTGCCTCGGTGGGCAGCGCGGTGGGGTCCATCATAGAAAATCCTCCCTGGATTGTCTTCTCTCTCCGCTGTGACGGGCAAAATGTGAGCCAGTGCATAGCGGGTTTTGACCGCTTCTACGTATCTTATCAAGTGAGAGGTATCACCTTCTCCTACTATAGGCCGTTTCAGCAAGCGGTATGCCGCGCACGCGATCAACGGAGAGCAGGCGGTTTTAACCGCCTGCGCTACTAAAGTAGCGTTCTGCTCGTATAATAGAAGGGGTCGGTTGGAAGGGACGGATACTCACTTTGGTATTCCCGAAAGGATGGATGAGCGCGATGTCATCATCAGGCGACTCAGGCGGCCAGCAAGCCCAGACGTTCTGCGGCTTCTGTGGATACACGGATACGCAGCGTTTTACGTTTTGTCCGCGCTGTGGGCGGCCCGCAGCGACTTTTGGCCCTCAGGCGGGTTCCAGCGGCGCAGACCTGCGCAGGGGGGCGACCGGGCCGGGCATGAGCGCGACCTTTGGCGAGGCGCCAACCCAACCCGGCGCGCTTTCTTATCAGAACACCGGGCCCGCGCCCTACCAGGGGCGCCAGGGCGCAGGCGCCCCCCCGCCGGGCTATGTTCTCCCACCAGCCGGACAGACCGGCCCCTACATCCCCGGCGGCGTATTTCCGCCGGGCGGCGCGCCGCTCGCTGGCCCGCCCAGCGGATGGCCGCCCACGAATGCGCCGCTCGCTGGCCCGCCCGTCGGCCAGGTTGCAACTGGCGCTCCGACGAAGCGCCCCTGGAGCCGCGCGAGGCGGCTAAGCGTGCTGGGCGGCGCGCTGCTGGCGCTGCTGATCGTCGGCACGGCGGCGGCTTATTTTGTCTACACAGCATTCTTTGCCTATAGTCCTATCGACTCGGCGCGCTACCTGCCCACCAATACCCTCTTCTATTCGTCCTTCGATCTTCAGCAGATCGCGCAGAACCCCCATCAACTCAGTCAGAGCGATATTGCCCAGGCGACCAACACCTCCGGCTTTCAGCAATCCACCGGCCTGGATTTCCAGAAGGATGTGGCGCCCTGGGTCAAGCGCAGCTTGAGCTTCGCGGTGGTCGATGTCACCAGCCAGGCCGCGTCGGGCAGTTCTGGTCAGCAGTCGGCCCCCGGCACAGTCTACCTGATCTCCACGCACGACACCAATGCCTCCAACGCGACGCTACAGAAGATCATCACCCTCCAGCAGCAGAAGTATGGCGTGAAGTTTACCAGCATCTCCTATGGCGGCGTGACGCTGCAAAGTGACGTAGACGCAGCGCAGAACCAGCAGGACACATCCAACGGCAAGGCCTCGCCGCTGGTGCTGGGCATCGTCAAAGATCAGGTCATCATCGCCAGTACCGTCGCCATCGCTGAGCAGGTGATTGACCGCGCCAACGGCACAGGGACGACGCTTGCGCAGAACACGACCTTTACCGACGCGATCAATAAGCTGCCCAGCGACCGCTTCGGCACGCTCTATGTCAATGTGAAGCAGTTGCTGAGCGACGAACTGCGCCTGGGCGGGTCCGCTCAGTCGAGCCTGACGGACAGCTATCCGGTTGGCTATGGCGCGCTGCAATTCACCAGCGCGGGTCTGCGCCTGACCGTTACGCTAGAGGCCAAAGCGGGCACGCAGGTGAAGTATCACCTGAACGGTGATACCAACGCCAGCGCCGGGGTGGTCCCCGCCAGCGCGATTCTCTACGCCGGAGTGGGCAATCTGAGCGCCTTCTACGATCAATTGCGCGACGCGAGCGCGGGGGCGATCACCAATACTGCCATCCAGAACGTGCTGGGCGTCAGTCCTGATGATCCCCTCTTCCAATCTCCGGTCAGCGTGGCGCTGCTCCCGCCAACGGCTGGCTCGAATGATGTGATTGATCCGCTGGTGATGCTGCATTTCAGCGAGGACGCGGCGACGGCAAATGCCACCGTACAGCAGGCGATAGCCACGCTGGGCTATCAGACCGATACCAGCACCAGCAGCGGTGTGACGGTCACGAGCGTTCAGGCTTCCGGCCAGGCGATCTACTACGCGACGCTGGGGCACGATCTGGTCTTCGCCTACACGAGCGATGGACTCAGCCAGGCAATAGCCACCTTCCAGGGCCATCAGCCCAGCCTGGCGCAGTCCAGCGCCTTTCAGCAGGTGGTGAGCAATGGATCAAAAACGAACGCGCTGACGCTCTTCGTCAGCCTCTCGAACCTGGCGAGCGCGCAGGGATCGCTGGGCGATGCCTATCGCCAGTTTGTCCAACAAACTGGCGGACTGATCGCTAGGGTGACAACCAGCTACCTGACCTATAGCTCGGATAACAGCGGGATTACGATCACCGAGGACATCGCCCTGAAGTAAACTACCGGGCGAATAATGACATTTGACCTGTGCCCGACCTGGCCGCCAGGCCCGTAGTGGCGATTATAATTGCCGACGGACCTGGCGGCCATTGAGTCCCAGAGGGACTTCCTGGCGGCACGCCCGTAGCGGCGAATTTATTCGCCGACGGGCGGCTTGACTTTTCAGCCCGGCTTCAGGTATACTTGCTTGCATAAAACACAGCGATAGCCGTCGCTGACTGTACAGCTACGGCTACCCATGACCCAGGCGCCGGAAAGGCCGACGCGCGGGGCTAGTCCGCATTCTATGCCCCCGTTCCCCCCTCCGTCCAGCGCCGCCATGCCACACCAGGAGGCGACCATGATGGACAGCCCCGATCCCCTGCCCGCCGGCCAGTATCCCATGTATGCGCTCGCGCAGCCACCTCCTTAGCAGAAGGGGGTGTTATCCAATCCCCTTTATTAAACCTGAGGACCGTCATGGTCCCTCCTTGTGAAAAAAGAACAGGGGGTCACATCACGTTACCCCCTTGCACCAAAGGGGGTAACGTGATGTGACCCCCTTAGAAAAGAGGTGGGATAATGAATCTTCCCGCGCTTGTACCTGTACGTATGCTCGCTGGTGTGCCTCCTATTGAGGCGATTCAACTGGAAGATGGCCGGCATGGAGCTACCCTGAGATCGCTCTGCGCGTTGCTGGATATTGCCCGCAACGGGCAGGTAGTACGCATCCGGCGCAGCCCGAAACTTGCCAGAGCGTTGCTGGTGATGCGCGTTGCCACCCCTGGTGGCCCGCAGCAGATGGATGTCTTACAGGCGTGGGCCATCTCGGTGTGGCTCACGGGGTTAGAAACCTCGCGGCTGCCTGAAGAGAAGCAGGCGCTGGCGCTGCTGTTGCAGGAAAAAGC
>JBJKSJ010000160.1:0-15063 GCA_046704085.1 Ktedonobacterales bacterium | reverse complement strand
GGGCCCGAATGGCTTGTCCCACTGCCTGAGCGACTGGCGGCGGCAAGGCGTTGCCAATCTGGCGATACGCTGCTGTCTTGCCCCCGGCAAAGGCCCAGGTATCAGGGAAAGATTGCAGGCGAGCGGTCATGCGGAGCGTCAGCTTTGGGAGGCCGTTTGCAGGAAAATCGATGCCTGGGGGCAAGTCAGCGATGCCCAATCCATCAACGCCCAGCGCTGCCCACTGCTGCTTTGCGCGGGTGGGGCCGAGGTCCGGGCCACCGTGTTTCTTAGAGCCACCTACCAATGTTGGCGCAATGCCATTGGCTTTCTGCTGCCACGCCGCAGCGCCAGGCCAGGCGCCAGCCGCCATCAGATCGCTCAACGTTTGCCCGACAGAGAGCGGCAGACCTTGCGGCTCCGGCCACTGAAATCGCCCGGAGTAGAGCGAGCGGAGAGCCACCAGCACAAAACGGGGGCGAAGCTGTGGCACGCCATAGTCGGAGGCATTCAGGACGCGCCAGTCTACCTCGTACCCTAAACGGTTCAGACGCCTGATGCAATCAGTGCGATACGCGACGAATTTGGCGCTGGCGAATCCTGGGACATTCTCTAGCAAGACGGCGACGGGCCGCGCCTCTTCAACCAGCCGCAACGCTGTTGGGAATAGATTACGCTCGTCATCCACTCCAAGCTGTTTTCCAGCGATGGAAAACGGCGGGCAGGGAACACCTCCCGCCAGCAGGTCAACGCCCCTGAATCGCTCGCCACTGATCTTGCCAAGATCATCTTCAATAACATCCCAGTCGGGCCGATTCAAGCGGAGCGTCTGGCACGCGGCCTTGTCATTATCGATGGCTCCAGCGTTGATAAACCCTGCCGCTTCAAGTCCCAGCGCCTCTCCTCCTCCACCGGAGCAAATATCAAGAACGGTGAGCATGGTCCCCCTTTTTCCTGGCATGAGCCAGACAAATAGGGTCGGCACAGTATCTGCCCATAGGATACTCTAAAGAGGCAAACAGCGCAATAGGTAAGCACAGGTCGCCAGGGCGATGCAAAAGTCGCCCGCCCCACGCCAGCGGCCAATGCATTGGCCGCTGGCGTGGGCGTTCCGCCGACTGGGTGACCACCGCAGACCGCTGCGAGGACTTCCTGGTGCCCGCAGGCGCCCCTAGCGGCGATTTTAATCGCCCGACTTTTGCTAGTCGCTGGCGGCGGCTTTGGCGCCCGCTGCGGAGCCAACAGAGGCGGCGCGGCCCTTGATGAGATCGGCGGCCTTCTCGGCGATCATGATCGTGGGCGCGTTGGTGTGGCCGCTGACAATCGTGGGCATGACCGAGGCGTCCACGACGCGCAGACCCTCCACGCCGCGCACGCGCAGTTCAGGATCGACGACGGCCAGCGCGTCTTCACCCATCTTGCAGGTGCCAACGGGGTGATAGAGCGTTTCGGCGCGGGTGCGGATAAACTCGGCCAGGTCTGCGTCGCTCGTGACCTCTTCGCCTGGCACAAACTCGTTGCCCCGGTAGGCATCAAAGGCTTTGGACTGGCCGATCTTGCGCGCCCAGCGCAGACCCTCGACCAGCACCTGCATGTCGTTCTCGCTGGCAAGGTAGTTGGGTTGGATGGCAGGCGGGTCGGTTGGGTTGGTAGAGTGCAGCGTGATGCTGCCTGTGCTTTCGGGATGGAGCAGGACGACGCCAATGGTGAAGCCATGCCCAGGCGGGTTGGCGAAGCCATGCTCTAGGAAGAAGGCCGGGGCAAAGATGATCTCGACATCCGGCGCGATCATGTCTGGTTTGGTCTTGAGGAAGGCGGCAGACTCGGCGACGTTGGAGGTGAGCGGACCCTTCTTGAAGAGCAAGAAGTTGGCGAGATTGCCCAGTGACTCCGCGCTGGCAAGCGTGATCGGCTGTTTGCAGTGATAGAGAATGCCGGTAGCAAGGTGGTCTTGCAGGTGCTGGCCCACGCCCGGCAGGTCGGCGACGACCTCGATGCCCAGTGCCTTCAGGTGGTCGGCAGGGCCGATGCCCGACAGGAGCAAAAGCTGCGGCGAGTTGATCGCGCCGCCGCACAGGATGACCTCGCGGTTGGCGCGTGCCTCCTGGGCTGCGCCATTGCGCAGATAGCGCACGCCGACGGCGCGCTTGCCCTCGATGAGCAGCTTTGCCGCCAGCGCCTGGGTCTGGACGGTCAGGTTGGGGCGCTTCATTGCGGGCCGCAGATAGCCTACCGCTGTGCTGTAGCGCGTGCCGCCCTTCTGCGTGACCAGCGTCGGGCTGACGCCCTCCTGAGTCTTGCCATTGAAATCGTCAGTCTTCGGCAGACCGGCCTCGACGGCGGCGTCCAGAAAGACCTTTGTGAGCGGGTTCACGTGGCGCAGTTCGGCCACGTTCAGCGGGCCAGCGCCGCCCACGTAGTCCGTGCCGCCGCGCTCGTAATGCTCGGCCTTCTTGAAGTAGGGCAGCACGTCCGCGAAGGCCCAGCCAGGGTTGCCCGACTCGCCCCACTCGTCAAAATCATGGCGGTTGCCCCGAATATACATCATGGCGTTCATCGAGCTTGACCCGCCCAGCATCTTGCCGCGCGGCCAGTAGAGCTTGCGATCCTTCATGTGGGGCTGCGGTTCGGTCTCGTAGTTCCAATCGACAGGCGTTTTGAAGAGCTTGGAGAACGCGGCAGGAACGCGGACATTCAAGTTTTTGTCTGGCCCGCCCGCTTCGAGCAAGAGGACCGAAACGTTGGGGTCTTCCGTCAGGCGGCTGGCTAAGACGCACCCTGCGGACCCGGCGCCGATGATCACATAATCGTACATGCAATACCTCCTCGTGGTGTGAACAGGCTGCTGTGCCGGGCGCGACTCTGCGCCCTGGCGCGAAGATACAACAGGTGTCCGGTGCAAAAGAGGGCCACTGAGAGATGCTACTCTGGCCGGGGGGATGCTTGCATCTCTCCAGGAGAGATTAGCATCTCTGGTAACACAAGACCATCGGTAGGATTATACCTTATCACATCCTGAACTATGTAAGATGAGCGCGGTTGCCCCGAATGCGCTTACCAGCAGTAGAGACGATGTTTGACGGTGGATTAAAAGGTCACGTCCTCGGTGCAGAGCGTCTCCAGGGCCGCGTAGTCTCCACCAGCCTCGTCAAGAGATGATTCTGGAAGCGTGCGCTTGACTTTCGAGACAAACCTGAGTATACTTGCCGCATTGGCAGGTAGTTTGCCTGCCAAAGTTGCTGCCTGGGAACAAACCTGGGAAAGGGGTTTGCATGGTTGAAGAGATCAAGGTTGCCATGACAACCGCTGAGGCCGGGCGCAAGGGAGGCAGCGCCGTGCGAGACAAGTACGGCGAGGACTATTACCGGCGCATCGGCAAACTCGGCGGGACTGCGCTCAAAGACAAGCGTGGCAGCGATTACTATCGCGCCATTGCGAAAAAAGGCGGGCGGGCCAATGTGGATAAGTATGGCCCAGACCACTTCTCGCAGATGGGCAAAAAGGGGGGAAACGCCACCAAATCCAGCCAGGATGAGGAGTTCTACAGCCGGATTGGTAAATTAGGTGGCGCAGCCAAACGGCGTAAGAAGTCTGTGTAGCCTCGTGTTGTCATCACCAGCCTGACGCTCCCGCGCGTCTCTCGGCAGAGGGTCTTGAGTGTTTCCACATCTCTCTATTTTTCGGCAACGTCTGGCCTGGATGCCGGTCCAATCGGGCACACAGGTCGTAAGCAAGCGACGAAAACGCTACTGCATATCTGGACAGGACTCTTGTCATGCGCCCGGCATGTTAGCGGGCAGTAATGTGCCGGGAGCTTCTTCGCACCGTGCCGTATAGCCTGAGCATGCGGCGTATTGGGCAGCTCACCGTTTCTCAGCCGCTCCGGTGATGGTTCGCCAGAGCGGCCTTTTTTGGGGGTGGTCAGCGCCCGCGCGTTGACTCTCTGCGCGCGCTGTGGTAGGCTCAGTTTGTCGATTGCTTCGTGGTTGCTGCATCGGTCAGCATAAAAGGGCTGCTTCGTGGTTCAGCAGAGTCTCTTTGATGCCCTGGATACGCATGCCGACGTGGTGGGCGCGCCCACTGCGCGCCGACGCGCTACGTTGGCGCCCGGCGAGCGTGCCGCCTGGGACGCCTGGAAAGCGCGCCTCTTGCCGGGCTTTGTCGCGCCCTCTAGCCGCGCGCTGGCTGCCAGCCGACTGCATCGCTCCGGCTGGTGGGTGGATGGGCTGGCTTTTGTGGGCCGCAGCCCCACTGGCGCGGCGGCCAACGCATTTGCTGAAACCGCCGATGTGCTGGCGGCTTCTGGCTTTGTGCTGCATGGGGCGCGGCTCCAACCGGGCCGACCAGCGCACACCATATCAGCCGACGCGGGAGCGCCCTTGGCAGAGCCAATCAGCGCGCAACAGAGCGGCGGGCAGCGCAATGGGCGCAAGGCGCGGGAACAGCCTCAGTCCCCAGACGCTGAGGCGCTGGCGAGCATGGCGCGTGAAGACCTGCTGGCAACCCTGGGCGAGGCTCCGGCGGCCATTCTGATCGATCCCTTTGCCGCGCCGCCCCTGATGGCTGAGGAACTGCTGCCCCTCTGCCAGCGTCAGGCGTCCACTGAACTCTTGCTGGCGATCTCCAGCGCGCGGCTGGAGCAGGTGGCGATGCAGGGTCTCGCAGGGCAGCCCGCGCCAGACGCCAGCAGCCAGAACCAGCAGGTCGCGCTGACGGCGCTGCTGCGCTCGGATGCCTGGAAGGCGATCTGGAGCGGGCCGGGCAAGAGCGCCGAAAAGATCACGCGCACGCTGGAACTGCTGCGCGGCTTGCTCAAGCCGCACTTCCTCTTTGTGTGCCTGGCCGCGCTGGACGAGTGGCCGATGCCCGCGCCGCGCCGCTACCTGCTCTTCGCCTCGCGCCAGTATCCCAGCGTGGCGCTGCTGAATGATTTTCTCTGCGCCGAGCAGGCGCGGCTGGCGCGCGAGCGCGAGGCGCGGGCGTTGCAGGGGGGCTGGTTTGCCCGGCGGCGCGAAACCGCCCGCGCTGCTGCCTGGACCGCGCTGAAAGAAGAACTGCACACGCTGGGCCGCCTGCGCCGGGCGCGCCTCTGGCCGGACCTCAAGCCGCTGGTCGTGCTGGCGCATTTCGGCCACTTCAGCGCCGCCGATCACGATGCCGCGCTGCTGGAACTGCTGCGCGAAGGGCGCGTCGCCTGCCGCTGGTCGCCCGCCGCGTCCACTGCGCCAGAGGCGCCAGGCAACTCGCCCCCGGCTGAGCGCGTGCCTGGACCGCAGGATTTCCTGGAGTTTCTGGAAGCCCGCACGCGGCCCGTCTGGCGGCGCTAGCCCGTCTGCCTCCTGTACCTCCTCAAAAAAGATCATAGAATCATCTGAAGAAACTGACCTCCATCACACATGTACTCCAGGAGCGCGCGCAGGCTCCAGAGAAAGGATGATTCGGATGCGCGCTACTCTCCCCCCACCTGCTTCTCCCCAGGGAATTGTGACGAAAGCAAGCCCGTTTTCCGTCGTGGAGACGCTGGCGCGCCTGGAAAGGACGGTGCGTTCTAAAGGGCTGAGCGTCTTTGCGCACATCAACCACAGCGGCGAAGCCGAGCAGGTTGGCCTCACGATGCAGCAGGCGCATGTGCTGATCTTTGGCAGTCCCAGGGCAGGCACGCCGCTGATGGTTGCCTCCCCGCTGCTCGCGCTCGATCTGCCGCTCAAGGCGCTGGTCTGGCAAGACCGCGACGGCCAGGTCCGGGTGAGCTACAACAGCACAGCGTATCTTGCCAGCCGCTACGCCATCCCGGATGATCTGGTCAAGAACATCGCAGGCATCGACGGGCTGATCGACAGCGCGCTGCAACACAACTGACTGCTGGTCATGTAACATGCTGGTAGTCGTCTGTTGCGCTCCTCTGAGCAGCAATTTATACTGCTGGTGATCATCCTGTGATCAGGAGGGCGCACAATGGCAGGGATTCTGGTCAGCGGAGCCACCGGGCTGGTGGGCCGCTATGTGCTGAAGATACTGCTGGAAACAACCGATGAAGAGATTCACGCTCTGACGCGCCGCCCGCTCCCCGCGCCTTTTGACACGGAGCCACGCATTCGCGTCTATCAGGCCGATCTGAGCCAGGCCGAGCGTCTGGCCCAGGCGCTGCGCGAGGCGCGCCCGGCGGTGGTCATCCACCCGGCGGCCATTGCCGATGTGGACGCCTGCGAGCGCGACCACGCCCTGGCGTATGCTGCCAATGTGGAGGGCGCGGCCAATCTGGCGCGGGCCGGCGCCGACGTTGGCGCGCATTTCGTGCAGGTCTCCACCGATTATGTCTTCGATGGCTCCGAGGCCAACCCCGGCCCCTACGACGAGACGGCGCCGACGCATCCAATCAATTACTACGGCGAGACCAAACTGGAAGCAGAGCGCCAGGTGAGCGCGATCTGCGCCGGGCGCGTGGGGCTGGCGATCTGCCGAACGGCGCTGGTCTACGGGGTCAATCCTGCCGGGCGGACCAATTTTATCGTCGGCATGGTCAATGATCTGCGCGCGGGCCGTCCGATCCGCGCTGTCACCGATCAGCAGAACACGCCCACCGCTGCGGCCAGCCTGGCCGAGATGCTGGTGGCGGCGGCGCGGTTCCGCGCCGCCGGTCTCTTTCATACCGCTGGCGGCGAACTGCTCACGCGCTACGCGCTGGCGGAGGCCGTTGCTGACCACTTCGGCCTGGATAGCGCACTGATTACCCCCCTGCGCAGCGCCGAACTCGGTCAGCTTGCGCGCCGCCCTTTGCTCAGCGGCCTGAAGGTAGATAAGGCCGAGCGCGAGCTTGGCGTGCGTGCCTGGAACATCCAGCAAGGGCTGGCCTGGCTGAGCCAGGAACTTGGCGGTTAGTCGCCCGCGTTGCCTGCTCGCGCTCTGGAATCCCTGGCGGCAGCAGAGAAGATGCCCCGCGCCATCAGCGAGGCTTCCGCGCTGGCGCGCTGCTCGAAGACCTCGGCGCGGGCGGCATGGATAGCTGGATCATCATTGGCGGCCAGCGCGGCCATCTCGGCCAGATGCCCGGCCAGGCGCAGCTTGCCCTGCCCGGCCAGTTCCCGCGCTCGGATCGCCAGGCGTTCCGCGCCGCCCGCCAGCGCGGCAAGCTCGCCCGCCAGGTCGGCGTCGGGCGCGGGCTTCAGGTTGGCGGGGTTGCCGTCGTACCAGCCGCCATAGAGCCGCCAGACGTTGCGCACGATGAACTCTGGCTCGTCGTAAATGGGCCGCAGGTAGGGTTTCTCCAGCAGATGCTGCGGGGCGTGGACCGTGTGAATGATCTCATCCAGAGCGGCCCCGGCGTTCATCAGCGCCAGCGTCTGATCGTGCAGCGCGTCGAGCAGGTCCGCCGCGTCGGTCAGCGTGACGCGCACGCGCTCCACGCCGATGATGGGGAAGCCATGCCCCGGCAGCAGCGTCTCCGCGCCCAGCGCGGCCATCTGGCGCAGCGCCAGCGCCCACTCGCGGGCATAGCGCTGGACCTTCTGCGGATTGCCAGCGTTTGGCGCGCACCAGATGAAAAAATCGCCGCAGCAGAGTACCTTGCGCCTCGGAACCCAGACCCAGGTATGATCGTCGGTCTCGCCGCGCGCGTGATGCAACTCGAAGCGTTCGCCGCCGATCTCCAACGCGAGCGACTCGCGGAAGGTTTCATCGGGATAGCGATATTCTGTCGGCCAGGAGAGGCCAGGCATGCTGAACTGGCGCCGGTTGATCGCGGCGTTGTAGCCTGACGTCAGGCGATAGCGGTCGAAGCGCGCCACGACGGCTTCGTGCCCGATGACATGCGGCATCGTCCAGCCTGCCGCGCGCGCCTCTTCCTCGAAGACCTGCACGCCAAAGACATGATCGATGTGGCCGTGCGTATAGATCGCCGTGTGCAGCGGCTGCTGATTCCAGCCGCGAGCCAGCCTATGCGCGGCCCGCGCCGTAAGCGGGCTGCTGGTGTCAATCAGCGCCAGACCGGCCTCGGTGCGAAAGGCGCTGACATTGGCAAACGAGTTGATAAACGCTGTCCCATCGGCAATCTCAGCGAGTTCGTTGTGCGGGGCCATTGGATAGGCGTGTTCGATGGGTGTTTCGCCGCGCCAGAGTTGGTCCGCCAGTTCAAGCATGTCGGGCATCTCCGTGTCCTTTCCAGAAGGAGACTCTGCCCTCCCGCAGAATCTCCTGTATTGACTTTTGTAAAGCAAAACACTACAATTATACCATGATCCAGATTGAGATACAGGGACTTATCTGGGATGAAGTCAACGAAGCACACATGCGCGAGCGCCACTAGATCACCCGTGAGCAAGTAGAAGAGATCTGTTACGGTCCACCAGAACACATGCAGGTTGAGGAAACCTATGGTGATCGCTATCTCGTGGTTGCGCCGGGTTCAGATCGGCGATTGCTCGCTGTTGTTTTAGCACCGAAAGATGAACATGTCTTCTACCCTGTTACGGCACGAGTCGCAAGTAAGAAAGAGCGCCGTGTGTATCGGGAATGGAGGAGCAAGCACCACCATGAGTGAGAGATCAGATTATAGGGGACCAACCTATCCAACTGAAGCACACGGCTCTATCCCCGCTTTCAGCAGCTATGAGGAAGAAGCAGCGTTCTGGGATACCCACGACTTTAGCGACTTCAAGAACGAGACTCGGCCTGTGAAGGTGCGCGCCACACGCGGCCTCACTGACCCTGTGCAAGTGCGCTTTGATGCCGAGACGAACCGCGAGCTAGAGGACAAGGCCAGAACACACGGGGTCAAGAAAGCAACGCTCATTCGCATGTGGGTACTTGAACGACTCCAGGAGGAGCGGCATAACCAGGCATCTTGACAGCAATCAAGCATCTATAACCCCCTTGTCAGGAGTACGCCAGGGACATAGAATACGAAACAGATGTTCGTTCCCTGGTTCCTTGAATATCTGGCGCCGTCGTTCTCCATTCTTCTAGCACCCGACAGGAGGGATGATGTATGGGCATGACCAATGATGGCCTGTCCTACTGGCAGGCTGAGGCCACTGGTGAACCGCTCCTTGAATCGACCATCGGCGACCTCTTGGACCGCCGCGCGGAGGAATACGCGACCCGCGAGGCAGTTGTCTACTCGTGTTACCCGGAGTTTGGCGGCGCGCTGGATATTCGCTGGACCTTCCAGCAATACCGCGACCAGGCCAACGCCGTCGCCAAAGGCTTGCTGGCGGTGGGCTTGCAGAAGGGCGATCACATCGCGGTCTGGGCGGCCAATGTGCCGGAATGGCCGCTGCTCCAGATGGCTGCCGCCAAAGCGGGCCTGGTGCTGGTCACGGTCAATCCGGTCCTGCGCGGCGCGGAGATCGAGTATATCCTCAAGCAAGGGGATATTCGCGCGCTCTTCTTCATGGCGCAAATCCGCGATCACAACTGCCTGGAAACGATGCGCGGGCTGACCACCCCTGAAGCAAAGAATGGCGAGGTCACGAGCGAGCGCCTGCCCATGCTGCGCTATCTCTCTCTGGTGGGCGCGCCCCCGGCGGGCCTGCTGGAGCAGGGCGGCTGGCGCCCGACGATGTTCCGCGAGATGGTCGGCGGCGGAATGGCGATCAGCAGCGAGGCGCTGGCCGAGCGGCAAGCCTCGGTCAAGCACACCGATCCGGCGATGATGCTGTATACCTCCGGCACGACGGGTTTCCCCAAGGGCGCGCTGCTGACGCACTATAACCTGATCAACCAGGCGATGACTGTTGCCAGCCGCCTGAATCTGGAGCAAGGCTCGCGCGCGTGTGTGATGGTCCCCTTCTTCCATGTCTTTGGCTGCGTGGGCTACACGCTGGCAAACCTCTATCTGGGCGGCACGATCCATCCCTTGCTGGGGTATGACCCTGTGAAGGCCATGCAGGTCATCAGCACGGAACACTGTAACTTCTCCGGCGGCGTCCCCACGATGCTGCTGGCGATGCTCCAGCACCCCGACTTGGGCAAGTACGATCTCTCCTCGCTGACTGGGGTGGTCTGCGCTGGCGCGCCGGTTCCGGTGGCCTTGATGGAGCAGGTGAAGGAGCGCATCGGCGCGGATGTGGTCATCGCCTTTGGGCAGACCGAAAATACCGGCGCGATTACGCTGACCCTGCGGGATGATCCCTTTGAACTCAAGGCGGCGACGGTGGGCATTCCGCTGCCCTATGTGGAGGTCAAGATCATCGATCCGGCGACGGGCGAGGTGCTGCCTGTTGGCGAGCGCGGCGAACTCTGCGCGCGTGGCTGGCTGGTGATGGCGGGCTACTACAATATGCCGGAGCGCAGCGCCGAGGCAGTGGATAAAGACGGCTGGCTGCATACCGGCGACCTGGCGACGATGGACAGCCGGGGCTATATCAACATCGTGGGGCGCATCAAGGATATGGTCATTCGCGGTGGCGAGAATATCTTCCCCCGCGAGATTGAGGAGTTCCTGATTCGCCATCCCAAAGTCGCTGACGTGGCCGTGCTGGGCGTGCCCGACGCCTTCTTTGGCGAGGAACTGCTGGCGGTGGTGATGCCCAGGACGGGAGAAACCGTGACGGAGGAGGACCTGCGCGCCTACTGCAAGGGCCAGATCAGCAACCAGAAGATTCCGCGCTACTTCAAGTTCGTCGATGCGTATCCCATGACGGCCAGCGGCAAGGTGCAGAAGTTTATCCTGCGCGAGCAGGCCATCAAGGAGTTGAACCTGGCAGCGGTGGCGCAGCAGCGCACGGCCTAGCGCGGGCGCGGCATCAACTGGCAATGTTCTCTTCAAAGATGATTTTGGTGGGCGTGATGCGCACCAGCGTCTCGCTGGGAACGGCGTTGCGCCTGCCAAACTCTTCTGCGCGCGCCTCGCCCATGTAGCGACCGCCAACGCGCGTCGCGCAATCAAGCAGCGCGTCCGGATCGTCGATCAATTCAGCGGTTCCTTCGACCAGAATGTAGGCATAGGGCGGCGTCTCGTCATCCACGCAGAGCGCCACGCGCGGGTCGCGCCGGATGTTTGCCGCTTTGACGGACTTCTTCCCGGTGGTAAAGACGAGCGTCTCGCCATCCAGGGTAAACCAGACCGGGACGACATGCGGGCGCCCATCGGCACGCACGGTTGCCAGCTTGCCGGTGCGTGTGCCCTCCAGGAGAAAGGCGCGGGTTTGGGGAGTGAGCTTATCCATTGTCTTTCCTCGTTCGTCTTCAGCATGAGAACCCTTCTTGTGTTCCTGCTTTATTGCATACACTGTACTCTGGACGATCTGGCTCAGAAATTGGCATTATTTGTATAGTGCTGAGGAAAGACACAGAAGTATGATTGCATAGTAAGGAAGAGTCATGGTACAGACAATTTCGCTTGGCAAGACGGACCTGACGGTTTCGGCGCTTGGCCTGGGCACCTGGCAGTGGGGCGATACGCGCATGTGGCAGTATGGGCAGAGCTATTCCCAGCAGGATGTCGAGACGGCTTATCGAGAGAGCCGCGCGGCAGGCATCACTTTTTTTGACACGGCGGAGATTTATGGCAGCGGCGTCTCGGAGAAGATTCTGGGCGGGCTGGTGCGCCCGGAGCATAACGAGGTGACGGTGGCGACGAAGTTTGCGCCCTGGCCCTATCGGCTGACGGCGCGCAGCCTGCCCGGCGCGCTGGACGCCAGCCTGAAACGGCTGGGGCTGGTGCAGGTCGATCTCTATCAAGTTCACTGGCCCTGGGGGTCGCCCATCAGAATCGAATCGCTGATGGAGACTATGGCCGATCAGGTGGAGCTTGGCAAGATACGCGCGGTGGGTGTGAGCAACTACTCGGAGAAGCAGATGCGCCGGGCGCACGCGGCGCTGGCAAAGCGCGGCCTTCCGCTGGCCTCCAATCAGGTGCAGTATAGCTTGCTGGATCGCAGACCAGAGCAGAGCGGGGTGCTGGCGGCATGTCGTGAACTGGATGTGCGGCTCATTGCCTATAGTCCTCTGGCAAAGGGTGTCCTGACCGGCAAGTATCATCAAGAGGGCGCTAGCGTGGGCGGCGCGCGCCGGATGTCGCGGAACTTTAGCGCCAAAGGGCTGCAAGCCTCGGCCCCGCTCATCAAGGTGCTGGCCGAGGTTGGCGAGGCGCACGGCGGCAAGACGCCCGCGCAGGTGGCGCTGAACTGGCTGATGCATCAAGGTGCGCTGCCCATTCCGGGCGCCAAAAACGCCTCCCAGGCGACGAGCAACGCCGGGGCGCTCGGCTGGAACATCACCGACGAGGAGTTCGAGCGCATCAGTTCTGCATCCGCACAGGTGCGGTAAACTGCCGCACCTGTGCGGGCGGGGAGTCCGCGCAGGCGGACTTGGTGGCGTAGCCTCTCGCCGCGATTTTTCATCGCCAGGGTGGGCGCCTCAGGCCAACAGTTCGCCGCGCAGGACGGTGACGGCCTGGCCGCTGATGGCAACGCGCTCGCCCTCCACGCGCACGCGCAGCACGCCGCCGCGCGCGGAGGCTTGATAGGCGCGCATCTCCGTCTTGCCCAGCCTCGCCCCCCAGAATGGCGCCAGGCAGGAATGCGCCGAGCCGGTCACCGGGTCTTCGTTGACCCCAGCCCTCGGCGCGAAGAAGCGCGAGACAAAATCATAGTCGGGCGCGGCGCTGCGGCTGGTGACGATCACCCCGCGCGTGGACACGCGCTCAAGCAAGGTGATGTCTGGCTTGATGGCGCGCAGCGTCGCCTCAGAATCCACCTCGACCAGATAGTCAAACTGGCTTTTGCCAATGGAGACGGGCGTGATCCCCAGCGCCTGGGCCAGTTCGACGGGCGCGTCGGCAGGGGCGGCGGGCGTCGCCGGAAAGTTCATCTCGATCCACGCGCCCTGGCGCTCGGCGGTCAGCAGACCGCTGCGCGTGTAAAAGCGCGCCTGCTCCTCTGGGCGCAGATGCCCCTCTTCCCAGAGGACATGCGCGCTCGCCAGTGTGGCATGTCCGCAGAGATCAACCTCAATGGCCGGTGTGAACCAGCGCAGGTTGAAGCCATCCTCCTGGCGGTGCAGGAAGGCCGTCTCGGCCAGGTTCATCTCGCGGGCCACCTGCTGCATCCAGCGCTCGTCGCCCGGCCCTGGCAAGATACACACCGCAGCCGGATTGCCCGCAAAGGGTGTATCCGTGAAAGCATCTACCTGAGTGATGGTCTGACCCATAGATACCTCTAGCTCTGTGGTGCCCAGGTGAGCAGGCTGGCCTGGTCAACAAAGGTGGCGCCAGCGGATTTGCCGCCCAGGGTGTAGATGGTTGCCTGGCCGGGATTGCCGCTGCTGATGAGGGCAAAGCTGCCGCTGTTGGGCGCCCAACTGATAGCCTCCGGGGAGGTGATGCCTACATGCGGGCTGTAGGTTGTGAAGTTGGAGTCATCCACCCCTTCACTGGCAGGACCGGCAGAGTTTTGCGTATCAATCACCACCGACTGGCTATCAGGTGAGAAGCTAAGTGTAATCGGGTCGTTGGCAGTGAAGGTACTGAAGGGGATTTCCGAATCGTCAAAGATGGGCTGGCGGTCGGTATTATCGCTGAAATTGATATACCAGAAGCCATTGCCCCAACTGGCGTCCGGCGTAGCCAGATTAAAGCCCATCTCCACATGGGTGCCATCGGGCGAGATATCCCAATTGACCGTGAGCGAGGATGTGCCAGCGGGGGTAATCGCTACTGGCGTGCCCTCGGACCCCAGGTTGATGTCGTAGCGATGGAGCATAATTTCGTTGGAGTTGGAGTCAAGCATCGAGTAATAAATAGCTTCGCCCATTACCTTGACCTGCGGCGTGCCGTTGACCTGGGTAATCTGGCTGGAGGCGTTGCTGGTGATGTTCACCTTCCAGAACTGGGTGTTGCCACCCACCTGCTTGATGGCAACGACGGTATTATTATCGGCCCAATCAAGCGAGGCGTTTGTTGGCGTGGAGGGAACGTTCAGCACGGTGAAATTGCCAGTGGTGGTATCGATGACGTAATCGACCGGGTTGCCGATACCGGCGCGCTCAAACGCCAGGTGCTTGCCATCTGGCGACCATGCCAGCGCGCTGAGATTGAAGCCACTGGCATCCGGGAGTTGCGAAAGCTGCTGCGGCGCTTTGCCCGCCTGGGCAACCCAGACCTGCCCGGAGCGCGCAAAAGCATAGGCGAAGGCGCTGCCAGGCTTGGGCGTGGGGGTCGGCGTTGGCGTGTTGGTTGGCGTGGCGGAAGGTGTGGGCGTCTGATTGGCGGTGGGTTGGCCGCAAGCGCCAAGCGCCAGCGTCAGCACGATGCTCAAAATGAAGACGCCACGCGCGCGGCGGGCGGAACGAGACCAGAGAAGACCAGGAATGCTAGACATGCGACTGACTACCTCTCAAGGTGAGAATGGATGGCTCTGTTCGCTTGTGCTGAACCGGAGCGGTCAGAGGTATACTCTAGCATACTTCACGATCTGCTGCAAGAGAAGAATAGCGATGAGGGGGCAAATGGTTTGCCCCCTCATCGCAACACCAGGCTAGCCGGTGCAGGGCGTGTTGCCTGCTGGAAGCTGGAAATTGAAGCAGTAGGGATTGGCGGGCTTATTCCACCATTCGGTCATAAAGTGCAGGTGGGGGCCGGTGGAGTTGCCAGTTGAGCCTTCCTGGCCGATCTGCTGACCGACGGTCACATAATCACCGGCCTTGACCAGCGGCGGGTGTTCCATGTGGCCGTACATGGTGGAGAGGCCATTGCAGTGATTGATCTTGACCGACCAGCCCAGCCCCAGGTTATCCCAGCCGGCGAAGACGACCATGCCGGTCTGCGCGGCCAGGATCGGCGTGCCCGCCGGATTGTCCAGATCGACGCCATTATGATACCAGGTGAAGCCGCGCGCGAAGGTGGCGTGCGGGTTGGGATTGATTAACTGGAATGCCTGGCGTCCGGCCAGGTCGTTGGCATTGCCGACGGGGGCGCACTGGTTATTGGGGTCGGTTGGCCCGCTCAGCGAGTTCCAGGGATTGGTGCCAAAGACGTTCCCCGATTTATCGGGCGGCGGGGGCGGGATGTTTACGACGCCCTGGGGCGTGCCGTCTGAGCCGTAGTTGGGGTCAGTTGGGATTTTGATGCGCATGCCCAGCGTTAAC
>JBJKSJ010000159.1:0-8902 GCA_046704085.1 Ktedonobacterales bacterium | reverse complement strand
GGACGCAGACCCAGCCTGCGCAGGCAGGCTTCGTGGCGCCGCAGCGCCTCTAGCCGCGCGCTTTAGACGCCAGGCTCCGTGCCGAGCGCGACTTTTACATGGCCCTGGGGCGACCCAGGGGGGTCTCTTGACACGCTGCTGGCGCTTTGCTAGACTAAGGCGTGTCCGGGCAGGCTGAACCGCCTGTTGCTCGGAGAGCGGCTGGGGCCGCGCCTGGTCGTCTCAGGCATCCTTGCAGAAAGAAGCGCGACAGCCTATGCGATGGGTGCGCCGTCTGTATCATCGATATGAACTCTGGGCAAAGCTGAGTGGGGTGCTGGTCTTTCTCGTGGTGATTGCTTCGCTCTATTTTTTTGTGCTGGCTGGCCCAAAGCTGGGCAGCGGACTTGCGCTCGCCCAGTCCACGCCCAGCCCGATGGCTACGGCCACCAGCACGCCTCCTGATCTGCCCACCATCACGGTGGCGCCGAGGCCATCTCCCACGCCCACGCCGCCGCTGCTCCCAGCGCGCTATCAGGTGGAAGAGCAGACGAACCTGAATTATAACGCCTCTGACTCCCTGGATGATCGCTTTGATATTTGCTCGCCGGTTGGCGCGCCGGGGCCACGTCCGGGCGTCCTCCTGGTTCACGACATCGGCACGCAGGTGGAAGACAAGGTGGTCTATGCGGGCCTGTGTTCCCTGCTGGCGTCGCAAGGCTTTGTGGCGGTCGCCATCAACTTTCGCAAATATCCCAACGTCTGGCCGGACCAGCTAGAGGACGCCCAACTGGCGGAGCGCTACCTGCGCGCACACGCCAGCGCGTATGATCTGGACCCGGCGCGGCTCTGCGCGCTGGGCAGTTCGGCAGGGGGGCATCTGGCGCTTCTGCTGGGCATGCTGGGGACGAACTATCCCGGCGATAGGGCCACGCTGCTGACGGCTGAATCGCCCAGGGTCTCCTGCGTGGTCGATGAGTTCGGCATGGTGGACCTGGCGCGCCTCGATCAAAACCCCACTTTCTGGCAGGCGGCGTTTGATTTCCTCTTTGGCGTGGGCGCCGTTGAGGCGAACCCCACGCTGCTGATCCAGGCTTCGCCCATCCACTATGTCTCCGCGCAGGCTGCGCCGACGCTGATTGTGCAAGGCGCGCTGGATACGGTTGTTCCACCGGATCAATCGCAGGAGTTGCAGCAGGCGCTCCAGCGGGACAACGTGCCCGTCTCGTATCTCAGCTATGTGGGCCAGCATAACTTCGATGGCATGACGCCCCAGCAGGTGAACGCAATTACCGTGCAGATCATCGCCTATCTGACGAATCGGGAGCATCCCTGAAGGGTCTCATTTGCTGACAAACTGAATCACCAGATACCCGGCGTAGAGCAGGAGCAAGAAAACGCCCACGCGCCAGTGCAGGCGCTGGCGCAGAAGCAGCAGCCAGAGCAGCAGCGCGCTGCCGACCATGACGGGCACGGTAAAGCGCAGCGTCTGTGCGTCGGCCACGACCGGCGCGGCGAAGGCCGCAAGGCCCAGGGTCAGCGTGAGCAGGAAGATGTTGCTGCCAACGGCATTGGCGACGACGAGGCCGCTCTGACTCTTGAGGCCGCCCGCCAGACTGATCGCTTTATCCGGCAGGGTTGTGCCAATGGCGACGATGGTCAGGCCAATCACGGTTTCAGAGAGACCCAGCGCGTGGGCGAAATAGACCGCAGGCTCCACGACCAGCCACGCGCCCAGCGAGACCAGCCCCAGCCCCAGGATGACAAAAGCGATCTGCGCCAGCGCCGCGTAGCGGCCCGCAAGGGCTGCCCCCCGAAGTGGGCGCTCCATCTCCTCGTGCTCTCCGGCTTCGTCGTCGTCCTCCGCCGCAGGCGCGGAGGCGCGTCCCCGGCGAATGAGCAGCAGGATGGAGACGAGGTAGACCAGAAAGAGGGCCACCAGCGCGCCGCCCTCCGGCCTGGAGATTGGCCCGCTGGCGAGCAGCCCGCTTACCAGGAGTGTCACCAGCAGCATGCCCAGCGCGTAGAGGCGCGCGCTGCGCTCGATGTGCAACGGCTTGCGCGCAAAGAGTCCCAGCGGAAATGACCCCAGCACGTTGGCGATGGTCGAGCCGAGGATGTCGCCCAGGGCGATGCCGCCATGCCCGCCAAAGACGGCGGCCAGCACGACGACCAGTTCTTCCCACTCGCCGCCAGCGGTCAGTAGGCCCACCAGCGTCTGCGGGGCGCGCAGGCGCTTTGCTAATGCGGCGGCGGCATCGGTAAACCAGTCAGCGCCCTGCTCCAGCAGGACCAGCCCGATCAGGAAACAGAGAACATACACCAGCGCCCGCCAGGGATTGGCGAGCGCATCGACAAAGGGCAGCATCGAAAACGCTCCTGGCACGGTTGAGGATGTCGCGCGCAGTATACAATTTTGGGGCTTGATTTTACCAGAGTGTTTCGCTACAATAGCAAAAGCAAGATACAACCCGCCTCTGGGCGCTGCTTTTTTTCAGGAGTCTTTTCTTATGATGAAAAGCCATGACATCACGCCAGGCAAGCCGATTGCCAGCGTCGCCGTTACGGTGGCCTGGATTTTGGGGTTCGTGGCGATCCCCTCGATCTCCTGGCATCTTCCCCCCGATCCGGTCAATTACGCCATCTCGTTCAACCTCAAATGGATCTGGATTATCGCCTTTGGGGTGATCTGGCTGATGTTCCAATTGTTCTGGCGCGCCTCTGCCAACACGACCAAGCTCTCGCTTGGCGTGTCGTACACGCTGCTCTGGCTGGCGCTGGTCTTCTTCTTCCCCTTCAATGATCCCAGCCTGTCAAATACCACAACAGGCGAAGGCCCGGCAGGCGCGGTTGCCTTTTTCGCGCTGGCCGGTGGGCTGGGCGTGATCCTCATCTGGACGCGCTTCCTCGCCGACGAACTCTAGAGGCCATGCGCGAAGACTGAACAGAGTTCAGGCAGATTATGCGAAGACCGGGCATCTTGCCCGGTCTCTTTTTCATTCGCTGCTCTTCGTGTTGTGGGGAGTGATCGGCGGGTGGGATGCCAGCCACCCGCCGACCGAGGAGGGAGAAGAGAGGAAGAAGGAATAACTTCTCACACGCAGACTATAGTTCCTCTGCGTTAACGTCCCATGAACACCTTGTTAAAATCTGGCTCTATCTGATCTTCAGCGCGCCGGACGTTTTCTTGACCGTTCTGTCTCTCATATCTATCCCGATAGTAATACGTTTCGGCGATACTTTCTATGAGGCAGCACACAGGGGGAATATGAGCCAGAAACAGTGGCATAGAGTGTGCTGCATATAGGCGTCTAGGAAAATTAGTGGCCCTTCCTTATTTGCAGGTAATGGTGATCCCGGCGTAAGATGCTGGGGGGTGTATCGGCGAAGGGCTGGAAAGGCAAAAAGGCCATGATAGGTCTACCCGATAACAGTATTAGCAAGGAAATGGAGTTCTTAGGGTTGTGGGGGGGTGATTGGTACGCACGTGCCCGGCTGGCATGGCAGGCAGAGCGTTATCATATCTGGCTGCGCAAGCAGGGCTGCTCGCGCGATCAAGCCGCAGAGATGGCTGTCCGTCTCCTCATGGCGCAGGCGCCCGACGCGCCAGAGGCGCCTGCTTCTACGAGCGCCTCGCTCATTCACTAGGGCCAGCGGTCCTCACTCTGTCGGTGGTTCTGGCGCCAATCCCGCCTCCACCAGCGCGCGCGCCAGTAGATCGCCGATCACAAGCTGCCCTGCCCACTGGTTCAGATAGGGCAGGTCCAGCGCGGTCGCTTGCACTTTCAAGATGCCCAGCACGTCCTTCCACTGCTGGTCTGAAACCATGCCGCCCGCTTTATACCAGAGCAGTTTCTTAAGAACCATATCCTCCGCCGAGGCGAGATAAAAGAGGCGGGCCTGGTCGGTGGGGTCCAGAGTATCCTGTCGCTTTCTCAGAAAGACTTGTCGGTCGAATGCAGACGCCTTAGGGATAAAGACATCCACTTTGATCATGGTGTCCAAATGCAAGAGGTTAAACGAGCTTTGGTAGCGCAGCGGCTCGCGTACAGCATCCTCATCCACATCATAAGAGGTTTCAAGGAGTTTGACAAAAGGGCGCACCTGCTCTGGACGAATGTCTGCCACCAGATCAATATCTAAGGTTGCTCGTGGGATGCCGTAGACGGAACTGGCAACCGATCCACCGATGTGATAGAGGATTCCAAGCTGCTCAAACACGGCAACTATCGGGGCCATGACATCCAGCAGTTCGGGTATATTCATTACGCCCACCTTCCGGGCTAATGGCCCAGCCAGGCGATCTGCCAGAGCCTGGTTGTAATGGAAGACGACATAGAGAAGCTGTAGGTGTGCTTCATCTGCTTCTGGGTGCGCGCGCCGAATGGCTCGCCGGGAGAGTTGTATCGTTGTTCGGCTCAGAGAGCGAGCGAGAGCAAAGCGCCTGGCTGGGCTGGCTCGCCTGAGCAGGTCGATCTGGACGCGCTCGGCTTCGGGTCGGGTGTCGGGTGATTGTGTTTTCATCGGTATGCCCTGGCGCGCTTAGCGCCCGATCATTTTCATGGCAAGGCATGTGCCCACTGCCCCCACGAACAGGAAGGGCCAGGCGAGGAGCAGCGCCAAAAACGTCGTTGTTTCGCTAAACAGCCCCTGATTCGCAGCCACCGCCTGCGCGATGGGAACGGCGATTGCCAGCACCAGGAGCGTCACCAGCAGCGCCAGCCAGGGCATGCGCCCGCGTCGTCCGCGTGGCGAGGCCAGGCCAACGATCAGCCCGATCCCCCAGAGGACGAGGCCAGAGACCAGCCCGTTGAAGAGCGCGTCCAGGAACATCAGCGGCGCCGAAAGATGCGTCGTAACCAGAAAAAGAGAGGCAGCGCCTGCCCCTCCTACCAGCAGGCCCGCAATGAGTTCTTTTTCCGTTGCTGAGATGCCCGACTGCTGCTTATCTGATTTGGCTGACGCGGGCGGCATGCCGCTGTGTGGCTCTTGTGGGGGCGGCGGCTGGATACCCCCCGATGGCCGGGGCGCGGGCTGCGCGGCGGGCGTTTGAGGCCCCGGTGGCGGGAGCATGTTGGATGGCCTGAACGCCTGCGCGGGGGGTGGGGCCGCGCGAGGCGGCTGGAACAGGATAACCTGCTCGGCCTGAAGCGGGCGCTGCGTGGGCGCGGGGTTTGGCGGCGCGTGCGGCGTCTGTGGTTGTGGCAGAGGTTGCGCCTGCGGCTGGATTGGCTGCGGTTGTGGCAAAGGCCAACCTTGTGGCGGCGCCTGCGGCCTGGGTGGTTGGGCAGGCGGCGGCTGGAAGGGTGGTGGCTGCGGCGGCATTGGTGGCTGGAAGGGCAGCGGCTGCGCCTGTGGCATGGGCTGCGGCATCGGCATGGGCAGAGGCCGGGCTTGTTGCGGCGGCTGAACAGGCGGCGGCTGAAAGGCTGACGCTTGCTGCGGCTGAAACGCTGGCGGCTGCGGCGGCGCGGGCTGTGGCTGGAATGGGGGTGTCTGCTGGGGCGTGGGCGCGAAGGGTTGTTGTGGCGCCTGGGGGCGCGGCGCCTGCGCGGGCGGACGCGGAGCGACGCCAGCGGGCGGCAGAATCCCCGTCATCAGGCTGGGGAAGATCGCAGAGTCCCCCGGCGCGGGGTAGACCTGCGCCGGGCGGCGTTCGGCAATGGCGTGGAGTTCTTCGGCGACCTCCGAGGCGCGCCAGGCTCGCCGGTCGGGCGCGGGACGGCGGTTGTTGGGGTCATAGGCCATCAAGGTGATGATCAGGAAGTCGATCCGACGCATCTGATCGCTGTGCAGCACGCCTGGCGCTATCGCGGCGCTGGGCCGCATGGGCAGCGGCTGACCCAATGAGGGAGGCCGGATGCCGGTGAGCATATGGTAGAGCGTGGCGGCCAGCGAGTACATATCGCTGCGCCCGTCGGCGCCCTTGCCCAGCGCCTGCTCCGGGGCGATATAGTCGGGCGTGCCCCATTGGGTCATGGCGCGCCTGCCGGTCAGCACCGCCGCCAGCCCAAAATCGGAGACCTTGATCTGCCCATCCGAGCGGCGCATCAGGATGTTATCCGGCTTGATGTCGCGGTGAATGATCGGCGGCTGGCGCGAGTGGGCGTAGGCCAGCGCCTCAGCGACGGTGGCAGCAATGCGCAGCGCCTCGTAGGGTTCCAGCCGGTTGCCAGGATTGCGCGCCATCAATTGCAGGACGGAGCCGCCCTCGATATATTCCATCACGATATACGGCCCATACGTGGGATCCTGGCCCCAATCCTGGATGGTGATAATGTTGGGATGTTGCAGCGCGCTGAGGATGCCGATCTCTTTTAGCACGCGCTTCTCATATTCCGCGCGCCAGTGGCGGCTGGCCGCTGGCACTTTGATGGCGACGCGCTCGTGGCGCTGCTGATCCATTGCCAGGAAGACGGCCCCCATCGCGCCGCCGCCCAGGCGCTGCAAGTCCGTGTAGCGTCCACCACCCATTGAGGTGGGTTGCGCGAGTGATGCTCCCATACAGCCCTTTCAAACCGCCACGAGCGATGGTTGTGCATGAAAAACAATCAGCGTCAGCCCAGGGCCAGGATAGGCCGTTCCATCTCGCCAGCCCCTCAACACACTTCGTTGCTGCTCGCCCCACTGTACCGTTTTATCACCGCTTCGTCAAGGCGGCTGGCTGCGGTGCGCGCAACGGTATGCCCGGTGAAACCGCGCTCATCTGGGGCTTGCCAGGATGAGCAGAAGAATCAGGAGTCCGAGGGCCGTGATAAGATAGCCGATGACCAGAGCGGCGACAGCCTGGCCGTGCCCGTCGAGTTGCCCCCCGTTGGCCTTGATCTCATTCAGCGCCGCGTGCCCAGTGATAATCGCGGGAACCGCGAGGATCGGCCCCAGGAAGAAGATCGACAGGATTGCCAGGGTCAGGGCTGTTGACGCCTTGGCGCTGCTGGGCCGGATGAAGACCTGCACCATAGGCACGACGGGCACCACCGGCTGCACCATCAGCGGCTGTTGTACCTGTTGGTGGACATTGACAATGACTGGCGCCTGGGGGGGATAGGGCGACGGATAGGGCATCGGGTAGGCCGGTGGATGGGGCGCTGCCCCCGGCGCGGGATAGTTGGTGTAGCCAGAGGGTGGAACGATGGACGGCGCGACCGGCCCGCGTGTCCGAATGGCCTGCGAGGGATTGGCCGGGCGCGAGGGATCATAGACCCCACCTGAACTGGGTGATGGCGCCGAGAGGATGCGCGTAGGGCGACCCTCCAGTATTGCGCGCAGTTCTTCCACGAGGTCTGCCGCGTTCTGCGGGATGCGCTGGTTGGGGTCGCGCCTGAGCATGCCCAGCACCAGCCGGTCCACGCGCTGGCTAATATCGGGGGACATCATCATGGCGCCCAGCGAGCCGCTGGGCGCGCTCGGCTGCGAGGCGGCAATCTGCGGCGGGCGCTGGCCGGTCAGCATCTCGTACAGCATGGCGCCTAGCGAATAAATATCGGTGCGCGCGTCCACGCCCTGGCCCATCGCCTGCTCCGGGGCCATATAGGCCAGTGTGCCAACGGCGGTGCGCCCGGTCTTTTCGGCCAGCACGGCGGCGATGCCAAAGTCCGTGACCTTGACGGCTTCGTCGCTCTGGCGAATCAGCACGTTGCCTGGCTTGATGTCGCGGTGGATGACGCGCAGCGGCGGCTTGTGCGCGTAGGCCAGCGCCTCGGCCACGCCCAGGGCGATCTTCAGCGCGCGCTGCGGCTCCAGCGGGCGCCCGGCCTGCTCGCGCAGCAGGCCTTCCACCGTGCGGCCCTGGACAAATTCCATGACGATGTAAAAGGGCAGGTCTGGGTCGCTGCCAGAGCCATAGACCTGGACGATGTTAGCATGCTCCAGCCTGGTGACGACTTCGCACTCTTGCTTGAGCCGCTGGATGGCATCGGGGTCCAGGTCGTTGGGGAGCTTGATCGCCACCGGGCGATTGCGTACCTCATCCATTGCCTGCACGACGGTGCCCATGCCGCCCCGGCCTAGCTTGCCGGTGATCCGATAGCGGCCAATGTACTGGCGTTCCATCATCGCAAAATGACCTCCTCTGGCAGCCTGGCTACGCTGTATCATCCTTCCTGAGTGTACCGGCTCAGCAAGGATTCGTCAAGTCTGGGTAGGACCAGGGTCTCACTTGTACCGTCGGCTTCCAGCCGGCGAATGTCGGGCTGCCGCAATGCTGCGCTTCAGTGGGCGACGTTCGCGCAGGCGCCAGACCCCCCACCCCTGCCGGCTAGAAGCCGGCGGTACAGGGGACGGCCCAGTTTGTACCCCCGGCTTCTAGCCGGGCAACGCTCGGCCAGTTCTCCCTCCATTGGTTGCCTCACTAGCTATCTCCTTGTCAGGCTATGCTTAATTATGGATGGAGGCTGAGACGTCCAGGGTCAGGACGATTGCCAGTCCCAGCAAAATCAGGCTCATCCTACCTCCAATGATGCCGCTTCTTGCTATGCGTTTTGGATCAACTCGCTTACCTTCACGAACATCACGGTTTGCATAGTGCCCCTCTGCGATAGCGCCCAGCCCAGACAAGAGGGCAATAACCCCAAAGAAGATAGGAGTGCCAGTCTGTAAAAAATCTCTCCCAGCCAGGAATAATGCTAGCAGATATGCCAGCATGGTATCCAGGGCAATAGCCCCCAGAATTGCCGAGGCTTTGGCTCGCCTGCTCCTGGGCGGCGCTGGCGCGAGCGGCGCGGCCACTGGCGGCGCTATGGGCACAAGTTGATAGCCCACTGGCGGCGTGTAGGGTCCAGAGCCAGGCTGCGGGCTGCTGGGAGTTGGATAACTCCAGCCAGGCTGCGGGCCGCTGAGGGTTGGGCTGCCGCTCCAGGCGGGAGGCTGCGCGGCGGCGGGCGGCCTGGAGGCGCGCTGGGTTGGGGGCAGCGGGGTCGGGCCG
>JBJKSJ010000158.1:0-14500 GCA_046704085.1 Ktedonobacterales bacterium | reverse complement strand
ACCAATAATGATTCATATTACGACTGCTGTCTAGCCAAACGTGGAAATTATACCTCAACAGCCAATAGTTTGTATAGCATACATTCATGCTCCGGCCTCTGTGCTATAATAGAACAGAAATTCTGTTGTAGTGGTGGTCCCATCGCTAAGGTCACGCAGGCGTTCTACGAACAGCCGACGCTGGAGTTGGCCCGCGCGCTGCTGGGTAAGACGGTGCTGCACGCCACGCCGGAGGGCGTCTCTGGAGGCGTCATTGTCGAGACGGAGGGTTATCTTTCGGCCAGCGACCCGGCGGCGCACGGCTACCTGCGGCCCACGCCGCGCACCAGGATCATGTATGGCCCTCCCGGCTACGCCTATATTTATTTCAGCTATGGCATGCACTGCATGCTCAATATCAGCAGCGAGCCGGTGGGCGTCGGCGCTGCCGTCCTGATTCGCGCCATTCAACCAACTGTCGGGCTGGACCTGATGCGCCAGCGCCGGGGCGAGACTCTGCTGCTGCGCGATCTGGCGCGCGGGCCGGGGCGCGTCTGCGCGGCGCTGGGCCTGACGCTGGCCGAAAACGGCCTCTCGCTGCTGGGCGACACGCTCTGGCTGGATGACGAGCCTGGGCTGGCCCCCGACGCCGAGATCGCCGCCTCCACGCGCATCGGCATCAGCGTGGGAACGGATCTGCCCTGGCGCTGGTATCTGGCCGGTAGCCCGTATGTTTCTGGGAGCCGAACCTTGAAGCATACACAATCCAGTTGAGCGTTCCTTAGTAGCGTCGGCGATTGGCCGCCAGGGACGGCCCGGCTGGAAGCCGGGGGTACAAAGCCCCCCAGGACGGCCCGGCAAGACGCCGGGGGTACGGAAGAGCGCCCGGCGAGACGCCGGGGGTACAGGCGGGCCGCCAGGGATTGAAGCATCTCTCACTGCTGGGAGGGCCACATATGCCGATTCAACTGCTGCCAACTGACGTAGCCGCTAAGATTGCCGCCGGAGAAGTCGTCGAGCGGCCTGCCTCGGTGGTCAAAGAACTGCTGGAAAACGCCATCGACGCCGGGGCCACGACCATTCGCGTCGATCTGCAAGAGGGGGGCCTGCGCCTGATTCGCGTCAGCGACAACGGGCGCGGCATCCCGGCGGATGAACTCGCGCTGGCCCTGGCGCGCCACGCCACCAGCAAAATCCAGGCGCTGGATGATCTGGAGCGCATCCAGACGCTCGGCTTTCGTGGCGAGGCGCTGGCGAGCATCGCTGCCGTCGCGCACCTGACAATTACCAGCCGCCCGCCGCAGAGCGAGATTGCCGCGACGATTACGGCCAACAACAGCGCGTCGGGCAGCGTCAGCAAGGCGGGCGCGGCAGCGGGCACAACGGTCAGCGTGCGCGATCTTTTTGCCAGCGTTCCGGCGCGCCTCAAGTTCCTCAAAAGCCGCAGCACCGAAACCGGCCACTGCCTGCACCTGCTGCAACAATACGCGCTGGCCTATCCTGAAATCCGCTTCAATGTCGCCAACGAGGGCCGTCAGGTCTTCAGCACCTCTGGCGACGGCAAACTCTTCAGCGTCCTGGTCGCCGTCTTTGGCCTGGAGATCGCCGATCAGATGATCACCGCGCAAAGCGCACCCCGCGACCCAGCCGACGAGGCGCACCTGCCGCCGGAAGTCTCTGGCTACATCAGCCGCCCAGGCTGCTACAAATCCAGCCGCCAGTACCTCTCGTTCTTGGTCAACCGGCGCTGGGTGCAGAGCCGCATGCTCACCTTCGCCGTCGAAGAGGCATACCACTCGCTCTTGCTGGCGGGACGGCATCCGCTGGCCGTCCTCAACATTCGCCTGGACCCGGCGCTGCTGGATGTCAACGTGCATCCGGCCAAGACCGAAGTGAAGTTTCTGCGCGAGCGCCAGGTTTACGCCGCCGTGCAGCGCGCCGTGCGCGCCGCGCTGCTGGAGATTGCCGAAGCGCCGCCATTGGCCGAGAGCGCCTTCTCCGCGCCGCCAGACCCTGGCGCGCCATCATCCTGGTGGCCCGGCGCGGGCCAGGACGATGCTGGCGCGCCAGGCGGAGACGATGCCAGCCTGGGCCAACAAGACGCCGGGGCGAGCGCGCCGCCCGCCCAGCCAACCTTTGCGCAGGGGCCGCTGTGGCGCACGCTGCCCAGAGCATGGGCTGGCGCGGCGGCGGCAGGCAGCGCGGCCTGGGAGCGCGGCGAGCGGACCAGAGGCGGCGTGGCTGGCTTTCACGTCCCCGCGCCCGGCGCGCACGAGCAGTTTCAGGCGACCGGGCGGCTTCCGGCCCTGCGCGTCCTGGGCCAGTTAGCCCAGAGCTATATCATTACCGAAGGACCGGATGGACTCTATCTGATCGACCAGCACGCCGCGCACGAGCGTATCTTGCTGGAAGAGATGGTCGCCGGGGCGAAGGCGCGGGCGGCCACGTCGCAGTTGCTGCTCAGCCCGCTGCCGCTGGAATGCGCGCCCCGCGAGCGCGAGGCTATCGAGGACAGGCTGGAGGCGCTGCGGGCGATTGGCTTTGACCTGGAGCCGTTTGGTCCGGCCACGCTGCTGGCTCGCGCCGTGCCGGGGCCGCTCGCCAAAGGGGCTAACGCCAGCGCCGATGACTTGCGCGAACTGCTGCTGGAACTGGCGGGCTATCGGGAGACGGGGGGCGGCCACAGCGAAACCTGGGAAGAACACGCCCTGGCAAACGTCGCCTGCAAAGCCGCCATCAAGGCGCGCGATGTCCTCTCGCTCGAAGAGATGCGCGCCCTGATCGGCCAGTTAGAGCAGGTAGACGCGCGCTATAGCTGCTGTCATGGCCGCCCCACTATGGTCCATCTCAGCCTGGCCGCCCTGGAGCGCCAGTTTGACCGGCGCTAAGACCTCTGCCTGCGAACGCTTCTTAGCGCGCCTCCTCCCAGGCTGCTCCACGCTGAGTCGTCTGGGAGGCGGCGCGCCACGTAAACAGCAGCGCGGCTGTTACATGGCGTGAACGCGCTGGCGGATCTTCATCCCCTGGAAGGGCGCGCCAAACAACGGCGCGAAGACGCAGACATCCAGCATGCCTGCCAGCAGCGGGACCAGGCCCACCAGGCCCACAATCAGGCCGATGACGACGTTATTGGTAGCCATGAGATAGGCCCCGCCGCCAATCAGCGCCAGCCCGGCTATCGCCCGCACGAGGCGACCAGGGGCGCTTGCCAAAAAGTCGATGAGTTTCATTATAGTGTTCCTTTCATCCAGACAGATCGCTGGAAAGAGACGTTGCTGCTGATATGCAGCCCGGAGAATGGCCTGACTAAAAGACAGCGGGATTTTCCCTCTGCCGACCCCCTACCCCAGGGGGGTATTCGACACTAGAAACGATAGCTGGCAGCGGTAACTAAAGCAGTAAACACCAGAGAAAGATCGGTTAAAAATATGCTGTGGGGTTGGCTTTCGAGCATCTTCTTATGCTATGCTTTCTGGCGGAGTGTGCCGTGTCTAACCTTTAGGAGCGCATTGTATGCGTCTTGTATCTCTAAAAACCGCTATACAGGGCATTCTGGCGCAGGCCGCCCAGCAGGGCGACCAGCACGAACGCCAGATGCTACTTGTCCATACCTGCCAGGTGCTGGCGCTGCTGCTGGAAACGCCTGCTGAGTCTGGTCCTGGCTGGCCGAAAGCCGCCCTGGCGATCCTGCGCGCGCGGGTGGAGCGCCACTCTGGCCCACTGGCCGCCGTCTCTGGCCCGTTCAGCCTTACCAGCCATCAGCGCAGCCGCCCGCTGGTCGAGGTTATGACACCCATCCCGACATTGGCCGCGCTCCAGGAACAACTGCTGACCATCCTGGAACTCCCAGACATCACCACGCTGGCCTCGCTTGGCGAGATCGCGCTGTCCATCGAAGCCGCGATCTCCGTTGGCGCGCCGCGCTATAATCGCGGCGACATCGCAGGCTGCGCGCGGCTCTATTTTGCGACGGCGCTCACGCTGATCTTCGCGCAGGTCAGCCGGGGCTTTCCCGGCCAGGCCAGGGCGCTGGACGCCCTGAAAAAGGGGCTGGGCGAGGCTCAGGCGAGCGCCGACGTGGAGGAGAGCGCCTGGGCGCTGCGCCACGCCTTTGATCGCATCGTGCGCTAGCCGACCCAAACCAGCAGAAAGGGAGCGCAATGGACGACAGCGCCTTCCTGGCGCGTCTGGCCGCGTGGGAGCGCCTGCCGGGGAGCATTGATACTGAAGACTATCTCGCCAGCGCGTTCCCCGAACCGCTCGACGCCAGGTTCGACGCGCTCTGCGCGATCTACCTGGAAGCGAGCGCCGCTCACCGCGCCTTCCTGATCGATCTCTTTGCGTCTCAGCAAAGCACCCTGGCGCGCCCGCACCTGGCCTATCTGCGCTTTGATAACCTGATCCTGGGCTACATGCGGCGCATTACCCGGCGCATCACAACTCCAGACGACACCATGCCTCTGCGGCTGGGGCTGGCGGCAGGAGCCATCGTGCAGGAGCATCCCGACTATCGAGACGTGATCGTCTCGCTGGCCTTTCTGCATCACGCCGCCACGCGGGCGGGGATCGATCCCCGGCCACACTTCGAGGCTGTCGCGGCGCTGGCGCGGCCAGAAACCGGCGCGTTTCTGCTGGACTTCCTGACGCGATCACCGGCCAGGATGAAGCAAATGGTGCGGGAGTTCGGCGGACTGGCGGAACGTTGACGGAAGGGTTAAGATAAGGGTCCAGGCATGCGCCTTGTATCCCTCTCTATGCTCTGCAAAGGAGTCTGATCGATGGACATCAAGCAGGAGATTGCCCAGCGCCACAGCACGCTGATCGACCTGCGCCGCGACTTGCACCAGTACCCCGAACTGGCAATGGAAGAGACGCGCACCGCTGGCATCATTGCCGAGCGGCTGCGCTCCAGCGGGCTGGAGGTGCGCCCAGGCGTGGGCAAGACTGGCGTGGTGGGCGTGCTGCGCGGCGGCCAGCCGGGCAAAACGCTGGCGATTCGCGCCGATATTGATGGCCTGCCCGTGCAGGAAGAGAACGACCTGCCCTTCATCTCTCAAGTGCCCGGCAAGATGCATGCCTGCGGGCATCACGGTCACCTCGCCATCGGCCTGACTGCTGCGGACATCCTGGCCGCGCACCGCGATGACTTGCATGGCAATGTGACGTTTCTCTTTCAGCCCGCCGAAGAGCGCATCGGCGGCGCCCAGCCGATGATCGACGCTGGCGCGCTCAAGAATCCCGATGTGGACGCGGTGATCGCCCTGCACCTCTGGAATAGTCTGCCCGCCGGACAGGTGGGCGCGCGCGCGGGGGCAACCTTCGCCAGCGCCGACGGCTTCACCCTGCGCGTGCGCGGACGCGGAGGGCACGGAGCGATGCCCAATCTCTCCGTCGATCCCGTCCTGGCCGCCGCAGAGATTCTGGTCGCCCTGCAATCGCTGGTGAGCCGCGAGATCTCGCCGTTCAATCCTGCCGTCCTGACCATCGGCAGCATTCATGGCGGGACGGCCTTTAACGTCATCCCTGATGTGGTCGAACTTCAGGGCACCTATCGCACCTTCGACGATGAGGACCGCGCCCATCTGGAGAAGCGCATCCAGGAAGTGGCCCAACGTGTTGCCGCCGGGCTGCGCGCCAGCGTCGAGGTCGAGATGATGCGCGGCTGCCCCGCCTGCGTGAGCGACGAGGGCATGGCAAAGCTGGTGCAGCGCGCCGCCGCCGAGGCCATCGGCGCGCAGAACGTCCGCGCCGATCAGTTGACCACCGGCAGCGACGATATGGCTCACTTCCTCAACGCCGTCCCTGGCTGCTATTTCTTCGTCGGCACGCAGAACAGCGCCATCGGCTGCGACGCGCCGCACCACAGCGCGCGCTTCAAGAGCGACGAGGCGGGCCTGCCCGTCGGCGTCGAGGTGACGGTTCGCGCCGCGCTGGAGTATCTGCGATGAGTGGGATCAGAAGGAGGGACGTATGGCCCAGGAGTTGAGTTCCAGCGCGCAGCGATTTCAAGAGACGCTGCGGCAGCGCGGCTTCGCGCATCAGGTCGTGGAGCTACCCGACTCGACGCGGACGGCGAAAGAGGCGGCCCAGGCGGTGGGCTGCCAGATTGAACAGATTGTGAAATCGCTCGTCTTCAAGGGGAGCCTGAGTCAGACGCCCGTGCTGGCTCTGGCGACCGGACCCAACCCGGTGTATGAGCGTCGCTTGAGCGCACTGGTCGGCGAGCCAATTGAGAAAGCCGACGCCGACTTTGTGCGCCAGCGCACGGGCTTTGCCGTCGGCGGGGTGCCTCCGCTGGGGCATCGGGAATCGGTAGCTGCGTTTATTGACGAAACGCTTTTGCAGTATGAGACACTCTGGGCCGCCGCCGGGACGCCCCGCGCGGTCTTTCAACTGACCCCAGCCGACTTGCAGGCCATGACTGATGGGCGCGTCGTGGCGATCACCGAACCGGCGTCCCGCTAAGGATACCCGCCCGGCAGCGCCTTCGATTCGCTTGTATTTTGTGCAGAGTCTATTGAGTAAAAGGAGCGTCATCTGATGGACATCAAGCAAGAGATTGCCAAACGACACGACACGCTGATTGCACTGCGCCGCGACTTGCACCAGTACCCCGAACTGGCGTTTCAAGAGACGCGCACCGCCGGGATCATCGCCGAGGTGCTGCGCGCCTGCGGGCTGGAGGTGCGCGCAGGCGTGGCTAAGACCGGCGTGGTCGGCATCTTGCGCGGCAGCAAGCCAGGCAAAACGCTGGCGATTCGCGCCGATATTGACGCGCTGCCTGTGCAGGAAGAGAACGACCTGCCTTTCAAGTCCAAAGTGCCCGGCAAGATGCACGCCTGCGGGCACGATACCCACGCCGCCATCGCGCTCACGCTTGCCGAGGTGCTGGCCGCGCATCAGGACGAACTGCGCGGCAATGTGACCTTCCTCTTTCAGCCGGCTGAAGAACAGATCGGCGGCGCGGAGCCGATGATTCAGGAAGGCGCGTTGAAGAATCCCGACGTGGACGCGGTGATCGGGTTGCACATTGCCAGCGGTTTACCCGTCGGACAGGTGGTGGTGCGCAGCGGCGCGGGGCTTGCCAGCGCCGACAGCTTCAATATCCGCGTGCGCGGGCGCGCCGGACATGGCGCGATGCCCCACATGGCAATTGACCCGATCCTGGTTGCCTCCGAGATCGTCGTCGCCCTTCAGTCGCTGGTCAGCCGCGAAGTCTCGCCCTTTCAGCCAGCCGTCGTGACCATCGGCAGCTTTCATGGCGGCACGGCCCGCAACGTGATTGCCGATGAAGTGGTGCTTGAAGGCACCTTCCGCACCTTCTCGGATGAGGTGCGCGCCCACCTGACGAGCCGCATCCCGCAACTGGCCCAGAACATTGCGGCGAGTCTGCGCGCGACCACCAGCTTTGAACTGCTGGAGGGCTGCCCGCCCTGCGTCAGCGACGAGGCGATGTCCGATCTGGTGCGCCGCGCCGCCGCCGAAACCGTTGGCGCCGAGAACACGCTGGATCAGGTGATCGCCAGCGCCAGCGACGATATGGCCTATTTCCTCAACGCCGTCCCTGGCTGCTATTTCTCGCTGGGGGCGCAAGACAGCGCCTATGACGACTCGCCCCATCACAGCCCACGCTTCAGAATTGACGAAGCCGGGCTGCCCATCGGCGTGGAGGTCATGGCGCGCGCCGCGCTGGAGTATCTGGGGTAGGACTGTTCTCTCCTTGACCACACTAATAGATTGACAGCATGGCCGCCGGTAGGTGATACTACTAGCGGCCATTCTTTGTTGTATTGATCGAAGCACTTATCAAGGAGCGTTCATGTCGAACGATGTTGTGATTAACGAGGGTAAAAGCCCGAATATCATCCTGCGTTTTCTCTGGTTTATCTTCATTGGCTCATGGCTCGGCGTGATCGTCATCACCATCGCCTCCATTCTGCAAGTCACGATCATTGGCATTCCGTTGGCGCTCTTCCTTTATGATCGCATTCCGGCGATCATGACGCTCAAGGCGCGCCGCCGCAAGTTGGAGGTTTTCGAGGACGCCAAAGGCCACCTGCATCACCATGAGTCAGGCCCGAAACAGCACAACATCCTGCTGCGCATCGTCTACTTTATCTTTATTGGCTCCTGGTTTACCCTCGTCTGGGTTATTGCCGCCTTTGCCATCGCCGTCACCATCATTGGCGTGCCGGTATCCTTCTGGATGGTGGATCGCGTGCCCTATGTCAGTTCGCTGACCAAAATGTAGTGGGCTAGCGGTTGATGACGTTTCATTTTTTAGAGAGGCTCCCGTTTCGTCCCAGCCTGCGCAGGCAGGCTTTGTGGCGCAGCCTCCAGGCGCGGCCTTCAGCCGCCAGCCCTCGGTGGCCTGGATACCAGGGAAAACTTCATTAACCGCCCGCCTATCGGCGGATGTTATAGAACGCCTCCATCCCGGCGTAGCGGGCGGCGCGGCCAAGCTCTTGCTCAATCGCCATCAGGCGATTGTATTTTGCCACGCGCTCGCTGCGCGCGGGCGCGCCGGTCTTGATCTGCCCGGCGTTGGCCGCCACGACCAGATCGGCAATCGTCGTGTCCTCTGTTTCGCCGGAGCGATGGGAGACGACCGCCGTATAGCGCGCCCGCTTCGCCATCTCAATCGCCGCCAGCGTCTCCGTCAGCGTGCCAATCTGATTGAGCTTGACGAGAATGGAGTTACAGACGCCTTCGCGGATGCCCCGGCTCAAGCGCAGCACGTTGGTCACAAAGAGATCATCGCCCATGATCTGAATCTTGCCGCCCAGCCGCCTGGTCAACTCGGCGAAGCCTTCCCAATCATCCTCGGCCAGCCCATCCTCGATGCTGATAATCGGATATTCGCCGACCCACTGCTCGTAGAGGCCAATCAGTTCGCTGGCGGTCAGCATGCGCCCCTCGCGGGCCAGCACATACTTGCCATCCTGGTAAAACTCGCTGGCCGCCGAGTCCATCGCCATGTGGATGTCCGTCCCCGGCTTGTAGCCCGCCGCCTCGATGGCTCGCAGAATCAGTTCCAGCGCCTCGCGGTTGGACCCCAGCGAGGGCGCAAAGCCGCCCTCATCGCCCACGTTGGTATTGAGCTTGCGATCATGCAGCACTTTTTTCAGCGCCTGATAGACCTCGGCGCCCATGCGCACGGCCTCAGCCATCGAGGTTGCTCCGGTTGGCAAGACCAGGAACTCTTGCAGGTCGGTGGAGTTTTCGGCGTGCTTGCCACCGTTGAGGATATTCATCATCGGCACGGGCAGCGTGGCCGCGCTGACACCGCCCAGATAGCGATAGAGCGGCAGATCGAGCGCGGCTGCCGACGCTTTGGCAACCGCCAGCGACGCGCCCAGGATGGCGTTGGCGCCCAGATTGGCCTTGTTGAGCGTGCCATCCAGGTCCAGCAGCGCCTGGTCGAGCGCCACCTGATCGAGCGCGTCCAGGCCAGTAATCGCGTCGTTGATCGTCTCATTGACGTTCTGGATCGCCTTCAGCACACCCTTACCACCGTAGCGGCTCTTATCGCCATCGCGCAGTTCCACCGCCTCGTGCGCGCCAGTTGACGCGCCCGACGGCACGGCGGCCACGCCGACCGCGCCGGCCAGCAGCGTCACCATGACCTCAACGGTGGGATTGCCGCGCGAATCCAGAATCTCGCGGGCGACAATATCCTGAATGACGGTATCATCACTGATACTCATATCTGTTCCTTCTCTTCCTGTTGCTCGGCAACACAGCGTTTTTCTCTTTCGGGCGCATTATATGGACCAGCGCGCGCCTGTGTCAATCTGAGCATGGCTGGCATCATTCATGCCGCTCTTGTTCTGCTCAGTCGGGCATGCTACTATAAGGGAGTGACGTATCCTACTCAGAACGTTGGAGGTTCTTGTATGCCTGGCCCGCACGATCCCAATCACACGAGCGGCGCAGGTCTGGCGCTGCGCGATGAGGGGGAGGAAACGGCTCATCCCACGCCAACAAAGGAAAAAAGGCCCGTGAAAGGATCACACACCAAGACCCGTTTCTGGCTGGGAATAGCAGTGTTCTTGCTTGGGTTGGCAGCGCTGGTCACTGGATTTATCTTTTATCCTGGCTGGTCGGGCGCGCTGACCGCCGAATACAGCGGCGCGGGCGTGGCGCTGGTCGCCCTGTTGACCCTGCTGTTCACCCGCGCGTGGCGGGGCGCCAGCAAGAGGGAGATCACGAAGGAGGAACTGCAAGCGGCTCCGCCCGATCTTCTCGCTGAGCCAGCCGCGCCCACCGCACTTATCGCTCCTGCTCTTCCTGCCGAAGCATCATCTCAGCCCACCCCTGCCACTACCACCGTTGAGCCGCCGAATGAATCCGTCGATGCGCCCTCGCCGGAGCGCGCGCCCGAAGTCAGCCAGATGGAGGCCAGGGTCGCCGCTCCGCCACCCGATGCTCCCGCGTCAGAGCCAGCGGCGCCCGAACCAACGCCAGCCTCAACAACAGCGCCGCCGCCCGCGCCGAAACCCACGTCGCCGGATGTTGGCAAGGCGGCGCAAAACGGCCACAACGGGCACGCGCCGCCCACTGCCCTGCCGCGCACCCGCGCCAGGCCAACGCCCGGCGTCGATCCCAGCGTGCCGCCGCCGCCGCTCACCGGCCTGTCGCAGCGTTTCCCGGCGCCGATCAAGGGCTACGCGACCGATGCCGAAGAGATTAGCGAGTTGCTGGGCAATATCGCCGAGCAGACCGTTATGGCCGTCGCCACCAGAGGCAAACGCGGCCTGGAGCGGCGCGAGCGTATGGCCGCGAGGATTGAAGCCTTTCGCCAGGAGATGGCCGTCGATCCGAACTATCAGGAGGTTGCCGCGTTTCTGGAGGCCATTGTGGCCCTGCTGCGCGCGGGCAAAATTATTCCGGCCTCGACGCGGCTTGAAGACCCTTTTGATGAGTTCTATGAATATGTCCTCACCCTAATTCGACGCAAAACCGGGCAGACCCAAGACTAGCACGTTGATCAGAAAGCCTCCGGGCGGCTGGCGGCTGAAGGCCGCGCCTGGAGGCTGCGCCGCAAAGCCCACCTACGTGGGCTGGGACGAAGACACGATGGATGAGCAGGTCATTCAACAGATTACGGGGCATTTCTGGGCGCCGCTCGTCGCCATCACCACCGCGCACGGCGGTCAGGCCAACGGCCAGATCGCCGTGTCTGCCCTCAACGCCAGCATCCTGCGCGACCGCCCGCGCATCCTCATTGACATCTGGAAGGCGAACTATACCCATCATCTGCTGCTGGAGAGCGGCGTCTTTGCCCTGCACCTGCTGGGCGAGCAAAACCTGAACCTGATCGAGCAGTTGGGCCTGCGCTCCGGGCGCGACGGCGACAAACTGGCCGGGCTGCGCTGGGAGGCGCGCAAGACCGGCAGCCCCATCCTGCTGGACACGCTGAGCTATCTGGAAGCCCAGGTGCGCGCCACGCTTGACGCTGGCGACATGACCTGCTTCCTGGCCGACATTCTCGACGGCGGCATCCTCAATCCGGGCGAAGCCCTCACCTGGCCCGCCGCCCGCGCGCGCATCCCTGCCGACTGGCTGACCCGCTACGACGCCAACCAGGCCCACCAGCGAGACGTGGCGCGGGGGCTGCTGGAGGGGTTCTAAGCGCGTGTTTGGGAAGGTTTCGATGCGGCTGGCGGACTGAGCTTTTTACACTGATAGGCGGGGTGCGGATTCGCTGCTGACCCATGCCCGATGCGGGCGCGACTATTCCCCCGCGCAACGTGCCCCGTGAAGACAGAGCAATCAGCGAGCCTGGCAAGAAGAGTGATGAACCTTGGCGGTGTTGGTACGGCTTGTGCGGCCTCGCCAGAGGGGTCGGCAGTGTACACCAAGAAGGAGTTCAAGCACCCATGACCGATGCAGATCTTCGGGCCGCCATCGAGCGTCATTGGGCCGCATCGCAGACGGGGGACGAGGTCGCGGAGCATGCGATCTACACCGATGATGCGATCCTTGAGTATCCACAATCAGGCGAGCGGTTCAGCGGGCGGCGCAACATCCAGGGCCAGCGGGGCCACCACCCGGCACGGCGGGAGTTCGTCGTCCGGCACGTGCGGGGCGGCGGCGATCTGTGGATCAGCGAACTGGTCATCTCCTACGACGGGAAACCGTACGACACGGTGAGCATCATGGAGTTTCGCGCGGACCACGTCGTGCGCGAGACTCAGTACTTCGCCGAGCCTTTTGAAGCCGCCGCCTGGCGGGCGCAGTGGGCCGATTCGGGGCAGCGGGCGTGAGGAGCAGCCGCATCGCTTTAGATCACTGAGAGCCTGCTTTGCATGGCAGAGCGGGGAGTATCCCATTGGAACATGGTTGATTTTTGAAGGGAAACAGCGACTACCGCGAAGCATTCCACTCGTGGCCACCATCCCGTCCGGATGGCTCCCCATTGATACGCTGGCAACAGGAATGAGTGAGACAGCCGACCCCCTCTTTCTCGCTGATGAGCGTATCAAGCTACAACTCCCGTCAGGAGAAGGACAAATTCATCTGCTTTGAAACGATCATGACTCCCCAGAGCGTGCGGGAATTCAGTCAGTTTCTAAGAGTATCTCTCCCTGGGCATATCCTTATTCCCTTAACATTGCTGGCCTGGACAACTCATGCTATACTTGCTGCCACACACCAGGCTATTTCACAAGGCGACGAGGGCGGTAAGATGAGTATTCCAGATTTCCAGAGCTTCATGCTCCCTTTGCTCAGATTCACTGCCGACCAGCAGGAGCATTCTTTACGCGAGACAATCGAGAATCTTGCCCAGACCTTTCAGTTAACTGAACAGGAGCGAAAAGCCCTCTTGCCCAGCGGGCAGCAAACGACCTTTGATAACAGGGTCAGTTGGGCTTCTACCCATCTCAAAAAAGCTGGTCTTCTTGAGAGTACCAGGCGGTCGTTTTTCAGAATCACGCAACGTGGTCTTGATGTGCTAAGCCAAAATCCTCCCAGGATTGATGTCAAGTTTCTGGAGCAATTCCCTGAATTTGTAGAGTTCCGGGGAGGGGGAAAGAAGGATAAAGAAACGGCCTCCGAGGTTGCAATGGATGGAAACAGCCATCAAACTCCTGAGGAATTGTTGGAATACGGGTATCAGAAAATAAGACAAGACCTGGCCCAGGAATTGTTAAACCGTGTCAAGGTCTCCCCTCCCAGTTTTTTCGAGAGGTTGGTCGTGGAGCTTTTAGTAAAGATGGGGTATGGTGGCTCCAGAAAAGATGCGGGCGAGGCGGTAGGAAAGAGCGGCGACGAGGGCATTGATGGGATTATTAAGGAAGATCGGCTAGGATTAGACGTGATCTATCTCCAGGCAAAGAGGTGGGACAGTGTGGTAGGTCGTCCTGAGATTCAGAAGTTTGTTGGAGCCTTACATGGACAAGGAGCAAAGAAGGGCGTATTTATTACCACCTCCAACTTCTCAAATGAGGCAAGGGACTATGCAACCAGGGGTGACAGCCTCAAAATCGTGCTTATTGACGGTCAGCAATTAGCTCAGCTTATGATCGATTACGATGTTGGAGTGGCAAAAGTCGCCTCCTATGAGATTAAGAAGCTAGACTTCGATTATTTTGTTGACGCCTAGCGTTCTCCTGGCCCCCATCCCATCCCTGCTATCACGCCGCGTGAGCGGGCGCTCGTCTGTTGTGATGGGAAAGATATATCCAGGCCGTCACCAGAGCGACGATTGGGCACACGATGGCCTGGATGATGAAGGGGATTCTGCCAATATCGTTGTTGATCCAGGCAAGCAGAAAACGAAAGGCGCCGGGCAACGCATCAGCCAGATGGGCGAAGTTGAAGGGAAAGACCATCAACAGCCAGTAAGCGCCAGCCGCCATAAACAGATTCGTCACGACTTCTAACGGGCGGGCTGGATTGCGACGCCCGATGATCGCTCTGGCAAAGGGCGCGGTGACGGCCAGAAGCATGGGTCCAAAAAAGAAGAACTGCTCCCAGGCCCCGAATTGATCGGTGAAGAAGCCCGTTTGAGCGACCAGATGATACAGGAAGAAGCCAAAGCAGAGCAACATGAACACTATGCTGATCAACTCTCCCACGCGCTGCGAGATGCTCAGGAACTCTCTATCGGTTTTCTTTGTGCCCGTTTTCATCGTTTTCCCTGCTTTCTGGTTGGCCGGCGCTCCTGGCTGAGAACCCGCGATCCTGGCGGCTGACCCTCCAGTCTGAGCATAGCGCCCGGCAGTAACCAGCAGCATCTTTCCAGGTGATCAAATGGTAAAAAACTCCGTGTGAAGCCCTCACCTGGCCCGCCGCCCGCACGCGCATCCCCGCCGACTGGCTCACACGCCGCTGCTACGCCAACCAGGGTCGGCAAAGAGAGGTAGCGAGGGGATTGCTGGAGGGGTGGATAACTAAAAGCTAATAATTGACATTTTGGGATAGTTTATAGTATCCTAGCAGCATGAAGCTGAGCGAATACGCCAAACAGGTGGGCGTCACCTATAAAACCGCGTATCACTGGTGGCAGGCCGGG